>JARLGQ010000350.1 GCA_031292675.1 Acidimicrobiales bacterium
GCGGTAGCGTTGGCCCGATGGCCCAGCTCCGCACGGCGTCGACGCGTCCGGGCCACCGCCTCCGCCCGACGTTGACCCAGGCCCGGGCGGCCCGCTACCGCCAGCCCGGTGGGGCCTGGGACCGGGGGCCACTCGACGCGACGTTCTCCGGCGCCGCCGGCTCCGGCGTCACGGGCTCGGGCGTCACGGGCTCCGGCGTGCGGGGCTCCGGCATGGGGGGCAAGGCGTCGGCGGGTGTGACGGTGGTCGACGGCACGGGGCGTCTCGAAGCCGGCGCGCTGGAGGCCGGCGTCGGCTCGGTGGCGGGCTCGCTGGCCGCGTCCGGTGTGCGGCGCGGGGACGTCGTGAGCTGGCAGATGCCCAACGGCGCCGCCCCCTTCCTCCTCTACCGGGCCTGCTGGCGCCTCGGTGCCATCGCCGCGCCCTTGCACCACCGGTTGGGCGGCGCCGAGGTGAAGGCCGCCCTCGACCAGGTGCACCCGGTACTGGTCGTGGCGAGCGCCGGCATGCCCGCGGCCGAGTGGCCCGAAGCGCTCGTCCCCGGCGGGGAGGGGCCCGCAGCGCTGTTGGACGCTCTCGGTCCGGCGCCGGCCATGGCCCCCCACGCGAGCCCCGCCCGGGCCACGGACATCGCCGTCGTGCTGTTCACCTCGGGTTCCACCGGAGTGCCCAAGGCGGCGCTGCACACCCACCGCGGCCTCGGGTACAAAGCCGCCCTCATGGTGGGCGTGCACGGGCTCGGACAGGGCGACGCCGTCCTCATGCCCGCACCGTTGGCGCACGTCTCGGGTTTGCTCAACGGCGTGCTCATCCCGTCGGCGGCCGGGATCCCCACCGTCCTCATGGCGGCGTGGGACCCCGACGAGGGCGTGCGCCGCATCGAGGAGGAGCACGTCTCGTTCATGGGGGCGCCCCCCGTCTTCTTCTCGCAGATGGCGGCGACGGCCGGCTTCCGCCGGGAGCGGGTGCGCAGCCTCCGGCTCGTGTCGACGGGCGGGGCCTCGGTCAGCCCCGCGTTCGTGGACGCCACGAGCGAGTCCTTCGGATGCCGCGTCAAACGCACCTACGGGTCCACCGAGGCGCCGACGGTCACCACCTCGGGCCCCGGTGACAGCGTCGAGCGGGCCCGGGACACCGACGGCCGCGCCCTCGGGAAGGTCGAGCTCGAGGTGCACGACCCCGAGACCTCGGCGCGCGTGGGCCCCGGCGCGGTGGGCGAGCTGTGGTTGCGCGGTCCCGAGCTCTTCGCCGGCTACGCCGACGCCAAGGCCACGACCCGGGTCCTCTCGGAACGGGGGCGCTGGTTCCGCAGCGGAGACCTCGGCGTGCTCGACGAGGAGGGCTGGCTCCGGGTGGTGGGACGGCTCTCCGACATCATCATCCGCGCCGGGGAGAACATCTCGGCGTCCGAGGTCGAGGCGGTCCTCGAAGCCCACCCCGACGTCCGTCACGCCGTGGCCGTGGCGGTGCCGGACCCTGACGTCGGCGAGCGGGTGGCCGCCTTCGTGGAGGCCACCGCCCCCTTCGACCTGGCCCTGTGCCGGGACTGGTTCGCGGCACGGGGCGTGACCCGCTTCAAGACGCCCGAGATGGTGGTGCAGCTCGAAGCCCTCCCGGTGCTCGCCGCAGGCAAACCCGACCGGAGCGCGTTGCGCTCCATGGCGGCCGAGCTGCGCCGGGAGCCGCGCCCGGAACCGCGCCGGGAGCCGCGCCGGGACGGGTGACGACGCGCTCGGGGATTTCGGGGCTCTCGACAACAACTCTTGTCAGGGCACTCTGAATAGAATACTCTGACGAAATGCCCCGGTCGGCCCGCTCCAATCCCCTGGCCCTGGCCGTGCTGGTGTGCCTGTTCGAACGCCCCATGCACCCCTACGAGGTGGCCCAGACCCTGAGGTCCCGGGCCAAGCACGAGAGCGTCCGCCTCAATTACGGATCGCTGTACGCGGTGGTGGACTCGCTCGAGAGCAGGGGACTGATCCGGGCCGGGGAGACCGTCCGGGAGGGAAGGCGGCCGGAGCGGACCGTCTACGAGATCACCGACCCCGGCGCACGGGAGCTCACGGACTGGCTGACGGAGCTGATCGCGGTGCCGACCAAGGAGTACCCCCATTTCATGGCGGGACTCTCGTTCCTCCCCGCCCTCGACACCCAGGACGCGCTGGAGGCGCTTCGCCTCCGCGCCATCGCCCTCGACATCCGTCTGACCCAGGTCCGCGCCGCGTCCCGGGCCGCCGCCGACGCGGGACTGCCCCGGTTGTTCGAGCTCGAGGGTGAGTACGAAGAGAAGCTCATGGAGACAGAGCTCGACTTCGTCCGCCGATTGATCAATGAGATCGAAGACGGTTCGCTCGACGGCATCGAGCTGTGGCGTGCCTTCAACGCATCGGCCTCCGCCGTCGGCTCCGACGCCTTGGGGTACTTCGCCTCATCCGGCCCCCCCGCCATCACCGAGGGCACCGAGGAAAGGACGCACCCAGAGTCGTAACGAACGCCACGGGGCCGCGTGTTCGAGCACGCGACCCCGGGGCATATGCACCACGAGGTCGATTCCGGAGGAACCTCGCTCGGGCTGCACCCACAGCGTAGGGCACCGGC
The DNA here is from genome assembly GCA_031292675.1 of Acidimicrobiales bacterium. GTDB lineage: Bacteria > Actinomycetota > Acidimicrobiia > Acidimicrobiales > UBA8190 > Chersky-840. The sequence goes on from JARLGQ010000350.1 coordinate 2,599, forward strand.
ACGGATCGACCTCTCTCGGACACAGATCCGACGGGTCCGCACATGCGGATCAACCGACAGATCCGCACCCGTGCGGGTCCGGACAGAGAGAGGAACAGCCATGACCGCCCTCATCGAGGCCCGCGGCCTCACCAAGCGCTTCGGACACGTCACCGCCCTGGCGGAGCTCGACCTCAGCCTTCCGCCGGGACGCATCGTCGCCATTCTGGGCCCCAACGGTTCGGGCAAGACCACCTTCGTGCGATCCGTGGCCACATTGCTCCGACCCGACGCCGGATCCCTGACGGTGGCCGGCCACGACGTGGTGCGGGAACCGCACGCGGTGCGGCGCATGATCGGCCTGGCCGGTCAGTCCGCCGCCGTGGAGGAGATGATGACGGGCCGGGAGAACCTGGCCATGGTGGCCCGGCTCTACGGCCAGTCGCGCCGCTCGGCGCGCGCCGCGAGCGCCGCCACCCTCGATCGCCTGGGGCTGTCCGACGCCGGTGACCGTCTCGTCAAGACCTACTCGGGCGGCATGCGCCGGCGCCTCGACCTGGGGGCCAGCCTGGTGGGCTCGCCGCGACTGCTGCTCCTCGACGAGCCGACCACCGGACTGGACCCGAGAAGCCGCTTCGAGTTGTGGGACGCCATCAAGGTGCTGGGTGAGAGTGGCACCGACGTCCTGCTCACCACGCAGTACCTCGACGAGGCCGACCACCTCGCCGCGCTCATCGTCATCATCGACGAGGGCAGGGTGGTGGCGCAGGGATCACCGGCCGAGCTCAAGCAGCGGGTCGGCGCGGACGTGCTCGACCTCCACACGCGGGAAGCCTCCACCCTGGCACGCGCCGCCGCGGTCCTCCAGGGGCTGGGGATCGGGACGCCGTCGGTCGACGCCGACTCCCAGCGGTGCTCCATCGAAGCCCCCAAGGGATCGGGAGCTCTCGCCCTCGCGGTGCGTGCCCTCGACGACGCCGGCATCGACATCGAGGACGTCACCGTCCGACACCCGACGCTGGACGAGGTCTTCCTCAAGCTGACCGGCACGCCGTCCGGGTCGCACTCCGTTCCCGACTCCGACTCCGTTCCCGACTCCGACTCCGACTCCCACTCCGACGCGCGCCGCGCCGCCGGCGGCCGCGCCGCCGGCGGCCGCGTCGCCTGATCCGAAAGGTCCCACCATGACCACGACGACCTTCGACTCCGACCCCGCCACCCTCGGCCCTCCCGGGCCCACGGGCAGGAGTGCCGGGCGCGGCGCCTCCCAAGTCGTGTCCACCCTCACGATCGCGGGGAGGACGGTGAAGAAGTTCGTCCGCACCCCCCAGCTGATCGTGGCCGGGACGGCCCAGGGCGCGTTGTTCCTGCTGATCTTCCGCTACGTCTTCGGAGGAGCGGTCGCGCACACCGGCTCGCTGCGCTACGTCGACTTCCTGGTACCGGGATTCGTAGCGACCAGCGTGCTCTTCACCGGAATGGGCGCCTCCGCCGGCGTCGCCGACGATCTCGGCCTGGGTCTGATGGACCGGTTGCGGAGCCTGCCCATCTCACGCTTCTCGATCATCGACGCCAACGTGTGGGCCAACACCGCCCTCACCGTGCTGAGCCTGGCCATCACGACGGGCATCGGCTTCGCCATCGGCTTTCGCATCCACAACGGTGTGGGCCCCGCCCTGGAGGCGTTCGGCATGTGCGTCGTGTTCGGTTTCGCCTTCTGCTGGCTCTTCGTTGCCCTCGGCCTCTTCGCGGGGAGCCCGCAGGCGGCGCAGAGCCTGTCGTTCCTCGTGTTCCCGCTGACCTTCGTCTCTAGTGCCTACGTCCCGGTGTCGACGATGCCCGGGTGGATGCAGGCCTTCGCCAACCATCAGCCCATCACTGCCATGGTCGACACGGTGCGGATCCTGACCGAAGGCCATGCCGCCGAGGCAGCGCTGGGCCACTCGCTGAGCTATTACCTTCCGGCGTCGTTGGCCTGGTCCGCGCTCATCGTCGCCCTTGCGGCCCCGCTCGCCGTCATCCGCCTGCGCCGGTAGGCAGGTTTGCGTTCTGTCGCTGTGTCGCTGTGTCGCTGTGTCGCTGTGTCGCTGTGTCGCTTGCAGACGAGCTCAGAACACGGGCTGACCCGCCTCGGCGCGGGACCTGAGCATGCGGGCGATCCGCTCGCGGTGGTACACCGCGTCCCCGAAGCTCACCTGGTCCAATTGCGATCGTTTCAGGAACAGGTGGAGGTCGTGCTCCCACGTGAACCCGATACCACCGTGGACCTGCAATCCCGAGGCCATGACGCGGCGGGCCGCATCCGAGCACCACACCTTGGCGGCCGATGCCGCCGCAGACGCCTCGGGGTCCTGCGCGCCCACGGCCCACGCCGCGTAGTACGCGGCGGACCGCATGCCCTCCACGTCCACCAGCATGTCCGCGCAGCGGTGCTTCACGGCCTGGAAGCTGCCGATGGGACGCCCGAACTGGACACGGTCCTTGGCGTACTGGACCGTCATGGCCAAGACCACGTCCGCGGCACCGAGCATCTCGGCGCACACCGCGGCCACGGACCGGTCGAGCACCGCATCGGCGGCCCGCTCGTCGCCGAGCCTGAGTGCGGGACGGTCGTCGAGGGTGAGCCAGCCGAGGCTCCGGGTGCGGTCCATGGCGGGCTCCGAGAGGGGGCGATCCCCGTCGTCGGGCGCCAACAGGAACAGCCCCGGGGCTCCGTCGGCCTCGGCGAACACCACCACGAGATCAGCCAGCGGCCCGTCGACCACCGGATCGGACCGGCCCGTCATCCGCCACGTCCCGTCGCGATCGCACCGGGCGCGCACGACGTCTGCCCGGCGCGACCACGCCACCGCGCCCACGGCGTCACCTGCAGCCAGTCGTTGGGCCCACCCCCGGACCGCGGTGCCTCCCAGGTCTGCGGTCGCCTCCAGCGCACCGTCGGCCATCGCGGCGACCAGTGCCCCGTGCACCGCCACGGTGCCGGCGAAGGGCACGGGGGCGACATGGCGTCCCAGCTGTTCGCACAGCACCGCCACCTCCACCATGCCGAGCCCGAGGCCTCCGTCGTCGGCCGGGCGCTCGACGGCGGGCCAGCCCTGTTCGGCCATCGCCGCCCACAGGGCGTCGTCGAGATGGCGATCCGTGGCCGCCACCTCCCGGACGCGGGTCGTCGTGCACGCACCCTCGAGCAGGCTCGCCGCCGCCTCCTGAAGCGCAACCTGGTCCGCGGAGAGCTCGAAGTCCATCGGCGGGAGCCTACCGACCGGCCCGATCGGGAGCCTGACGCGTGTGTCATGCTGGCTCAGGCCGATGGACCTGAACACGACGCCCGAACAGGAGCAACTCCGCGGGCAACTGCGGGAGTGGCTCCGCAACCACCTGCCATGGGAGTACGGGGTGGGTCTGCCCCCGCGCTTTGACGACCTGGGCGACGAAGTCGCCTTCGGGCGCCGTTGGCAGTCGGACCTGGCCGGCGCGGGATGGGTGGCGGTGACATGGCCCGTGGCCTACGGCGGCCGGGGCCTCGGCCCGGCCGAGAACTTCGTCGTGCAGGAGGAGCTGGCGCGCGCCCGTGCCCCCGAGCTCGTGGGGCGCATCGGCGTGAACCTGGCCGGACCGACACTGCTGGCGCACGGGACCGCCGGCCAGAAGGCGCGGTGGCTGCCCTCCATCCCGCCCGCCGCCGCGCTGTGGTGCCAGCTTTTCTCCGAGCCCGACGCGGGATCCGACCTCGCCGCGGTGCGCACGTCGGCTCGTCCCGTGGACGGTGGCTGGCAGCTCAACGGACGCAAGGTCTGGACCTCGTACGCGCAATTCGCGGACTGGGGGGTGTGCCTGGCGCGCAGCGACCCCGCCGCCCCCAAGCACAAAGGCCTGTCCTTCTTCGTGGTGGACATGCACGCCCCGGGCGTCGGCGTTCACCCCTTGGTGCAACTGACCGGCGAGGCCGAGTTCAACGAGGTCGAGCTCGACGACGTGTTCGTGCCCGACGACCAACTGGTGGGTGCCCCGGGCGAGGGTTGGCGGGTGGCGGGCTCCACGTTGTCCCACGAACGGGGCGTGAACCCCCGACAACTCGTCATCCATCTCCAGCACCTCGAAGAGCTCCTGTCCTTGGCGGCGACTTCGGGAGCGTTCGACGACACGCGGTTGCGCCGCAAGCTGGCCCAGGCCTACGTGGAGGTGCGGCTGTTCCAGCTGCACAACTGGCGCTCGCTCTCCAAGCTCCAACGCGGCCTCGAGCCCGGCCCCGAAGGGAGCATCCTCAAGCTGTACTGGAGTGAGATGAGCAAGCGCCTCCACAGCCTGGCGCTCGAGGTCCTCGGCCCGGCCGCCCCCCTGTGGCGAGACGCCACCGCCAACCCCGGGGCCGGGTCGTGGCAGCGGGCATGGCTCTACTATCAAGCAGCCTCGATCTTCGCTGGCACCAACGAGATCCAGCACAACGTGATCGGTGAGCGGGTGCTGGGCCTGCCGCGTGAGCCCGTGGCCGCCGAGGGAGGGCCCTGAGCATGCCGGCCGGGTCGGGGGTGCCTGTCGCGTCGGAGGTGCGTGTCGCGTCGGAGGTGCGTGTCGCGTCGGAGGTGCGTGTCGTGTCGGCTCGGGCCCGTTCGGCCGCCGACGCCACGCCCACGAAGGAGGTTTGCCGTGACGAGCAATGAACCGGTGGTCCGCTACGAGGTCGACGGCGCGGTGGCGACCCTCACCATGAACCGCCCGGACGTCGCCAACGCCCAGAGCAGCGCGTTGATCGACGAGCTCGACGCGTGCTTCGACCGCGCCGATGCCGACGACGACGTGCGCGTCGTGATCCTGGCGGGTGCGGGGAAGCACTTCAGCGCCGGGCACGATCTCAAGGCCCTCGTCGGCACCGAGGTGCCCGACGCCTGGGTGGCCATGCGCGAGACCCCCGAAGGCAAGTTCCGGCACGAGCAGATCATGTACGTGGACCGCTGCCGCCGAATCCACGACTTCCGCAAGCCCACTATCGCCGCGGTCCAGGGCAAGTGCGTGGCCGCCGGGCTGATGCTGGCGTGCATGTGCGACCTCATCGTGGCCGCCGACGACGCGTCGTTCTCCAATCCCGTCCTACGCATGACGGGCGCCGGGGTCGAGCTGCTGGTCGAACCGTGGGAGCTCGGCATCCGCAAGGCCAAGGAGTTCCTCCTCGCCGCCGAGGAGCTCGACGCGGTGGAGGCGGAACGGCTCGGGCTGGTGAACAAGGTCGTGCCGCGCGCCGAGCTCATGGCGCGGACCATGGAGCTGGCACAGCGCGTCGCCCTGGTCCCGCCCGTGACCGCCCAGGTGGTCAAGGCATCGATCAACCACGTCGGCGAGCTCATGGGCAAAGGGGCCTCGTGGCGCTACCACTTCATGGCCCACCAGTGGGCCCACAACACCGCCACCGCACTGTCCGCCCTGGAGCAGCGCAAGCAGTTGGGCTCGATGAAAGAGGTCTTCGCGGCCCGGGACCGGGGGGATGCTCCCCCCACCAAGGACTGACGCGGCGGCATGCCGGGCCCCCTCGACGGCCTCCGGGTGATCGACGTCGGTACCAGGATCGGCGCCCCGTTCTGCGCGGGATTGCTGGGCGAATGGGGAGCAGAGGTCGTGAAGGTGGAGCAACCCGGGACGGGTGACTTCATGCGGGGCATCGGGCCCTTCGTCGACGGCTATTCGCTGTTCTGGGCCGTGGAGGGTCGCGGGCGCAAGAGCGCCACCTGCGACCTCCGGACGCCCGAAGGCCAAGATCTCTTCCGGCGCCTGGCGTCGACCGCTGACGTCGTGTGCGAGAACTTCCGTCCCGGCACCATGGAGGAGTGGGGGCTGGGCCCCGAAGGGCTCGACCCCAGCCTGGTGTTCGTGCGCATCAGCGCCTTCGGCCAGGACGGCCCCTACGCGGGGCGGCCGGGCCTCGACCGTCTGGGCGTGGCCTACGGAGGCCTGCTGAACCTGACCGGCGAGCCCGACCGACCGCCGGTACGGCCCGGGGTGACGGTGGCCGACTACCTGACCGGGGTGTTCGCCGCCGAGGCGGCCCTGGCCGCGCTGTACCGCCGGGACACGACGCGGGGAACGGGTCAGGGCCAAGGCGCCGTCGTCGACGCGTCCCTGTACGGATCGGTGCTGCGCATCTTGGAGTGGACGATCCCGGCCTACGACCGTCTCGGCACCGTGCGGACCCGAGAGGGGAACCGGCTGTCGAATTCCGCCCCGCTCGACAACTACCCCACCGCCGACGGCAATTACGTCTGCGTGGTGGCCGGCGGTGACGCCAACTTCGGGCGCCTGTGTCGCGCCATGGGTCGCCCCGACCTGCTCGAGGACCCCCGCTTCGCCACTCTCGCCGACCGGGCCAGAAACGGCGACGTCATCAACGCGGTGGTGGCGCAGTGGACGTCGAGCATGAGCGCGGCCGAGGTGGAACACGCGTGCATCGCCGCCGACGTACCGGTGGCCACGGCCTACAGCGCCCGCGACATCGCCCTCGATCCTCATTTCGCGGCCCGCCGGGATCTCGTCGCCGTGGACGACCCTGTCCTCGGCCCGCTACGCCAGCAGGCGCCATACCCAAGACTGGTGGGCGCCGAGCAGCCTCTTCCGGCCGGGGCACCGGAACTGGGTGCGCACAATCATGAGGTGTGGTGTGACCTGGTCGGCCTGGCGCCGTCCGAGCTCGAGAAACTGCACTCCAAGGGGATCGTGTGAGCGCCCGATGTGCAGCGTCGAGCGAACAAGTCGAGCGAAGCAAGTCGAGCGGACAAGGGGAGCAGGGGAGCGCGCCATGACGAGGAATCGACCGGGGCCCACAGCGGGGAGGCTCTCGTGAGAGCGCTCGTGTTCGGCGCCGCACCCGAGCGCGACGAGCCGAGGCCGCAGCCCACCGACGACCTCGAGCGCATGCTGGCGTCGCTCCCCTTCGGTCTCCACATCGTCGAGGACGCCCGTCCGCCGCGGCCCGACTGGGTCGTGACGAGGCCGATCCTGTCGGGCATCTGCGGCTCCGACGCCAAGCTCGTGCTCGGCGACTTCGGGGAGGGCGACATCGACAACCCCATGTCCGCCTTCTCGTCGCTCCCTCACGTCCCCGGCCACGAGGTGGTGGCCGAGGTGGTGGAGCTCGGGCCCGCCGCGCAGGGAGTGGACGTGGGCGACCGCGTCGTGCTCAACCCGTGGCTCACGTGCGCGCCGCGGGGTGTGGAGCCGCTGTGCCCCCCGTGCCAGGCCGGGGACCTGAACCTGTGTTGGAGCTTCACACGCGGCGCACTGGGCCCCGGCGTCCACGTGGGCGTCACCACCGATGCGCCCGGCGCGTGGGCGGACCTCCTCGCCGCCCACGACTCCATGCTGATCCACGTCCCGCCCGAGGTGCCCGACACGTTGGCGGTGCTGGCAGACCCGTTCGCAGTGTCGATGCACGCCATCCTGCACCACCCGCCGCCCCCCGGCGGGAAGGCTCTGGTCTACGGCGCCGGCGCGCTCGGCGTCACCAGTGTGGCCGCCTTGCGGGCCTTGTACCCCGACGTCGAGGTGGCCGTGGTGGCCCGCTTTCCCGCCCAGGCCGATTTCGCCACGCGGCTCGGAGCCACCAAGGTCGTGAACCACGAACCGCGCCTGGCACTCGTCGAGGAGCTGGCGGCGTGGTCGGGGGGGGAGCTGCATGTGCCGTTCGACGGACTGCCCATCGCCCATCCCGGCGGGATCGACGTCGTCTACGACACCGTGGCCCGGCCCGAGACCCTCGAGGTCGGCGTGCGGGTACTGGCCGAGCGCGGCACCCTGGTCCAGAGCGGGGTCCACACGCCGGGTCGATGGGAGTGGACGCCGGTCTACTTCAAAGAGCTCACCATCGCCGGCTCCAACGCCTTCGGGATCGAGGAGGTCGAAGGCGTCCGCAAGCACGCCATCGCGCACTACCTCGACATGGCGGCCTCGGGGCGTGTGGACTTGACCGGCATGCTGACGCACCGGTTCCCGCTCGAGCGGTGGTGGGACGCCTTGCGGGCGATTGCCCGCCAGGACACGAGCGGTGCCATCAAGGTCGCCTTCGAGCCGTCCGCCACGGGTCGATGACTACGATGCCCCGAGCATGGGACCCGCGACCATGCCGAGCGCCCCGGCGGAGCCCAGCCCGGTGAGCGCCCCCGCCCCGGGCACAAAGAACGCCACGAACGGGAAACGGGAGTCGCCCCGCGGCGCCAAGGTGGGCCTGGCGGCGGGAGAGCCCGCCAGCAAGCGCGCCTTGCGCACCCAGGGCCGCAAGACCATGCGCAAGCTCCTCGACGCCGCCATGGTCGTCTTCGCCCGGCGCGGGTACCACGCGGCGCGAGTCGACGACATCGTCAAGGTGGCGCGCACCTCACACGGCACGTTCTACCTGTACTTCTCCAACAAGGAGGACCTCCTGCGGGCGCTCGTGGGCGAGGCCGGTGACGTGGTGGCCGCGCTCGACGACGCGCTCGGGCCCGTCGGCCCGGACGCGGCGGGATGGCAGGAGCTGCGCGCCTGGATGGAGCGCTTCTCCCAGGCCTGGCAGCGGTACGCCCCTGTGCTGCGCGCCTGGACCGACCTGGTCATGAGCGACACCGAGTTGAGCGCCCAGGCCCACGTCGCCGCCGGAGGGGTGGCGCGCGCACTGGCGACGCGCATCGAAGGAGCCGGGCCACACCCCGGCATCGACGCCAACGCCGCCTCCGAAGCCGTGGTGGCGATGGTCGACCGGTTCCATCAGCTGCGGCAGTTCGCCGGCGAGCCCGTCGACGCGTCGGCGCTCGACACGCTCACGACCATGGTGCACCGGGCACTGTTCGACGGCGGTCATCCACCCGCCCACGTGTTGTCGACGGCGATGGAGTCCGACAAAGCCGCCAAGGAGACCCGTCGCCGCTAGGTCGAAGGACGGCGCGAACCCTCGTCGTCGACGACGGAATGCCCGCGCTCCCAACCACGACGGGCCCATGGAAGTGCTTCGACCACCCGCAGGAGCCCGAACGCCGGCTCGGTCAACACGATGCTTCCGGCGATCTCCTCCCACGTGGCGCCCACTTCGGCCGCCAGCATGGCGTGGCGTTGGATCCCCGGCGGGTTGCGAAGGATGACCGTGCACACCATGCGGATGAGCTCGTGGGTCTTGCGGTCAGGGGCGCGCAGTGAGTCGATCTGCGCCAACCAGGCGTTCTGGGCCTCGTGCAGGCCGGGGGCGAACGCGTGCAGCTCGGCTTCGAACGGGAACACCCAGTCGTCACCGGGGCCGGGCTCATGGTGCTCTTGTGCCTTCGGGCTCACCGCGTCACCTCCGCGCCCCAGCATGACAGAGCGACCGGGCGTCGCCCAGGCGGGGCGGGGGGGCGCGACCGGCTGGAGCACCCGCCGGCGACCGGCTCAGCGCGATCGGCTGGCGCGCGTCAGGTCTGGGGGCTGAGTTGGAGGAACCGCGCGTAGCGCTGCGAGGCGGCGGCGGCCCAGCGCTCGTCGGGCTCGAGGCGGCGGCCAACGCGCGCCCATTGCTGGGCACCGTCGAGCGACGACTCGAGACCGGCTGTCCACCGCGCGATGTAGGCGGCACCGAGGGCGGAGCCCTCCGGCACGCCCACCGTGTCGACGGGCAGGCCGGTGGCATCGGCGACACCCTGCATCCAGGGCACGACGTGGGTGCCACCCCCACTGGCCACGACGCGCCGTGCCACCACGCCGGCCCGGTCGAGCATGTGGCGGATGACGAATCCGCTCGCTTCGTAGGCGGCGCGCTCCACCGACTGGGCGTCATGGGTCAGGTCGAGGTCGTGCAGGCCGGCCCGCAGCGTCGTGTCGTGATACGGGGCGCGCTCACCGCGAAGATAGGGGGTCCACACCGGCACTCGCCCGGGGTCGCCCTGGCGTTCCTCCTCCGCGGCGAGGTCGGGCTGCGTGGCGGGGGTGGCCCGGGTGGCGGGGGTGGCGGGGGTGGCGGGGCCAACCGACCGCGGCGGGCGGCGGGCGGCACCGTGCAGCATGGTGCGGGCCCAGTCCACGAAAAGCGCACCGGCGTTGCTCGGACCACCGACGAGGACCTTGCCGGCCACGGTATGGGGCAGCGTCCACAGCCCGGGCGCTTCGACCCAGTCGTCGACCACAGCCCACACGATCAGCGTCGCCCCGAAGATCACGAGGACGTCTCCGGCCTGGGTGGCGCCCGAGACGATCTGATCGCACAACGCGTCGACCGTCCCCGCCGCCAGCACCGTGTCGGTTCCCGAGACCGTCCCCGCGGGCTCACCCATGTTGACGACGACAGGAAGCTGCTTCTCGGTCACGCCGAGATCGGCCAACACCTCGGGGTTCCACCGGTTCCCCGTCCGCATCGAGCTCATGCAGATGGCGGTGCCGGTGTCGATGGCGGGGACACGGCCGAGCGCGTAGTTGGCGACGGCCTGGGCAGGCCAGTAGCCGCGGGCCCCCGGGGCATGGTGCACGGCCCACCGCACGAATCCCCCGGCATCGGGCATGGCTGCGTCCATGTCCCGAGGGGGGGCCTCGCCCACCGGCGGGGTCACGGACCCGCCGGCGCCCGGGACATACCGACCCCGGGCATCGCCATAGAGGAGGCCCGGGGACCGGGGAATTCCCCGGCCGTCCACCGCGGCGAGGGAGGGCACCATGCTGGTGACGCACACCGCGGCCAGGTGGGAGACGCCCTGGGTCACCTGCGCCAGTGCCCGCATGGGCCCACGCCGCCAGGCCTGGGCCGCGTCGTGCTCGAGTTGGTCCGGGGCCGGCGTGAGGAGGCGGTGCGGGACGCGGGCGCGGGCCAGCACCGTGCCGGTCTCGTCGGCGGCGACGGCCTTCACGGCCGTGGTCCCGATATCGATGCCGACGGTGACCGAACCTGACACGACCGTCATGATTCGGCCATTATGAATGACTTCGGCCGCCGAAGGAGGATCGATGGATCGGACCCGCCCTCGGGCGTTAGTGACGACCCCGGTTCGGGGCCCGGGGGTCGAGTTGTTGCGCGAGCTCGCCGACCTGGTGATCGACCCCTGGATCGACCACCGGCCCCTCCGCATCTACAACGCCGAGCAGCTGGCCGAGCGGGCCGCGGACGAGGGCGCCACCATCCTCATGGTGGAGGCCGATCGCTGTGCCGGCCCGGTGTTCGACCTCCCGCTGGTGGCGGTGGCGAGCACCCGCGGAGACCCCAACAACGTCGACGTCGAGGCGGCGACGGCCGCGGGGGTGCCGGTACTACGGGCCCCGGCTCGCAACGCCGACGCGGTGGCCGAGCTCGGGGTGGCGCTCCTGCTGGCCGCCACCCGGGGGGTGTTGGGCGCGGACCGCGACGTCCGTGCCGGCGAGGTCTACAAGGACGGGACCATCCCCTACCAGAGGTTCCGGGCCTGGCAGTTGGCGGGACGCACCGCCGGGCTCGTGGGCCTCGGAGCCGTGGGACGTGCCCTGCGCTGGCGCCTCGAGGGACTGGGTATGCGGGTCGTGGCCTACGACCCCTACGCCGCGGACGCCACCCACAGCCTCGAGCAGCTCCTCGAGATCGCCGACGTGGTGTCGTTGCACGCCCCGGTCACCGAGGAGACGAACGGGATGATCGGGCGCGAGCAGTTCGCGGCCATGCGCGACGGCGTGGTGTTCCTCAACACGGCGCGCGCCCAGCTCCACGACGGGGACGCCCTCCTCGACGCCCTCCGGTCGGGGAAGGTGAGCGCGGCCGGTCTCGACCACTTCGTGGGAGAGCACCTGCCCCCGGACCACCCGCTCACCACGTTCCCGAACGTGGTGCTCACCCCCCACATCGGCGGCGCCACCTACGACACCGAGGTCAACCACACCCAGACCATCGCCGACGACCTGTGCCGCCTGCTGGCCGGGGCCACACCCCGCAACATCGTCAACCCCGACGTCCTGAAGCACTGACGTCCCGAGCACCGAGGGAACCGTGGACTTCTCCTACACCGCCGAAGACGACGCGTTCCGAGCCGAGCTGCGCGAGTGGCTGGACGCCAACCTGCCCGAATTCATGGCCTCGGGGGAGATCGGGGACGAGAACAACCCGGACCGCCGCACGATGCTGCGCCGCCAGGCCTGGCAACGCTGCCTGCACGGGGGGCGGTGGGCGGCCATCAACTGGCCGAAGTCATGGGGAGGCCGAGAGGCCACCGTCATGCAGAACACCATCTACTCAGAGGAGATGGCGCGGGCCAAGACGCCGGGCATCTACAACGCCAACGGCCTGTGGCAGATCGGGCCCATGATCCTGCGCTGGGGCACCGAGGAACAGCAGCAGATGTGGCTCCCGGGGATCCTCAACGCCGATGTCCACTGGTGCCAGGGCTTCACCGAGCCCGAAGCGGGATCCGACCTCGCCAATCTGCGCACCCTGGCTGTCCTCGACGGGGACGAGTACGTCGTCACCGGCCGCAAGATCTGGATCTCCACGGCCCACCTGGCCAAATGGGGCCTCTTCCTGGTGCGCACGGACCCCGGCGCCATCGAGCGCGGGGCCAAGCACGAGGGGATCACGGCGCTCATCGTCGACATGGAGCTCCCGGGCATCGAGGTGAACGTCATCCGCGACATCACCGGCGGCGAGCTGTTCTGCGAGGTCAACTTCGACGGGGCGCGCGTGCCTGCGGCCTACCGGCTCGGGGAGGAGAACCAGGGCTGGAACGTGGCCATGGGGACCCTCGCCAACGAGCGGGTCGGCACGTCGGGGCTGTCGGTGTCCATGCGCATCGAGCTCGACAACCTCATCGCCACGGCGCGCCGGAACAACCCCGAGGCGCTCGACGACCCCGGGATCCGGGACCGCATCGCGCGCCTGTGGACGCAGCTCGAGCTCACGCGTCTCCTGAACGCCCGGGCGCTCTCGAAGATCCTGAAGGGCGAGAAGAACTGGCCCGAGGTGCCCCTGGCCAAGCTGCAGTGGAGCTACCTGTCGCAGACCATCGCCGAGCTCGGGGTGGACATCCTGGGCGCGACGGGGGTCCTGGCTCGCGGCGGGCCGGATGCGGTGGACAAGGGGCACTGGAGCCACAACTACGTGTGGCAGCGCTACACGTCGATCGGCGCCGGGACCACCGAGGTGCAGAAGAACATCATCGCCGATCGCGCCATCAAGATGCCCCGCCGCTGAATCACGTCTCGTTGCCCGGGGCCGAGGCCTGGGTCAGCGACAGCACGTTGCCGTCGGGGTCGGTGAACCACGCCACCCGGGCTCCGCTCGGAGCCGCCCACGCACCCAGGCCGTCCTGCTCCATCCCGGCAAACCGCTCGAAGCCCACACCCGCGTGCACGAGCGCCTGCACAGCCGCCACCATGTCGTCGACGGCCCACCCGAGCACCGTGTAGGGAGCCGTCCGGATCTCCGCGACTGGCGTGACCCGAAGCTGGGTCCCATGCGCGTCGAAGACGCACGCGGAGGGGCCGTCCTCGACCAGCGGCAACCCCAGGACCCCGCCGTAGAAAGCGCCGGCCCGATCGATGTCCGTCGTCGCCACGAACGCCACCAGCTCGCTCGATCCCAGCAGCGGCCCTCCGCTCACGCGACGAGCGCAGGAGCCGAGGGCAAATGTCACTTGCTACTTACGTAAGGATTGGCTTACACTCACTCTTGTGGACGCCGCCCTCCGAGCCATCGCCGAGCCTCACCGACGCGAGATCCTGCGACTCGTAGGCGACGAGGAGCTCGCGGCCGGGGAGATCGCGGCGCACTTCGAGCTCAGCCGCCCGGCCGTCTCCCAGCATCTCCGGGTCCTGGTCGACGCCGGACTCCTGGAGAGCCGCCGGGACGCGACCCGCATCATCTACCGGGCTCGGCCCGAGGGACTGGCGGAGCTGCGCGAATACCTCGAGGGCTTCTGGGACACCGGACTGCGCCGCCTCAAGCGGGCAGTGGAACAAGAGATGGAGGACACCGAACGTGCCAGCAGGCGATGACGTCATCGAGCAGGAGATCCGGATTGCAGCGCCACCCGAGGCCGTGTTCCCGTTCTTCACCGATCCCGACAAGATGCGGCGCTGGAAGGGAATGGACCACAAGGTCGACCCCCAGCCCGGCGGCATCTACCGCGTCAACATCGACGGAACTCACGTGGCCCGCGGGGAATACGTCGAAGTGAACCCGCCGCACCGGGTCACCTTCACCTGGGGCTGGGAGGACGAGGGCAATCCTGTGCCCCCGGGGTCGAGCACCGTCGAGATCACCCTCACGCCCGACGGGGACGACACCATCGTGCGCCTCGTGCACCGGGGCCTTCCCCTCGAAGCCGTGGCGCCTCACGCCGCGGGCTGGCGCCACTTCCTGGCCCGGCTCGCCATCGCCGGAGGCGGCGGGGACCCCGGACCGGACCTGGGGCCGTCGTAGGACACCGCATCCCGGCACAGGACGGTCCGGCAGGACCGAACCTGGAGAAGACCAACTCACAAGGCAAATCGACAACAAGAAAGGCAGACGACGATGGGGAAGTTCGTATTTCTGTACACAGGCGGGCAGATGGCCGACACGCCGGAAGCTCAGAAGGCGGTCATGGATGCATGGATGGGATGGTTCGGCACCCTCGGTCAGGACATCGTCGACCCCGGCAACCCCTTCGGGGTGTCGAGCACGGTGACGGCCGACGGATCGAGCAAGGACGGCGGAGCCAGCGGAATCGGCGGGTACTCGGTCATCTCCGCCAGCAGCTTGGCCGACGCGGCGGGCAAGGCCAAGGGCTGCCCGGTCCTCGCCGGCGGCGGGACCGTCGAGGTGTACGAGGCGATGCCGATGTGAGGTGGGCCCTCAGGCCCGGGCCCGACGGTCAGCTCGACGGCAGGACCTCGAGCTGGCCGCTCGGGTCGTAATAGAGCTCCTGTCGGGCGATCAGTGCGTCGCGGTAGCGGTACACCACGACATAGGTCGAGCGCAGCCGGACCGCCCCCATGTTGAACTCGAACTGCACGCGCACGTAGGCGGCGGAATCGTCGGGGATCAGCGCCCGTTGGTCCACGGTGTAGGAGATGTCCGACAGGCCCGCGATGGTCAGCTGGATGAACTCGAGCGCCTGGTCGAGGCCCTCGATGCGCGCCGGCCAGCCGAAGAGCCGTGTCGTGGGGCTGATGTAGACGACATCGGGTCGGTACAGGGGCCTCGCCGTCGTCATGTCACCCGAGGCGAAGGCGGCGGCGAACCGCTCCTCCTGGGCGTCGATCGCCTCGAGCGAGAGCGGCGATGGCCTCACACCGACAACAGGACGTGCAGGTCGAGGCCTTCGAGCCGGTCCCGGCCCCTCATCGCCGCCAGCTCGAGCAGCGCCGCCACCCCGACGACGACCGCGCCCGCCCGGCGCAGGACAGAAGCGGTGGCGAGCAGGGTGCCGCCCGTGGCGATGACGTCGTCGACGATGAGGACGCGGTCACCGGGCCCCACGGCATCGATGTGCATCTCCAGAGTGGCCTCGCCGTACTCGAGCAGGTAGGCCTCGGCCATGGTGGCGGCCGGGAGCTTCCCCACCTTGCGCACCGGGACCAGGCCCGTTCCGAGGGCGTAGGCGACGGGGGCGCCGAGGATGAAGCCACGGGCCTCGATGGCGGCCACCGTGTCCACGTTGCCGGCGAACGGTGCGGCCAACCAGGCCACAGTGTCGGCGAAGGCGGCTGCGTCGGCGAGTACAGGGGTGATGTCCTTGAACGTCACGTCGGGTTGTGGGAACCCCACGACGTCACGCACCAACGTTGTCACGCGCTCCCGCAGCGCGTCGTCGCCGACGCGTTCGGGCGTCCCCCCGGACATCTAGGTGGTCGGTGCTGCAGGAGCCGGGGTGGCGGCGAAACCCGCCACGTCGGCGCTCGGTGTCAACGCGGCGGCTACGCCCAAGGCGGCGAAGGTGGAGCCGAGTGTCGCCACCACGATTCGCCCCCAGATCGGGAGGTCGCGGCCACGCAGGGCCGCCACCGCGTCCCAGGCGTCACACCCCGCGCCCAACAACAGGGCGCTGGTCACGGATTCGGGCCGGTCCTCTCGCAGCGACCGCAGCAACACGAGCCCGAGGGCCAGGTCGCGCCCGCCGAAGACCCGGCTCATGAAGCGCACGCTGGGGCGCTTGGCCTCGGCACCGAGGTACACGAAGGCTCCCGCCGAAGGCGTGGCCATGAGGCCCAGGCCGAAGGCGATGCGGCCGAATGCGAGCAGGTGGGGGATGCGGCGGCGCAGGTCGTCGTTCACCGGCCCGAGGTTAGCGGCGTCGCGCCAGCTCACCCGGCCGACGCCGCAGGGGCGAGGGGAAGTCCGTACAGCGCGGCGGCGTTGGCGCCGGCGATCAGGCGCTGGTCCGCGGCGGGAAGTCCGGCGATGGCCTCGGAGAGCTCACGGGTCACACCCGGGAACACGGCATCGGGATGTGGGTAGTCCGAAGCCCACACGATGCGGTCCGCCCCGCACAGTGGTGAACGGGCAGTGAAGGCGAGGGTGGACTCATCGGGGTCGAAGCTGATCCAGCACTGCCGGCGGAAGTACTCCGAGGGCTCCATCGCCAATTGCGGGACGTCCCACCCGAAGATCTCGTAATGGTGGTCGAGTCGCTCCAACCAGGGCACGAGCCAACCCCCTCCCGCTTCCAGGAAGACGACGCGCAGGTCGGGGAAGCGCTCGCACACCCCACCGGCGAGAAGAAAGGTCATCGAGTTCATCATGTCGAAGGGGTTGGCGATGGCCTGGGTGAAGAAGATGTTGTCGATGGCGACGGTTCCCGTGTCGTCGGGAAGCGGCTTGCCCGAGCTCCGCAGCCTGTTGATGCGCAGGCCCACGCACGCGCCCGGAAGGTCCGCCGCCAGGAAGGGGTGCAGCCCCACCGGCATCCCCGCGTCCGAGGCGGCGGTCCACAGCGGGTCGTAGACCGGGTCGGAGAACGGTCGCCAGTCCGCGGTGGGGTTGGGGCGCAGGAACACCCCCACGATCCCCGGGAGAGCGGCCACGCGGCGGATCTCCGCCGCGGCGAGACCGATGTCCTGCTGGGGCAGCACGGCCACGCCGAACAGCCGTCCCCCACTGGCCTGGGTGTGGGCCGAGACCCAGTCGTTGTAGGCGCGGCACATCACGGCCGCGAACTCGACGTCGGGATGCCCCTGGACACCCAACAGGAGCGTCGGGTAGAGCACGGACTGGTCGATGCCGTCGGTGTCCATGTCCACCAGCCGCGCCGGAGCGTCCCACGCCGCGGGGCGCACCTCGGTGTAGCGGAGCTCGCCACGCTGAGCCCGGTCGCGGTCGGCCGCCGACATGCCGGCCGTGCCCGCCAGCGACATGAAGTTGGCGAGATTGCGGGTGCCGTCCATGACGGCCCACTCCCGTCCCTGGTCGTCGACCTCGATGTGCCACACGCGGTCCTCGAACCCCTTGGGGGCGAAGTCCCGGAACCCGTCGGGGTGCTCGAGCACGTGGCCGTCGGCGTCGATGTAGTCGAGGCCTGGCACGGCGGCTCCTGGCATGGCGGTTCCTCCAAGGGTGGTGGTCATCGGGGCAGTTCGTAGAAGTCCTGGGCGTTGCCGGCTGCCACCCGCGCCAGTGCTTCGGGCGCGACCCGCCCCTCGGCATGCTCCTTGAGCTCGGTGGAAGCGCGTGGCCAGGCGCCGTCCCAGTGCGGATAGTCGCTGGCGAACATCACGCACCGGTCGCCGAGCAGGTCCACGACGCAGGACAACGCGTCCTCGTCGGGCTCGCAGGTCACCACGACGTTCCCCGACGCCACGTACTCCGCCGGAGGGCGCTGCCAACCGTTGGGGATCCAGTCGCCGCGCGACTCGTAGTGCTCGCCGAGGCGCTCGACGAACCACGGCAGCCACCCCGACCCGGCCTCCAAGAAGGCCACCCGCAGCGTCGGGTGCCGGTCGAACACCCCGCCGCTCACGAGCGCCGTCATGGCGAGCATCTGGTCGAAGGGGAAGCTGATGCAGTGCACCTGGATGTAATTGTCGAACCGGTCCACACCGATCTTGGGCAGGTGGATGCCAGGTGCCCCGTGGACTCCGAGCGGCATGCCGAGAGAGGTGGCGGCGGCATAGAAGCGGTCCATGTCGGGGTGGTCGAGATTCCGGTCCTTGAGCGCGGGCGGGACGATCGTGGCCACGAGCCCGAGGTCCTTGGCCTCCTCCATGACCTTCACGGCCTCCTCGACGTGCTCGATGGGCACCACGGCCACGCCGTGCAGGCGCCCCCTGCCCTTGGCGCAGAACTCCGACACCCAGCGGTTGTACATGCGGGCCACCCCGGCCCCGAGCACGGGGTCCCCGAGGGTCGGCACGCACAGGCCGAAGCTCGGGAACAACACCATCTCGTCGATGCCGTCGGTGTCAGCGTTGGCCAGCACCCCGTCCACGGTCCCCGGGTCGACTCCCGGGGCCGTCGTCAGCCCGTGCTGGGGGGGACACCCGGCGCCGGGGCCCTCGTACTGGGGATAGGGCCGCCCCTCGATCAGGACCCCGAGCCTGGTGTCGGTCCGCAGGGTCACGTGGTCGGGGAAGCGCTGCAGCAATTCGGCGAAGAACTCCAGGGGCTCCACCGCGTGGGCATCGGCGTCTACCACGTGCAGGTCCGTCCCCATCACCTCTTCCTCCCGTCGTCGCCGTAGACGATCACGCTTCTCGCCACCTCGCCCGCCTCCATGGCCCGGAAGGCGTCGTTCACGTCTTCGAGCCCGATACGCCGAGTCACCAGACCCTCGGCGTCGATGGCGCCCTGGCGGACCAGGTCGACCAGCACCGGGAAGTCGCGATCGGCGTCGGTCGATCCGTACACACAGCCGATGACCGTCTTGGCGTCCACGAACAGCTCGAAGGCCGAGAACGACACCTGCTCGGCGGGCGACCCCGCGCCCACGAGCACCGCCGTGCCCCCGCGCCGCACCACCGCGAAGGCGGTGCGGATCGTCTCGGCCCGCCCCACCACTTCGAAACCGAAGTCCGCGCCCCGGCCTCCCGTATGGGCGCGCACCGCCGCCACGACGTCCTCGCTCGACCAGTCCACCACGGCGGTGGCGCCCATGGACTTGGCCGTGTCGAGCTTGGCGGCCACCTGGTCCACGGCGACGATCGTGCCGGCACCGGCCAGGCGTGCGCCTTGGATCACCGACAGCCCCACCCCGCCGCAGCCGACGACGGCCACGGTGGAGCCCGGGGTCACGTGGGCGGTGTGCCACACCGCACCCACGCCGGTGGCCAGTGCACACCCCACCAGCGCGGCCAGCTCCAACGGGACCGAGGGGTCCACACGGACCACTTCCCCTTCGGGGACCAGGGTCTCCTCCCCGAAGGTCGCGGTACCGAGCCCGCGCACCAGTCGAGTTCCTCCCACCGTGGCGTAGGCGCCGGACAGGGATTCGGCCAGGCCCACCTCGCACAGCATGGCCTGACCCCTCAGACACCAAAAGCACCGTCGGCACGCCGGCATCCAGGTGAGCACGACATGGTCGCCCGGTGCCACGCGCGTGACGGCCTCGCCCACCTCGATGACGACGCCGGCCCCCTCGTGGCCGAGCACGGTCGGGAACAGAAACGGGATCGTCCCCTTCTGGACGGAGAGGTCGGAGTGACAGACACCGCTCGCCGCCATCTTCACCCGCACGTCGTGCGGCCCCGTCGGTGCCAGCTCGATCTCCTCGATGACGAAGGGCGCACCCACCTCGTGGACGACCGCGGCGCGTACCGTGCGGCCGGACCCGCTCACCGGCCTTGCCCCCCCGCCCGCACGGTGTCGGTGTCCACACCCGAGCGCAGAACCGCACCGGGGAGGGCCCCGGTGAATTCTCCGGCCGTGACGATCTCGGCACCGTTCACGATCACGTGCTCGATCCCGACACCTTCGGCGTACAACCGGCTGGCGCCGCCGGGAAGGTCGGCCCGTGTCCGCTCGGGGCCGTGTCCCACGCGCTCGGGATCAAGCACCACGATGTCCGCCCACCAACCCTCCGCCAGCCGCCCCCGCCCCCGGAGCCCGTACAGCCGGGCGGGCACGTCGGTCAGTTGACGGACCGCCTCCTCCCACGACACCAGGTGCCGGGTCCGGACACCGTCGCCGAGCATCGAGGTGGAGTAGATGGCCCCGCACATCATGTCGAGGTGCGCCCCGGCGTCGGACCCTCCCACCACGGTGCGCGGGTCCTGCCACACCTTGGCGCGCAGCTCCCAGTCCGCCTCCGACTCGCCGATGGGTGGGCGCAGCCCCGTCCTGAGGTTGTCAGCGATCACGATGTCGAGCAACGCGTCGAACGGCTCCTTGCCCGTTTCCTCGGCGACGGCGCCCACCGACTTGCCCTCGTAGGGCGCGTTGGCCGCCGCGAAGGTCTCGTCGATGAGCAGGTTCTCCCATCGCGCCAACGCGCCGATGATCCCGGCCTCCTTGGACTTGGCCCCGGCATCGAGCCGGGCGCGCTCGGCGGGGTCGGAAAGGACCTTGATGCGCTGCGGGACCGGCAGGGCGAACATCTCGGCCCACCCGGGCAGGCTGTCGAGGATGGCGCCGGGCTCGAAGCTCAGCCGCAGCTTCATGGTGTGGGGCAACGTGAGCGCCACCAGGGTGGCGCCACGCTCCGATGCGGCCGTCGACGCCGCCAGTTGGTGCTCGAGCCCGTCGGGGTTGAGTGCCGACACCCCGAGGACGTTCCAGTTGGCGGGACGGTCGGCCAGCAAGGACAGGGTCGCCATGAGGTCGACCTCTTCCTCGCTGAACCCGTTGAGGCACCCGGGGACGATGAGCTCGAGAGTCGTGCCCGCGTGCGCCGACAGCACGGCGCACAGTCTTTCGAGCTCCGACCGTGACGCGGCGCGCGAGGGCACGGGCCTCCCGTCGCCGTCGTTGTGCGTCGGGGCCTGAGACGTCGAGAACCCGAGCGCGCCCTCCTCGAGGGAACGGGCCAACACCGATGCCATGGCCTGCACCTGGTCGGCACGGGCGGCTGTGCCGACGGCGTCCTCACCCATCACCGAACGGCGCACCGCCGAATGTCCGACCAGGAACCCGGCGTTCACGGCGACGGACCCGTCGAGCCGGCCGAGCCACTCGCCGAAGGAGGTCCAGGACCAGTCGAGGTGCTCGAGGGCGGCGATCGGCATGCCTTCGACCCGGGCCATCATGCGCGCCAGGTACCGGGAGTGCTCGGGCCCCGCCGGCGCCAGCGAGAAACCGCAGTTGCCGCCGATCACGGTCGTGACCCCGTGCAGCGGGGAGGGGCTGGCGGTCGGGTCCCACGACAGCTGCGCGTCGTAATGGGTGTGCAGGTCGACGAAACCCGGCGTCACCAGCAGTCCGTCGGCGTCGATCTGGCGGGCCGCGGGCTCGTCGGTGTCGCCCACCGCCACCACGCGGCCGTCGCGCACCGCCACATCGGCGCGGCGCGAGGGCGCACCCGATCCGTCCACCACCGTCCCCCCGCGGATCAACAGGTCCAGCATGGGCGCTTCTCCTGTGTCTGTTGTATCTCCCGCGTCAACGGTTTCACGGGGTCGGGCGGTTTCACGGGGTCGGGCGCTTCACGGGGCAGGGCGCTTCACGGGGCAGGGCGCTTTCACGGGGCAGGGAACTGGAGGATGGTCTTCGGGCGGGTGAAGGCCAGCATTCCCTCGGGTCCGAGCTCGAGCCCGTAGCCCGACTGCTTCCATCCCCCGAAGGGGGCCCGGTGGTCCATCGCCGCGGTGCCGTGGTTGTTCACGAACACCGTGCCCGCCTCCAGCCGGCTCGTGGTGGCGGCGGCCAATTCCTCGTCGGCGGTCCAGATCGATGCACAGAGCCCGTAGGGCGAGTCGTTGGCCCGGCGCACGGCCTCGTCGACGTCCCGATAGCCGAGGACCGGGAGCGCCGGGGCGAACTGCTCCTCGCACACGATCTGGGCGTCGTCGGGGGCGCCTTCGACGATGGCGGGCGACACGAGATAGCCGCCGGCCGACGCGTCCTCTTCCCGTACCCGGCCCGGGCGGTGGACTCGGGCGCCGCGCTCGGCTGCCTCCTCCAACATGGCCTCGACGCGCTGGCGCGCGGCGGGACGGTGGACCGGTCCCATCGTCACTTCGGGGGCGAGCCCGTCGCCGACCACCTCGGTGCCGACCCGGGCGACGAGTGCGTCGACCACGGCCCGGACCTTGCCCTCGGGGACGTACAGGCGCTTGATGGCCATGCACACCTGACCCGAGGTGATGAAAGACGCCCCCACGATCTTGTCCACGAGCGCGTCGTCGATGTCGACATCGGGCGCCACGATGGCGGGGTCGTTGCCACCGAGCTCGAGCACCACCGGGCGCACCGCGCCCGACGCGGCCGCCATCACCGCACGGCCGGTGGGGACGCCACCGGTGAACGACACCATGTCCACCCCGGGATGGGAGACGAGCATCTCGCCGAGCTCGGGAGCGGGGCCGTTGACGGCGTTGACGACACCGGGCGGCAACGCGTCGGCCAACGCCGCGGCCACGGCCAGCACGGCGCCGGGACAGAACGGGGGGGCCTTCACCACGATCGTGTTCCCGGCTAGCAGGGCGGGGAACACCTTGTTGCCCAGGACCGACACCGGCCAGTTGAACGGCAGCAGGGCGGCGACGACTCCGTAGGGCTCGTGCACCACGCTGGTCCGCCGCCCGCCACCGGAGAGCGACCTGGGGGCGAGGGCCTCGGCGGCCAAGGGCGCGAACGCGGCCGCCATGCCACCGATCGTTCCCGAGTCGAATTGCGCCTCCCACAGGACCTTGCCGTGCTCGCGGGTGAGGAGCGTGGCCAGATCCTGCGATTCGACGGCGGCACCGGCGGCAGCCGACGCCTTGCCCACGAGCTCGGCGCGCTCATCGGGCGCCATCGCCGCCCACGACGGGAACGCGGCCCGGGCCGCAGCCACGGCGCGGTCGAGCTGCGCCCCCGACGCCGAAGGGGCCTCGAGGACCACCTCGGCCGGCCGGACCGGGTTGGTCACCGGGTAGGTCCCCGCCTCTCCGGGCACCACTCCGCCGTCGATCACCAGCCCGATCGCATCACCCATCAGTCGCCCTCCCGTCCGGAGAATGCCGTTCTCCGCCGGATGATAGTTTCCGATCCCGATGGCGTCAGGGGCGCGAGACATGGCGGGCGCCGAGCCACCGGCCCGAGGAGCCCTGCCCGAGGGGGAGGCATTCGCGGCTGGCGGGGAAGGCTCCACCAACCTCGCCCGGGTCCGCCGCGCCGAGGTGACGGGCCGGCTGGTGGAGGCGGCGCGAGCCCTGGTGTGGGACGCCGGCGGGCCCACCTTCACGGTGACCCAGGTCGTGGGCGCGGCCGGCACCTCGCTCAAGAGCTTCTACCGTTGCTTCTCGGGCAAGGACGAACTGCTGGTCGCGCTCTTCGAGGACGACGCGCGCCGGGGCGCGGCCGCGTTGGTGTCCATGGTCGACGTCGAGGCCGACCCCCTCGAACGCCTTCGGATCGTGGTCGTCGGATTGTTCCGGTTCCTGACCGTCGACGGACGCCTCCCCTACGCGGCGGCACTGGTGCGCGAGCACCTCCGGCTCGCCGAGTCCCGTCCCGACCAGCTCCGGGGGGTTCTGCACCCGTTCGTGGGGGTCTTCGAGGACGCCGTGACCGCCGCCCAGGGGTGCGGCTCGGTGCGCCCCGGGAATGCCCGGCACGACGCGCGCACCCTCTTCCACCTGGTGCTCTCCCACCTGCACGCGCTCATCTGCCACCAGATCGAGGAGCCCCCTACCGAGGTCGCCGATGAGCTGTGGGCGTTCTGCTCGGCGGCGCTGCGACCGTGACGCCGTGGGCCCTCGAAGGAACGGGGTGACGATGAGCCAAGGGGTGCTGCTCCCTGATCCCGAGCCGCGTCCGATCCGGGTGCCGGTGATCTCGGTGGACGACCACCTCATCGAGCCGCCCGACTTGTTCGAGGGCCGGGTCCAGACCCGCCTGGCCGAGCGCGCCCCCCGCATCGTCGAACGCGACGACGGGGTGCAGTACTGGTTGTACGAGGATCGCACCTACCCCAATGTCGGCCTCAATGCCGTGGCGGGCCGGCGCAAAGACACGTGGAGCATGGACCCGTCGCGTTTCGACGAGATGCGACCCGGCTGCTTCGACATCCACGCCCGTGTCGCCGACATGGACATCAACGGGGTGTGGGCCTCGCTGTGCTTCCCTTCCCTCGTGGCCGGATTCTGCGGATCGGTCTTCTCGCGCTCTGACGATCCCGAGCTCGGCCTCGCCTGCCTGCGCGCCTGGAACACCTGGCATGCGGAGGTGTGGGCCGGCACCTACCCCGATCGCATCATCGCGTTGCAGCTCCCATGGCTGGTCGACGTGGAGGTGGCCACCGCCGAGATCCGTCGCAACGCCGCGCTGGGCTTCAAGGCGGTGAGCTTCCCCGAGTTCCCGGCGCGGCTGGGCGCACCGTCGATCTTCTCGGGCGGCTGGGACCCGTTCTTCGCAGCCTGCGAGGAGACCTCCACCGTGGTGTGCCTGCACACCGGCGCATCGGGTTGGGCACCGCTCCCGTCGCCGGACCCGCCCTTCGAGCTCTTCCCCACGCTGTTCCCCGTCAACGCGCTGTTGGCGGCGGCGGAGTGGCTGTGGTCGGGCGTGCCTCTTCGCTTCCCGGGCCTGGCCATCGCCATGTCCGAGGGTGGGATCGGCTGGGTGCCGATGCTGCTGGACCGGGCCGACTACGTGCTCGAGCACTCCGCATCGGGCACCGAGAGCACGGCGTGGCCATCGGAGCTGCGGCCCAGCGAGGTGCTGCGACGCAACTTCTGGTTCTGCACCATCGACGACCCGTCGACGGTCGAGCTCCGCCACCGCATCGGCGTCGACCACATCATGGTCGAGAGCGACTATCCCCACGCCGACTCCACGTGGCCCGACACCCAGATCGTCCTCGAGAAGACGTTGGGGCACGTACCCGAACAGGAATTGCGGATGATGGCGGCCGCCAACGCGGCCGGGCTGTTCCGTCACCCCATGCCTCCCGTCGACGACTGGCGGGCGCCGGCGCAGGAGGCCGCGCCACGAGGGCGGTCGTGAACACCTCACGTCAACTGGTCGTGGACGCCGACGGACACGTGGTGGAGCCTCGCCGCGCCTGGGCGACGGTGCCCGAGCAGTACCGGCCCGTCATCACGGCCGACGCGCACGGGTACGAACACGTCGTGGTGGACGGAAAAGAGATCCTGGCCGTGCCGCTGGGCACGCTGGCCACCCCCGGTGCGCACTTCTCGGACCCGCAGTCGTTCCTCGCCCTCGAAGACGCGCATCGGGGAGGGTCCGACCCCTCGGCGCGGCTGATCGACATGGACAGCGAGGGCATCGACCAGGCCGTGCTGTTCCCGTCCGTGGGTTTGTACTTCTGGGCTCTGGACGATCCTCGAGCGGCGGTGCCCATCGCCCGCGCCTACAACGACTGGCTGGCCTCGTACTGCGCGGTGGACCCCACGCGATTGTTCGGTGCGGCCATGATCCCGGTGCAAGACCCCCTGGCCGCGGCGGCCGAGCTGCGCCGGGCACGGCACGAGCTCGGGTTCGTGGCCGCCTTCGTACGGCCCAACCCGTGTCGCGGGCGCTCCCTGTCGGATCGCGCCTACGAGCCGGTGTGGGAGGCCGCCGAGGAGAGCGCCATGACCATCGCCGTGCACGAGGGCAGCTCGGTGATCGTCCCCACGCTCGGGTCGGACCGCCCCTTCAACCCGCTCGTGCTCCACGCCGTGTCCCACACCTTCGAGGAGATGCTGGCGTGCGCCCAGCTCATCGCGTTCGGCGTGCTCGAACGTCATCCGCAACTCCGAGTGGTCTTCCTCGAGTCGAGCGGAGGCTGGGTCCCGTTCTGGCTGGAGCGCCTCGACGAGCAGGCCGAGAGCTTCGGAGCGTTCTGCCCTGAACTGCGAATGGCACCCAGCGAGTACTTCGCCCGGCAGTGCTGGATCAGCTACGAGATCGACGAGCACACGCTGCCCGCGCTGGCACCGTTCATCGGCGAGGACCGCATCGTGTGGGGATCGGACTACCCACATCACGACGCGACCTTCCCGGGAGCGGTCGACACGTTGCGACGCACCATGGCCCCGCTCCCGCCGGAGACCCAGGCCAAGATCCTGGGCGTGAACGCGGCCGGGCTCTACGGGTTGCCGCAACCGCAACAGCAGGACCAGCGCCGGCACCGGGGCCAGCGCCAGGCACAGACGCGGACACAGCCGCCGGTCAAGCAGGGCTGACCGTGCTGGGCGACGTCGTGCGCGAGGCCGCGGCCCGCTACGGAGACACTGCGCTCTACGTCACTCCGGACCGACGCACGCTCTCCTACGCCGCGCTCGACCGGTTGTCGGACGAAGCCGCCGAGAGCCTGCGGGCCCGGGGGGTGCAGGCCGACGACGTCGTGGCGCTGCTGCTGCCTTCGGGGCCCGCCTACGCCGTGGTCTATGCGGCAGCCGCCAAGATCGGCGCCGTCACCGCCGGGGTGAACGACCGGCTGTCACCTCCCGAGCGCCGTCGCTGCCTGGCCGTGGCCCGGCCCCGACTGGTGGTGGCGTCGAAGGAGCTCGCCCTCGACACCGGCCTCGGGGAGGTCCCCGAGGTGCAGGACGCGGCCGAGGTGGAGGACGTGGTGGAGGTGGAGGAGGCGTTGGAGTCGGGGGTGGGACCCGCCACCGGCCCCGGCGCCGGCAACCGGACCGCCAGCGGTACCAGCACGGAGACGGGCTCTGCGCTCGGAGACCCGGACCGGCCCGTGGCGGTGGTGTTCACGTCGGGGACCACCGGGGACCCCAAGGGCGCGGTGTTCACTTGGAGCCAGCTCGAGGCCATCGGCCAGGTCGACGGGGGCGGGCGGTGGGGTGGCGGGGGCCGTGGCCTGTCGTCGACCTCCTTCGCCCATCTCGGCTACATGACCAAGCTGCCTCAGGCGCTGCGCGGCGGGGGCACGACGTTCCTCATGGGGAGGTGGTCGGCGGGAGACGCCCTGGAGATGGTCGAACGTCATCGCATCACGGGTCTGGGAGGGATCCCCACCCAGGTGGCGCTGATGCTGAGCCACGAGCGCTTCGAGTCCACCGACACGAGCAGCGTGCGCCTGATCGCCATGGGGGGTGGGCCCTCCACTCCCGCCCTGGTGCGCGAGGCGCGCCGGCGGTTCGGGGTCCCTGTGGTCGTCCGCTACACCTGCACCGAGGCGGGGGTCGGGGTGGGGACGGCACCCGACGACCCGCCCGAGGACGCCGAGGAGAGCGTGGGTCGGGCCCGGAGTGGCGTCGAGCTCACCATCCGCACCGACGACGACGAGCCGCGGCCGGCGGGAGAGCTCGGCCACGTGTGTCTGCGCTCGCCGGCGGTGATGCGCGGGTACTGGCGGGACCCCGAGGCCACCCGGGCCGTGTTCACCGCGGACGGGGCGGTGCGCACCGGGGATCTGGGCTTCGTGGACGAGCGCGGCCGACTCCACTTGTCGGGGCGCTCCAAGGAGATGTACGTGCGCGGCGGGTACAACGTCTTCCCGCTCGAGGTCGAGAACGTCCTCGCCGACCATCCGGGAGTGGCCCACGTGGCGGTGGTGCCGCGCTCGGACCCGGTCATGGGGGAGATCGGCGTGGCCGTCGTGGTGCCGCGTCATGCCGCCGACGCGCCCACCCTCGAGTCCCTGCGTGCTCACGCCCGGGGGCGGTTGGCCTCCTACAAGATGCCCGAAGCCATCGTGCTCGCCTCCGAGCTGCCGCGCACCGCCATGGAGAAGATCGACCGGGCCGCGCTGGGCACCCTGGTGGCGGCTACACCTCCGCGCCCGCGATGAGCAGCTCGGCGGGCGCGTCGGGGTCGAGCACCGCGCTCAGGATGGCGTCGGCCATGTCGCGGGACTGCAACACCTCGTAGCGCAAGAGGCCGTCGGCGGCCCACTGCTCGAAGGCCTGCGCCGCCACCTCGGGGTCCCAGTTGTCGGCGAACGACGACACCGTGTTGCCCACCGCCACGCACAGGACCCGCAGGCGCGGCTCTTCGGAGCGCAACGCCCGCGCCAGTTCGGCCAGCGCCGCCTTGGTGGCGCCGTAGACACCGAGCCAGGGCCAGGGTGTGCCCATCGAATGGGTGGTCACCACGACCACGGGGTCGTCGGCTTCGTGCAGGTGGGCCAATGCGTCTCGCAGCACCAGGGCCGCGCCCACCAGGTTCGTCGCCAGCATCTGGTGCCACAGTTCGGCCGACGTGTCGGCCACCCGGACCAGCGGCGAGCCGCCCGACATGTACAGCAGCACGTCGATCCCGCCCATCCACGCCGCGGCCTCGGTGACCAGGCGCGCGCAGTCGGCTTCGTCGGTCACGTCACAGCGCCAGGCGGCGGCGTGGTTGGGCGGGGTCGACGTGGTGCTGTACATGTCGGGCAGTTCGCCGCTGGTTCGCGTGGCGGACGCGCCGGCGGCGCTGTGGCACGAGATGCTGGCGAC
>JARLGQ010000043.1 GCA_031292675.1 Acidimicrobiales bacterium
GCGTGCCGGCCACCCGCGGTCCCGCCGCGCCGACCGGTCGCCGCCGCGGCGCCGAGCTCACCACCTCCACCCACGACGACGAGGGGCACCGGCATCCCGGGCGCGGCCCGGGCGTCCCCGATGGACGGGGTGTCGGTGGCCGGCGGCGCGACCGCACGGGCCGGAGCCTGGGCCAGGTGACGCCGCAGCTCCTGAAAGGCGGTGTAGTTGCCGACGTACTCCACCTGCGCCGACCCCGCGGCGCGCAGCGCCCCGAGGTCGTCGGGAACCGTGACGTGGGCCACGCCTCCGTGCCGCAGCCGCACCGCCAGGTCGCGACAGCGCTCCCCCGTGGCCACCACCAGCCGCCCCGCCAGCCGCTCCAGAGGCACGTCCCACAACCACGACGGGTCGCGCCCATCGGCGATGCGGGCGTTGATGCCGATCACCACCGGATCGGTGCCCCCCTCGAGCAGGTCGAGGAGCTCGGTCCACCCCGCCGGGTTCTTGGCCAGGAGGAGGCGCACGCGCCCGTCGCCGAACGCCACCGTGGCGAACCTCCCCTCGACGTCGGACACCGATTCCATGGCCCTGAGCGCGGCGGCTTCGTCGACGCCGAGCACGCCCGCCGACACCGCCGCCACGGCGGCGTTGGCGAGATTGCACCTGCCGGGCAGCACGAGCCGGACCGCGAGCTCGCGGCCGTCGGCGGTGACGAGCACGTCCCCGCGCAGCGCGGCGTCGGGGCGAGGACGGCGGAAGCCACACGCGCACCACCAATCCCCGTCGGCACCGAAGACGACCCGGCCCGTGCACTCGGGACAGCCCACCGCGTCCTGGCGCCAGAGCTGGCCCGCCGCCACCCACACCACCTGCGCGGCGCCCTGGGCCCCCCACACCACGAGCGGGTCGTCGGCATTGGCGACCACGGTCGTGTCGCGGGCCGCCGAGAGCGCCTGGCGCCAGCGCGCCGCCACCATGCGCACTTCGCTCACGCGGTCGAGCTGGTCACGGGAAAGGTTGAGCAGCGCCACCACTTCCGGGTGCACGGCGTCGGCCACGGCGCCCAGGTACCCCTCGTCGACCTCGAGGACCGCCGGCACCCCCGGTTCCGCCGATGCCAGGGCCGCGGCCAAGCCCGCCGGCAGGTTGGCGCCCGCCGACGAGGTCGCCACGCGCCCTGCTCCACCGAGGGCCGCCGTCAGCAGGCGAGTCGTCGTGGTCTTGCCGTTGGTCCCCGTCACGAGGGCCACCCTGCGCCCCGCGGCCAGGGTGCCGAGGAGGTCGGGGGCGATGAGCAGCCCGACACGCCCCCCGATGACGGAGCCCCCTCCGAGGTGGAGCCGGCGTGAGGCCGCGCTCACCGCCGTGGAGGCCCGTCCGGCCAGGCGCGCCCGCACCGGAGGCGAGCGGTCGGCGGGCCGCGCCGTCACGTGTCGACGTGATCAGGTGGAAACGTGCGCGCCAACTCCTCGGCCGTCGGTTCGTGCGGACGCTGGGCCTCGGCGGGGAGCTGGGTCATGATCGCCGACATGATCGCCTCGGTGTCCACGGTGGCGTCGGAGAGGCCCAGGTGCACCGGCTTGCCCACCCGGACCCGCACCGACGGGGGGTGCAGGAGGTTGGTGACGTCGGGGAGTCGCGACGAGCGCGCCCACACCGCTTCGGTCCCCCACAACCCGACGGGCAGCACCGGGGCCCCGGTCATGGCCGCCAGCCGGGCGGTGCCGGTCTTGCCGCGCAGCTCGGTGTCGAAGAACTTCTTGCCCCTCGGAATCGTCCCCTGGGGCAGGATGACGACGACCTCGCCGGCTTCGAGCGCCCGCCGGGCTTCACGCAGGGGGACGTCTGAGCGGCTCCCGCGATCGACCGGGATCCCGCCCAGGGCGCGTGCCAACTGTCCGACGACCGGCGCGTCGAACAGCTCGCGCTTGGCCAGGAATCGCACCGGCCGACCGAGCCTCGCCGCCACGATGGCCAAGGCCACGACGTCGAAGTAGCTGCGGTGGTTGGCGGCGAGGATGACCGGCCCCCGGTGAGGGACCCGGGCCACGCCGTCGATGTCGAAGCGCGCGTACGGGAACACGGCGGGGCGCATCAGGGTACGGAGCATGTCGTAGGGCTCGAGCCCGCCCACCTTGGGCACCCCCGGCGGCCGGTCCCAACGCTCGACGGGCCAGCGCCGCAACCGGGCCACGGCGTGCAGGCGCCGGTCGGGGTTGACGGCGTGGGGACGTCCGACCGCGCCCAGCAGGGGCAGGTCGAACACGCTGTCGGAGTAGGCGTGGCTCCTCGACAGGTCCACCTTGGCCTCTTGCGCCCACCGCCGGACGGCGGCGAGCTTGCCCGTGGCCCACACGAACTCGCCCTCGATGCCGCCGGTGTACCGGCCCTCGTGGCGCCCGTAGCGGGTGGCGAGCACGTGGTCGAACCCAAGCAGACCGGCGAAGGGGGCCACGAGGTCCGAGGGCGTGGTCGTGGTGAGCACGACGAGATGACCCGCTTCGCGATGTTCGGCCAGGACACCCGGGGCGTAGGGCTGTACGAGCTCGACCAGCTCGGGTGCGGCGAGCGCACCGGCGCGGCACACCGCCTCCACGTCCCATCCCCGGGTGAAGTGCGGGGCGGCGCGCACCATGGCCATGAAGGCGAGGCTCTCGCCCATGAGGTCGTAGAGCCCGTAGACGATGCGCTCGCCGGGCAGCGACCGCCGTCCTTCGAAGAGCCCTTCGACGTGCATGGCCGCGCTCAGCACGAGGCCGCTCGCCCCCCGCAACAGGGTGCGGTCGAGATCCACGAAGACCGCGGCCCGAGACCCCGGCGCGTCGCCGCGGGCCGACCCGTTGCCGTTGTGGTGATGGGTCTTCGGCGAGCGGGCCGTCACCATGGCCGAGACCATACCGCTGTCTTGCCGTGGCACCGCCGTCTTCCCGTGGCGTGGCCGGGTGCACAGGACCGGCCAACCGGCGCCCTGACGCGGCAAAGGGACCGGAGGGGGAGCCGGTCCCTTTGCTTCGACTCGACAGGAACGGAAGGGGGGCGTCCGAATCCTGGGGTCTCTGCGGTCCATTGTGGAGCATCGACCGTAATCAGTCAAACAGCTAATACAGATTTCGAGTATCGTAAAAAGCGATGGAACTCCGGCATCTGCAGGCGCTGGTGGCGGTGGCGGAACACGGTTCGTTCTCGTCGGCCGCCGACCACCTGGGCACGGTCCAGTCCAACGTCTCGGCCCACGTGGCCAGGCTCGAGCGCGAGCTGGGGAGCACGCTCGTCGACCGTGGCGCGGGCCGGCTGACGGCCGACGGCGAGATCGTGGTGGCCCGGGCCTACCGGGTCATGGGTGAGCTCGACGCCATGGTCGCCGACGTCGGGGCCCTGCGTGAGGCGGTGGCGGGCAACGCCCGGGTCGGCATGATCGGCACCACGGCCCGCTGGCTGGTGCCCAGGTTGCTGGCCGAGCTCTCCGAGAGCCACCCCCGCCTCCACCTGGTGGTGGCCGACGGCACCACCTTGGGTCTCGAGCCGCAGCTGGCGGCGGGCCGCCTCGACCTGGCCGTGCTCACCTTCCCGGTCCCGGGGCGAGACCTGGTGTCGGAGCCCCTGTTCGAGGAGGACATCGTGCTCGTGGTCCCCGTCGACGACGACCCGTTGTCGGGGGTCGAGCGCATCGACATCACCGACCTGGAACGCTTCGAGCTGCTGCTCCCGGCGCCGGGCACGCCGTTCCGGGGCGAGATCGACGCTGCCGTGAAGCCGGCGGGCGTCCGGCTCCGCCCCCGCGTCGAGCTCGACGGTGTGCGCCTGCTGGCCTCGCTGACCTTCGAGGGCTACGGCCCCGCCGTGCTGCCCGCCACGGCGGTCCCGCCCCATCTCCGCCATCGGTTCAGGCTCGTGGACGTGGCCGGCCTCGCCCCCCGGCGTGTCGGCATCGCCCAGCGGAGCCGGGGCCTGCCCTCGGCGCCGGCCCGGGCCGTGCTCGACACCTTGCGCGAGCTCATGGAACGGCCCGACCTCCTCCCACCGGGCGTGCGCTCGGTGACCGGCACCCAGCGCACGCGCGCCGAGGGGTCGCTACGGGCGGTGGGGATGCCCAACGGCTGAACGAGGCGCGCCCTCAGGCCGCCGGGGGGCGCGCCTGCCTCCACATCAACCACAGGGTGGGCCCGCCCCGTGGGGTGCGGATCTCGCCGGTGACCTCGAAACCATGCTGGTTGTAGAACGAGAGATTGCTCTCCTTCGAAGACTCCAGGTAGGCGGGGAGCCCCTCGGCGTCGACCTCGTGGAGCACCGAACCCAAGAGCGCGGAGCCGACCCCCGTGCGCTGACGATCGGGGTCGGTGCCGAGCGTCGCCAGGTACCAGTGCGGGTCCCGGGGTCGTGCCGCGTCGACGGCAGAGAGCAACCGGGCCGCTTCCGGTGCATCGCGTCCGAGCCCGGTGAGGTACGGCATGACGGGCACGAGGCGCACCAGGTCGCGCCATCCCGGGCGCGCCCGGCCCGGCGGGGACCACAGGGCCGCGCCGGCCAGGTCCTCGGTCGTGTACACCTCGCCGCGTTCGAGATAGGTGTGGCGGAGCTGGATGGCGAAGAAGGCGCGCAGCCCCCGTCGACGCCGCCTGTCGCCGCGAAAGAGCCACTGGGGCACGGGATCGTCGTCGAAGGCGCGCGCCAGGACCTCCACCAGGGTCCCCACGTCGGAAGGGACGACGCGCCGCACCACATGACGGGCCCGACGCGATCTCGGAGCCGACGCATCCTCGCCGAAGCCCTGGTCCTCGCCTTCGATGCGGGTCATCGCCCCAGCCTCCGGCCCCCGACCGCTCGAGATCCATCGTACCGTCGCGCGGCGGCGCGATCGGACCACCGCGGCGGCGGCGCGATCGGACCACCACGGCCCGCCGAGACCGTGCTCAGTTGAGCGACGGATGAGACGGGTAAGTGGCGAGCAGGGAGAGCTCGCCCCCTTGGCGGCGCATGACGTCGTGCCACAGCCTCTCCGCCCCGGCACCGAAGACGTCGGCCGCCACCGCGTCGAGCACGAACCACGCACCCTCGGCCAGCTCGGCCTCGAGCTGGTCCGGTGCCCATCCCGAGTACCCCCAGAACAGCCTCGCCCCCTCCAACTCCAGCGGTTGGCGCTCGGGGGGGACCGACAGGTCGACGGTGCCCACCGTCGGGATCACGACGCGCCAAGCCGCGGCCGATGCCGTCTCGGCCGATGCCGCCCGGGCCAGACCGATCACGGCGTCGGGCGACACCGGGCCCCCGCGGAACACCACCGCGGGGGGCACCATCTCAGCCTGGTCGCTCCAGGGCTCGAGGATCTCCCCCACGGGCACGTGCGTCGGGCGGTTGAGGACGACGCCGAGCGCCCCGTCGTCCCCGTGGTCGAGCACGAGCACCACGGCGCGCTCGAAGTTGGGGTCCCCGAGCTTCGTGGACGCCACCAGGAGGCGTCCCGTGAACCCGCTTCCGGGCGGGCTCGACTCGAAGGAAGGTCCCGGCACGACCCGATCATGGCCCCTGGCCGCACCCCCGGCACGACGCACGACGCCGGCGGGTGTGCCGGACCGGTCACACCGGGGGCGCCCACCCGGGAGGGAACGGGTCCTTGATGGCCGAGAGCAGCTCCCACGCCGCCCGGCAGCGCTGGTACGCCGCGGCCCGGTAGGGGGTGGGGAACTCGGGAAGCCACAGCGCAGGGGTGTCGAACCAGAACGCCGTCCGGTCGTCCTCGTAGGTCGTGCGGTACACGCCGTACGCGGTGGTGAGGGCGGCGGCCACGAGATCGGAGCGCCCCGTGGCCCGGCCCACGGCCTGCATGAGCGAGGCGGTGAAGTACGTGCCCCCCGGCCACACCGCCCTTCCCTGGGGCGTGTCCACGGGCTTCCCCGAGGGGTCGACCATGTTGGCCGCTCCCATCTGCCCGTCCGCCACCGCCAGCACGTTCAGCTCGAACGCCTTGCTCAGATGCGACGCCACGCGTTGGCGGTCGAGGACGTCGGGGAGCATGTCCCGCAAGGCGTAGCGCGTGCCGCACAACGCGTCGGCGAGAAGCGTGGTGCTGAAGGGGCCGCCGGTGTCGAGGCGGTAGTAGCCGCCGCTTTCGTTCCACAGCACCGATTCCGCCGTGGCACGCGCCGCGGCGGCCGCGTCCGCCCAGCGGCTCTGGGCCGCCTCGGTGTCGAACGCTCCGGCGAAGTGGGCCATGGCCTCGCAGGCGCCGATGAAGAGGGTGGCGACATAGCTCGCCGCCCCCATCATCTCGACGGCGTCGTAGGTGGTGCAGAAGCCGTGCGCGTCGGGGATGCCGTCACCGTCGAGGTCGAGCGAGGCCACGTGCGTCATGGTCCGGTCCAGGGCCGGGTAGACCTCCGCGCCGAAGGTGTCGTCGCCGGTGTAGGTCCAGTACGCATGAGCCTGTTGGACGAACTTGGAGGGGAGGTCGAGCCAGTCGACGCGCACGGGCGGCTCCCCGGCGCGGGTACCGGAGTACTGACCGACGACGAACCAGGGGTCGTCGACCGGAGAACCGGCGTCGTGCGGGGTGCGCCCGAAAGAATCGGCGTTCACCATGTCGGCCCAGCCCAGCAGCACGTCGCGCTCGATGGTGGGGAACAGCTCGAGCAGATGACGGGCCTCGTAGTGCCGAACGTCCATCGACTCACAGTCGCGGAAGACGTCGGTCTCCAACGTGAAGTACAGGTGCTGGCCGGGCCGGGCCCCGAAGCGCTTGGGCTTGGAGACACAGCCGTTCTCCCAGAAGACGCCGCCGAACACGCCGTAGTAGAGCTCGTTGAGCGCCGCCCCTCGCAGCCAGAGGGGATAGTCGGGGTCATCGGCCACGACCGACCACCACGCGTCGATGCGGCGCTCGAGCCGAGAGGCGTCATGGAGCAGGTCCCGCGCCATCGCCCATCCCTGGTACGAACCCGGATACCACTGCGTGTAGCGCTTGCGCCAGAGCGTCCCGTCCATCGGGTTCCGGAACTGCACCAAGGGGAAGTCCCACACCAGCGCGAAGGAGGCAGCGCGCTTCTCCCCCGGCGCGAGCGTGAACGACACACACACCGCGCCCGCCAGCCCTTGGCGCCGGGGGTCGAGGGGCCGGTCGGGCAGCCGGCCCGACCGGAAGGCAGCCAGGAGGTCGGACCCGTCGCCGTCACCGGCCCAGTCCTCTGTGCCGGTGACGACGGACCCGCTCGGTCCGCGCGCGGCGATGACCCACTCGGTGCGCTGGGTCTCGGGCACGTTGTCGGGATCCTCGGCCTGGAGCCGCACCCCCACCGTGCCGGGCTCCTTGACCAGCGACGACCGCAGGCCCTGGCGCGTGTACTGGTACTGGGCCGTGGGCATCCGGTAGGGCGCGTTCGGGAAGCTCAGCATGCACGCCACGTCGGCGGGCGCGTTGGTGGGATTGGAGACCGCCAATTGGAACAGCCCACCGGGCAGCGACGAACGGCGCTCGTCGCGCGCCACGAACGGGGTGAGCTGCTTGAGCGCCACGGGCAAGGGCAGCTGCTCGTAGACGAACCACGCCTTGGGGAAGAGCGCCGCGTACACGCCGGACTCGGGATCGAGCATCGGCCACGCCGGCAGGAGGTCCTCGGTGGCGAGCGAGGACACGGCCGTGCCGGCCGCGGTGGACGTCCAGACGTGGAAGGCGGCCTGGGGAAGGTAGCGGTCCTCGAACCCGCTGTCGGTGGGCGACCCCCAGCGCGAGCCCGCCGAATCGTCCCCCCCGATGTCGAGGTGCCAGGGCCCGAAGGAACCCGCCAGGTTGAGCATGAACGAGCCCGTCCCGATCCCGCCCACCGGGATCCCCCGCTTGGTGCGGCTACGGGGGCGGGCCTGGGTCCCGAGGGGCGACACCGTTCCCGTGGCCCCGTCGGGGTGGCTCCCCAGGGCCCGCCTCCAGGCGGCGTCGGGGATGTCCCAGAGGTCCGTCCCCCCGAGCAGGCCGACGGGGTGGTCGTCGTCGTCATCGGCGCCGGCGCAACCCGGAAGGACGGCGGCCGCCACGGCCAGCGGGGCCGCGGCGAGCAAGCGGCGCCGCGAGAACCTCGGGGGCGAGCGCCCCGGCCCACCCGCGCCGTCGGCACCGCCTCGCCCGCTGGTCGGGCCATCCCCCATCACGCGTCGATCGTGACGCGCTGCCCGACGACTTCCTCGTCGGGCAGCGGGGAGATCAGGCCCCCACCACCAGGAATCGCACGCCCCGTGCCCCCAGGTCGGCCGACGCGTTGTCGCGCGCATAGCCGAGGCCCTGCACGTTGAAGAGCAGGACCGGCTCGTCGCCGAGAGGGAAGGGGCCCCAGTGCCAGGTGCCGCGGTGCAGCACGACGGAATCGAGCTTCTCCAGACGAAAGGCCCGCACCGCGTCCAGTCCCGCCTCCGTGGACAAGTCGGCGTCCGCAGGCGCCACGGCCAGCACCGAGGGCCCGTTGAGGGCCAGCAGGACCTGGGTGTGGGTGTCGTGGCGGTACATCCGGTCGCACCACAGCCCGTCCCCCTCCCTGTCGACCTCGTCCGGCGCATGGCTGATCACGTTGACGTGGGGGTCCGCCCACTCGTATTCGAGCCGACCGGTCCCGTCGGAGGGGTCGGTGTCGCGCACCGGGACCCAGCCGAACGGGGCCCATGTCCCGGGCAGGACCGGCCCGGCCACGAGGCGCCTTGCGCCTTCGGCCATGTGCACCCCCCTGATCTACGCTGACGGCGCCGTCAGTCTACGGCGCGTGGAACGGGAGCGAGGAGGGCAAGGCGA
This sequence comes from Acidimicrobiales bacterium, assembly GCA_031292675.1. GTDB lineage: Bacteria > Actinomycetota > Acidimicrobiia > Acidimicrobiales > UBA8190 > Chersky-840. The sequence goes on from JARLGQ010000043.1 coordinate 8,750, forward strand.
TGGACGTTCGCAGCATCGAGGACGTGGAGCCCGTGGTCGAGCACAACGGCACGGTCCCGGTGTGGTGGCTGTTCAAGTCGCGCGAGATGAAGGAGATCACCGACGGGGGATTTCTCGAGCTCGTCAACGAGTTCGAGGTGGCCGGGGGTGGCCACGTCGACCCCCACTCCCACCCGACCCACGAGTTCTATTACGTGACCTCGGGGCGCGGCGTCATGACCATCGAGGGCGAGGACCGGCCCGTCACCCAGGGAGACCTGGTGCACATCCCCCCCGACAAGGTGCACAGCCTCCGTCCCGTGAGCGACCACGCGCCCATCCACTGCTTCTGCTTCGCCATCGGCGTCAAGGACGCGGGTCCGATCGACTACACCCACCACTGATGACGGGACACCGCACGTGCCGGCCCGCGTCCTGGTGACCCGCCGGCTCCCCGAGGGGGGCCTCGACCCGCTCGTCGACGAGGGCCACGAGGTGGTCCAGCGCGCCGACGACACGCCCTACACCCACGAGGAGCTCGTCGAGCTGGCCGCCACCGTCGACGGGGTGGTGTGCCTCCTGACCGACCGCATCGACGAGGAGGTGCTGCGGGCCGGCGCGTCGGGGACCTTACGGGTGGTGGCCAATGTGGCGGTGGGGTACGACAACGTCGACGTGGCGGCGGCGGGCCGGCTGGGGGTGAGCGTGTGCAACACCCCGGGCGTCCTCGACGAGACCACGGCCGACTTGGCGTTCCTTCTCGTGTTGGCCGCGTCGCGCCTGGCGTCGGAGGCCGAGCGCGACCTTCGCAGCGGGGCCTGGGGGGGTTGGGGCGTGACCCAGTACCTCGGCCACGACGTGCACGGGGCGACGTTGGGGCTCGTGGGCTACGGGCGCATCGGGAAGGCGGTGGCCCGGCGCGCGGCGGGGTTCGGCATGCAGGTACTGCACCACGCCCGCCACCCCACGGACATGCCCGGGTACGTCGAATCCCTCGACGACCTTCTGGCCGTGTCGGACGTGGTCAGCCTGCACGTCCCGTTGAGCGACGCCACCACACACCTCATCGGGGCCCGGGAGCTGGCCCTGCTGCGTCCGCACGCCGTGTTGGTGAACACGGCGCGTGGGCCCGTGGTGGACGAAGAGGCCCTCGCCGCCGCGCTCCACGCCGGCGCCCTCTTGGCGGCGGGCCTCGACGTCTACGAACACGAGCCCGAGGTGCACCCCCTCCTGCTGAGCGCCCCCCGCGCGGTCCTGCTCCCCCACATCGGGAGCGCCAGCCGCGCCACGCGGACGCAGATGGCGCGCATGGCGTGCCAGGGGGCGTGCACGGTGCTCGCCGGCCGCCGGCCCGAGAACCTCGTCACGGCCTGAGACGGGCCCCGACCGCCCGAGCGCGGTGGGCCTCAGGCACCCTCCACCGGCGACGGGTCGAGCCCGAGGAGCTCGACGGTCGTGCGTCCCTGGCGGAGGGCGACGAACATGGCGTCCTCCTTGTCGGCCCGGGCCCGCCCGGCGCGTAGCACGTCCTCGAGGGCGGCCGCCGGCACCACCGCCACGCCGTCCCCGTCGCCGACGAGCCAGTCCCCGGCCGACACCCTCACCCCTCCCACGTCGGCGGGCAGGCCTACCGCCCCCGGACGCGCCTTGGACGCGCCGCGCAACGCGATGGTGGTGGAGAAGACCGGGAACCCGTGAGCCTCCAGCGCGGCGGTGTCCCTCACCCCCCCGTCGATCACGAGGCCGGCGAGGCCGCGCGACTCGGCGGCGGTGGTGAGCACCTCACCCCAGTATCCGAGCTCGTCCTCGTCGCCCACGTCCACGGCCAGGGCGCTCCCCGCCGGCGCGTGCGCCACGGCCACGTGCACGGCGAGGTTGTCGCCAGGGGTGCAACGCACGGGATAGGCGGGCGCAGCCAGGCGCGCCCCGCGCCACGCCGCCCTGACCCGGGCCCGCATGGGACGTCCACCGGACTCGCCCACCGTGGCCGCGCCCAGGGCCAGCAGCTCGGCGACGTACGTCGCGGTCGGGGCGTCTTCACCGGGGCCGGGCATGAGGGGTCTGCTCCCATCGGGAAACGGTTCTTCGTCGGGGGGCGAGCGTAGCGAGCAGGGTGGGCGTCAGCGACTCCTCCCACGCACCGGCCCTGTCCCACGCACCGGCCCTGTCCCACTCACCGGCCCTCGAGGGCAGCGGCCACCCCCATCATCGCCTCGAGCTGCTCGACGTAATGGGCGCGCGAGTCGTGGCGGAAGCGCAAAGCCAAGGCCGTGGCCCCGATGTCGCGATAGGAGCGCACCGCGGCCGCCGTCGTCTCGGGCTCGCCCACGGGATCGAGGGGTGGCTCGGGGGCGAGCACGACGTCGAGGCCCTCCTCCCGGTCCCCCATGGCGGCGACGACCTCGCCCTCGCCCAGCAGGGTCCGCAGTCCGTCGAGGGGCAGGCCGAAGGGGATCCAGCCGTCGCCCAACTCGAGCGCACGCCGCAGCGAACGGCGGGAGCGGCCCCCCACCCAGATGCGGACTCGGGGCTGGACCCCGCTCGGGTCGACCACGAAGTCCTCGAACGCGTAGTGCGTCCCCGAGTAGCTCGGGACGCGACGGGAGAACGACGCCCGGATGGCGCGCAGGGCATCGTCGGCACGTTCCCCGCGGTCGGCGAAGGGCGCGCCGAGCAGCTCGAACTCGGCCTCCAGGGACCCCACGCCGACGCCGAGGACGACGCGACCGCCGCTGACGAGGTCGAGGGTGCCGTAGCGCTTCACCAGCTCCAACGGGTGGTGGTAGCCGAGCACGACGACGTGCGACAGCAGCCCGATGGACCGTGTCGACGCGGCCACGAAGGCCAGGGTGGTGAGCGGGTCCCAGTACCGGCCGCCCCGTGTGGCGGCGGTGGCGCGCGGGATGGCCACGTGCTCGGGGCACGACACCCACTCGTAGCCCAGGCGCTCGGCGGCACGGGCGACCTCGACGACGTCCTCGATGCCGCCGCGCTCCTCCCACTCCGGGGGGTCGAAGCGGGGGTTCAGGTTCACCACCGGAGTCACGATCCCCAAGCGCACCGGTACCCCTCCCCGCCCCAGCCGTGCGGCCCCGTCTCGTCGGCGGCGACCATCATGGCGGGTTTCCCGCGCCCAGCACCGCTCGCTTCCCCGCCCCGGGCCCGGCGCCTACCCTGTGGGGCGCGATCGACACCGGCCGGCAAGGAGGCCCCATGGCGAAGTACCTGCTGCACGTGAACTACACCCTCCAAGGACTCAAGGGCGTCGCCGCCCAGGGTGGCTCGGCGAGGGAGAAAGCGGCCCGGGAGGCCGCCCAGAGCGTGGGCGGATCGCTCGACTCCTTCTACTTCGCCTTCGGCGACACCGACGCTGTCCTCATCGGCGACTTCCCCGACCACGTGTCGGTGGCGGCCCTCGCCTTGGCCGTGGGATCGGGCGGAGGAGTGTCGGTGCGCACCACGGTCCTGGTCACCCCGAAGGAGATCGACGAGGCCGCCAAGAAGCAGGTCACCTACCAGCCACCGGCCGGCTGACCGGCCTGCGCCTGCTCGACGCCCGCGATCAGGCGAGGAGGGCGACGGCGGCGGCCACGCCCACGGCGATGATGACGCCCCGGAGCAGCGGGGCCGGCAGCCGCCGGCCCAGCACACCGCCGACCTGGCCTCCCACCACCGATCCTGCCGCCACCAGCCCGGCGGCGTCCCACGCCACGTGGGCGAACACCATGAAGAGCAATGCGGCGGCCCCGTTCACGAGGAGGGCGAGGACGTTCTTGGCCGCGTTGAGGCGCTGGAGGTGGTCGGCGAAGAAGATGCCGAGCAGCGACACGAGGATCACGCCCTGGGCCGCCCCGAAGTACCCGCCGTACACGCCGGCGAGGAACACCGACCCGAACAGGACGGGACCGCCGTGGGCGTGGCGATCGCGGTTCTGCGCGAGGCGCGCCGACAGGCGCGGCTGCAACGCCACGAGCACGCAGGCGGCCAGGATGAGAGCGGGGACGACGTGCCGGAACACGCTGCCCGGTAGGACCAGGAGCAGCACGGCGCCGACGATGCCGCCGGTGACCGAAGCGGCCCCGAGGACGAGGAGACGGGGTCGCTGGCCCCGCAGCTCGGACCGGTATGCGACGGCACCGCTCAACGATCCGGGCACGAGACCCACGGTGTTGCTCACGTTGGCCACCACGGGCGAGAACCCGAATGCGAGCAGGGTCGGAAAGGTGATGAGCGATCCCGAGCCGACGATGGTGTTGATCGTCCCTGCGACGAGGCCCGCGCCGGCGATGGCGAGGGCTTCGAGGAAGGACATGGGAAGGGTCTACCGGAGCGGGAGGGGGGCCTCAACACGGTCGGCGCGCCGAGGGCCGGTCCCGGAGTCCGGGGCGCGGGCTCGATGACCGATCGACGCCCCGACCGACCCGTCGCGGCCTCGTCGCTGTGGCAGCTGCTGGTGGGCCGACCGCTCCCCTCGAGCCAGGCGGCCCACGAGGAGATCACCCCCGTCCAGGGCCTCTCGGCACTGTCGCTCGACGCCTTGACCTCGGTGGCCTACGGGCCCGAAGCCATCCTCGTGGTCCTGGCGGTGGCGGGGGCCGGCGCCCTGCACCTGGTCCTGCCCATCACCGGGGCGATCGTGGTGCTGCTCACGATCCTCGTCCTGTCGTACCGCCAGGTCATCGACGCCTATCCCTCGGGCGGGGGCGCCTATGCGGTGGCGCGCGCCAACCTGGGCACCAACGCCAGCCACGTGGCGGCCGCCGCGCTCGTCGTCGACTACACCCTCACGGTGGCGGTGTCGATCGCGGCGGGGGTGGGGCAGCTCACCTCGGCCTTCCCGGGCCTCGCCCCGGCCACCGTCCCGCTGTGCCTGGCCGCGCTGGCGATCATCACCGTGCTCAACCTGCGCGGCCTGGGCGACAGCGCCCGGGCCTTCCTGCTACCGACCATGCTCTTCATCGTCGGCCTTCTCGTCATCATCGCGGTGGGACTCGTCCACCCGCTCGCGGCCCACGCACCGCAACTCGGCCATCCCACCGCCGCCACGCGCGGGCTCGAGGCCGTCGGGGTGCTGTTGGTCCTCAAGGCCTTCGCGGCGGGATGCAGCGCCTTGACGGGTGTGGAGGCCATCGCCAACGGTGTCCCGCTGTTCCGAGAGCCCCGGCAGGTCCGCGCCAAGCGCACCGAGGCCCTGCTCGGGACGATCCTGGGCGCGATGCTGCTGGGACTCGCCATCCTCGCCGTCCGGTTCCACATCCAACCCCGCAGCGGACAGACCGCGCTCAGCCAGATCATGGGGGAGGCCGTCGGACGGCACTTCGGCTACTACCTCGTGTCGCTGGCCATCACCGCGGCGCTGGCCCTGGCGGCCAACACGTCGTTCGGAGGGTTGCCCCTCCTCGCCAGCCTCCTGGCCCGGGACAATTACCTCCCCCACTTCTTCATGGTGCGCGGTGACCGCCAGATGTACAGCAACGGCATCGTCGTGCTGGCCCTGTTCTCGGCTGGGCTGCTGGTGGCGGTGGACGGCGACACCCAGCGCCTCATCCCGCTCTTCGCCATCGGCGTCTTCACCGGGTTCACGCTGTCGCAGACCGGGCTCGTCGTCCACTGGTGGAGGACGCGGCCGTCGCGCTGGAGACGCAGGGCCGCCATCAACGCCGTGGGGGCACTGGCCACCGGGGTGTCGACCGTCATCTTCCTCCTCACCAAGTTCAGCTCGGGCGGATGGGTCGTCCTGGTGGCGGTCGTGGTCTTCGTGACGCTGTTCCGCCGCATCCACCGTTACTACGCACGGGTGGCCGAGGTCCTCGGGTTCGGCACCCTTCCCCCCAAGCCCCGCGCCGAGGCGAAGGCCTTCGTCATCGTCCCCGTGACCAAGATCTCGAGGCTGACGGCCCAAGCCCTGGGCCGGGCGCTGGCGCTGGGCCACGAGGTGGTGGCGGTGACGGTCATGTTCAGCGACGGCGACCACACCCAGGCCGACGCCCTCCGTCGCGAATGGGACGAGTGGCAACCGGGAGTGCCCTTGCGGGTCCTGCGCACCGAGTACGCGTCGGTGGTCAAGCCCATCGTGGCCTTCATCGACGGGGAGCGGGCCAAGCGAGATGAACAGGTCGTGGTGCTGATCCCGGTGATCGTCCCCACCCGCCTGCGCTACAGCGTGCTCCACAACCACGTCGAGGTGCTGTTGTCGGCGGCCTTGCGGACCCGGACCGACGTCATCGTGGCGCGCGTGCCCATGTCGCTGGACCTCGGCGACGCGCCCGAAACGGCGCCGACGGTCGACGACGCGCAGCGAATCGACGACGCGCAGCGAATCGACGACGCGCTCGAAACGGCGCCGACGATCGACTCCGACGGCGCCAAACGAATCGACAGGGCGCGAGGCGATCACTAGGGTCGCAGGGGCCAGGGCAATGGCCGGTCCGCGTGCCCGAAACCCAGACCCGTAAAGGACTTTTCGGCGCGCACCGGACACGGTGACCAGTGAGGGAGGGGCGCGCGTTGATGCACGTGCTGCACGTGTGACACACGTTCACAGGGAGCCGCCGTGTTCAGCCTGATCCGGCTGTCGGCACCGCGGCACGCCGTCCGTCGTGACAGACGCGGCCTGGTGCGCCACCCGGCCACCAAGGTGGTCGCCGCGCCCCTGGTGACAGCCACCGCGGTGGTGGCCATGGACGCGGTGAACATGGGGGCCTCACCCCAGACCCATGCCTCTGACGCCACCAACGCGGACAATGTGCTGCCGACGGCCCCACCACGAGCCGTACAGTCGTTCCCGCAGGTCACACAGGCAACGGTGCCTTCGCCCACCACGATCGCCGTGCAGCCCAGCACCACGAGCACGACGAGCACGGCCACCCACCTGATGCCGACGAACACCACCGCCGCGCCCCAGGCTCCGGTCCGACCCACGGCCGCCTCGACCAGGCCGGTGTCGAAAGCTGCCGTCAAGACCCCGGGAAAGGCCCCGGCACGCGGCGGGATCCCGGTGGCGGCGGCGGTGAGCCAACCCCACACCGCCAAGACCATTCCGCTCGGCGACTACGCCGGCTCAGGGGACCCGGGGGCACTGGCCCAGTTCGCCTCCATCACCGGGACCCACCCCGTGATCGCCTCGGACTACCTCCTGCGGACGAGCGGCTGGGACGGCATGGACGGTGCCGGCGGCAGCGAGGACTGGATGCTCGGCCAATGGCGCAACTCCGGGTACCGCCTCGTACTCGGCGTTCCCATCCTCCCCGGCGGCTCGGGAGGCACGCTGGCCGAAGGCGCCGGCGGCGCCTACAACCAGTACTTCACCATCCTCGCCCAGACACTGGTCAACGACGGGGCCGCCAACGCCATCTTGCGGCTCGGATGGGAGTTCAACGGCAACTGGTACCCGTGGAGCGTGGCCAACAACACCGACGCCCAGAACTTCGCGGCCTTCTGGCGCCAGATCGTCGACACCATGCGCGCCGTGCCGGGCCAACAATTCCAGTTCCTGTGGAACCCCAACGCGGGCGGGTCCTCGGGCTGGAACCTCGAGCTGGCCTACCCGGGATCGGCGTACGTCGACTACATCGGGACCGACGTGTACGACGAGTACTGGGGGACCCCCTTCACACCGCAAGCCTCGTGGAGCAACGCGGTGAACCAGCAATGGGGCCTCAACTGGCTGGCCAACTTCGCCGCCACGGAGGGAAGGGCCATCGCCCTGCCGGAGTGGGCCGACGACGTCCGCAGCGACGGGTACGGCCTGGGAGACGATCCCTACTTCATAAGCCAGTTCGCCAACTGGATCGCCGCCAACAACGTGGCGTTCACGTGTATCTTCTCGTTCAACGACACGGCGGGGGGACAGGACAACGACATCACCGACGGCACCTTCCCGAACGCCCTCGCCGCGTTCCGCGCCGGTTTCGGCTGACCCGTCCGGGGAGTCGGTGGCGGCCGCTGCGTCGCAGGAGGCGGCCGCGTTTCCGGAGGCCGCTGCGTCCCAGGAGACGGAGACGCTGTGACGCTCGGACCGGAGTCGCTCGTCCTGTGCTCGGGCACGATCCCGCGCCACACGAGTTTTCGCGAACGGCTCGAGGCCGCCTCGGACGCCGGATACGACGCCATTTCGCTGTGGGGCCGTGACCATGCCCGGGCCCGGCGCGACGGCCACAGCGACGCCGAGATGCGCGTCATGCTCGACGACTTCGGCCTCGTCGTCGCCGAGCTCGACCCGGCCTGGTGGTGGACGCCGGGCGCCGACGAGGTGCACATCCCGGCCGAGCTCGACACGATGGAGGTGTTCTGCCACGGCGAGGAAGACCTCCTGCGCATGGCCGAGGCGATGGGGGCCCGCTCGCTGAACGCCGCCGACGTCTTCGGTGGGACGTGGTCGGTGGAGGAAGGCGCCGAGGCCTTCGCGTCCTTGTGCGACCGGGCCGCGCAACAGGGTTTGCTCGTCCATCTCGAATGGCTGGCATGGTCGCGGATCCCCGACGTGGCGACGGCATCGGAAGTGGTGCGGATGGCCGACAGGCCCAACGGCGGGCTGAACGTCGACACCTGGCACTGTGCCCGTACCGGGACCACCGTCGACGACCTGCGGGCGTTGCCCGCGGAGCGCGTGCTCGCCATCCAGCTCAGCGACGCGCCGCAACGCGCCGAGGAGAACCTCGTCCACGCCACACTGCACGACCGGGCCCTTCCCGGGGAGGGCGAGCTCGACCTGGCGGGATACCTCGGCGCCCTGGACGACATCGGGGTGCGCGCCCCGACGGGAGTGGAGGTGTTCTCCGACGTTCTGCACGCCTCGGGGGCGCGTGCCGCCGCCGGTGCCGCCGCGGAGGCCACCCGTCAGGTGCTCGGAACGACACGAGGGCCGCGACCGTGAGCACCTCCGGCGGCGGGGGCGAGCCGCTGGGCGTGGTCGTCGTCGGAACCGGCTTCGGCTGCTACACGCAC
>JARLGQ010000044.1 GCA_031292675.1 Acidimicrobiales bacterium
GCCTGGCTCAACGTCGTCGCCCACGGCAGCGACGACGACCTCACCTCCCTGGCCACCGGTGAGCCGCCTGGGCAGCACGCCCCGGGCGCTTCGGTGTGGCAACAGGCCCTGGCCTTCCTGGCCCAGGAGCTCATCAGCCAGGCGACGAGACGGAATTGCTCACTGGCTGACCTCCAGCGCTCGACGCTCGTGCCCCTCGAGCTGGAGCTCGCCGGCCGACGGGCCTCTGGTGCCGGCGAGCCTGCCCAGTTGGTCGCCGGCGTGCTGAGCGCCTTGGCTCGACACCCCACCAGCCGACACCGGTGAGCAGAGCACCCGACCACCCCGATGACGGACCCTCCAAAGGACTGGCGACTCTATTTCCGCTGCGTCCGACGTGTTAGGCCGACACCAGGAGGTACCTGCAGTCGCTTCATGCCGGGCCATTCGGAACCGACGCTCCAATCTCACTAGGACGGGCACGATGAATACTGAACGTGGTCGGATAGTTGTCGCTGCTCTCAACCACACGCCGGCGGTTCACGGCGTACTGACGGCTGCTCGGGGGATCGCGGACATGATCGGTGCGGACGTCGAGGGTTTGCACGTGCGGGAGGGGAATCGGGAACCTCGCATGGCACGGGGGGCCACCGACGCTGTCGGCGTCCACCTGAGCGAGCGGACCGGGCCGGTGGCAGAAACGATCCTCGACGTGCTCCGAGGCCCCGAAGTGGTCGGGGCGGTCATGGGGACGCGGGCCTTGCGAGGTGGTCCCCGACCGACAGGCAGCATCGCCCGCCGGGTGATCGCCGGGATGTCCAAGCCGGTGGCCTTCGTCCCCCCCGAGGCAGACCGACCGAGTGCCAAAGCTCCCAAGTGTCTGCTCGTTCCCCTTGACGGCAGCGATGCCGCGTCGGCGTCGTTCCTCGAGTTCGAGCAGCGACTTCGGAGCGACCCGGAACGGGAGATCACTGTTCTTCTCACGTTCGAGAGCAACGGCGAGATGCCTCGGATGTTGGACCGGCCGACGCGAGACCTCCCCGCATGGGGGCATGCGTTTGTACGCAGTCACTGCCCCGGCCAGAACCGGTCGTTCGAGGGACGGTGGGGCGATCCAGGCAACGCAGTGATCGAGGTCGCCGAGGAATCGAAGAGTGACCTCGTAGTGCTCTCCTTCAAAGGAAGCTTCGGTTGGGGGCACGGCTGGGTGGTCCGGGAGGTCTTGGCCCGGTCGGTCGTTCCCGTCCTTCTCCTCCCGATGACCTCGGCTGAGGTCGCCGCCGACGACGCAGACATCGCGGTCCGCTCGCTGGAGGACCGCAGCCATTTGGCTCTGCGATAGGCGGTGCCGGGAACCCGACGCTCGAACCGGCCGCGAGGGAGGAGGCGATAATGCAGACGGCCCTGGTCGTCGTGGACATGCTCAACGACTTCGTGGATGGGGTACTCGCCAACCCTGCTGCCAGGCACATCGTCGAGCCCATCGCCTCGTTGCTACACCGGGCGCGGGCGGCGGAGGACTGGGTCGTCCTCTACGCCAACGACGCGCATGGCGTGACCGATCGCGAGCTTCGGGTCTTCCCACCACATGCCATGGCTGGCACACCCGGCGCAGAAGTGATCGACGCATTGCGCCCGGGTCCCGACGACGTGGTGGTCCCGAAGCGGTTCTACTCGGCCTTCACCGAGACCGACCTCGACGCACGGCTACAGGCGCATCAGGTAGGCCGTCTGGTGATCGTGGGCCAGCATTCCGACTGCTGTGTGCGTCATACGAGTTACGACGCATTTGTGAGGGGGTACGAGCTTGTGGTCTGCCCCGATGGGACCACCGTGTTCGAGCCCGGGTCGCCCGAAGCAGTCACCCTCCGACAAGAGCGGGCCCTCGAGTACCTCTGCACGTACTACGGGATAGGACTCGAGCCCACCTCGAGCGTGGGATAGCTCCCCACCTGCCCAAGGATGGGTCCTTCGGCCCTCCTCGCCGGCTCCTGATCGCGAGACGATGGAAACGTGCTCAACCCCGTGCTCGACGTCTTCCGGCTACGGCAGTACTTCAACGTGGTCGCACGTGCCCGGCAGGTCGAGCGGGGGGTGCGTGACGACCTCGGCTTCCTCGATCTCGTGCGCAGGTCCATGGTGTCGCTACCCCTCGACCGTTACCCCGCCATCGACACTCATCCCTTCGCCGGGACGCACCGACGCCCACTGCCCGTGCTGGGAGACCAGAGGATCGCGGTGTTGGCAACGGGAGGGAGTGGTGCCCTGGCCTCGGTGGTGGGCGTGGCCCGCGCCTTCGAAGAGTCCGGCCTCCGGCCGGCGGTCCTTTCCTTGTGCTCGGGCTCGGCACTGTTCGGCTTCCCGATCGCCGCCGGGATCTCCGCAACCGACGTGGCTGCGTTCTCGATCTCCTTGCGGCCCGCGGACTACGTGGACATCGATTGGCGCAAGCTCGCTCTGCTCGTCCCGAGCGGGGCCCGGGGATTCGCAGGACTGCTGCGTGGCGAGCGGCTCGAACAGACCTACCGCGATCTCCTCGGCGATATGCGATTGGGCGATATGCCCATTGCGGCGTATGCGCCGATCTGGAACATCGAGGAGAACCGAGTGGCCTTCATCGGCCCCCGCACGTACCCCGAGATGACCGTGGCACGGGCGGTGCGGATGGCGGTGGCGCTGCCTCTGTTCTTCGATCCCGTGATGCTCGACGGCGGCAGCTGGTGCGACGGTGGTATCGTCGACATCTTCCCCGTCCACGCGGTCGTCGACCTCGAGGCACCCTGTGACCTCGCACTCGCCGTCAACGGCTTCTACCCGCCGGGGTTCGTGGGCGAGGACATCACGGGCTGGCGGGAGCGGCACCTTTCGATTGTCGACGTGGCGTCCCAGGTGCGCACGTGCCAGCAGGCCCAGCTGGCCCGGGAGAACCTGGCCCGACTGGAGGCCGATGTCGAGGTCTACATGATCGAGCCGGTCCCCTACGAAAAGGTCATGGGCCTGGGATTCTACCGTCAGTTCCTCACCACCGACGACTGGCCCGGGTTCATGCGGGCGGGACGACAAGAGGCGTTGCGGGTCCTCCACCAGGCGGCGTCCACGCGCGGAGGAGCCGACCTGACCGGCGGCCGCCCGCAGTTCGCGCGCCGGGCCGACGCGCGGCCCCACGAGCTGCGGGTCGCAGGCTCTGACTGAGTCGTCCCCGGCGGCGATTGCGTTCCCTGGCTCAACCCTGACGGTGGGGTGCCGTCCGTCCACGGGATGGCCCGGTTCCAAAGGGACGGGTACAGGGATTCTTCGGGACGAACTGCTCTTTTTCCTGGACCTCAGGGGCGGTACAACCGGAGTAACGAGGTCCGGAGATTGCCATGGTCGTACAAATGGAGAAGAGGATCGGGGACATAGCCAAGCACCAGGAGCACGGGATCCTGGCGCCGGTCATGGAAGTGCTTTCACAGCGGATCGCCCAGGAGCGGTCCGAGCCCGTGTTCCAGCGGGACACCACCTTGATCCGCCGTCAGCTCGGGCCCATGGCCCACTACACCAACCTGTTCTCACCCGAGGTGCGGGGACTGGACAACCTTCCCACCAGCGGGCCCGTTCTGGTGGTGGGGAACCACTCGTGCCTCTTCTACATGCCCGATGCGTGGGTGGTGTGGCTGGCCATGCTGCAGCGCCGGGGACTCGAGAGCCCCACCTACGCGCTCGGTTACGACCTGCTCTTCAGCGTCCCGGTCGTCGGCCCCTACCTGCGGCACATCGGCGTGATCCCCGCCGGCGGTCGCGAGGCTGACCTGGCCCTCGAGCAGGACGCCGCCGTGCTCGTGTACCCGGGTGGGGACCGGGAGGCCTGCCGACCGTGGACCCAGCGGGACCGTGTGGACCTCGGCGGTCACAAGGGTTTCGTCCGGCTTGCGCTGCGTGCCGGAGTCCCGGTGGTGCCGGTCGTCACCCACGGGTCCCACCACGCTGTCGTCGTGCTCTCGCGTGGCGAGCACCTGGCGCGGGCGCTGGGCCTCGGTCGGATCCGGATCAACGTGTTCCCGATACTCGTGGGGCCCCCTTTCGGCATCACCTCGATCCTGGTCCCACCGCTCCCCATGCCGGCGAAGATCACCGTGGAATTCCTGCCGGCGCTCGACTGGACCGGTACCGGGCCCGAGGCGGCCTACGACGACGCCATCGTCACCGCCTGCTACGACGAGATCGGGCAGGTCATGCAGAGCGCGCTCGACCGATTGCGCGTCGAGAATCCTCATCCTGTTGTCAGTGGCGTGTCGAAGCTGTTGCGGCGCGGGCCGACCCGAAGGGAGCTGCCATTCCATGACTGAGACCCTCGACCGCGCGCCAGGCGCCGTCGCTCCGGTGGAGCCACTCTTCATCACGCTTCCGCCCGTCACAGGGGGTCCGGACAGGCCTTTCGACAGCGCACCGCGGCGACCCTTCCACCGCCGGCACCGCGTGGCGCTCATCGTCATGACGACGATCGTCGTGATCCTGGCGGGGGGCGTGGGCGTGTTCGTCTACCAGTGGAACCACGCCGGTCCCCAGCAGCTTTCGGCGTCGACCGCATACCAGCGGTTCCGCTCGGGCGTGACAGGCCAGTTCTCCGACCCGGGCAAGCTGCGGCCGCACGAGGGGGTCTACTCCTATACCGGCACCGCGGCCGAACACCTGACGCTCCCACCCAAGTCCCAGGCGGAGGGGCCCAAGATCCCCGGCACGGTGACCTACAACTCCCAGGGATGCTGGGTGCTGCGGCTCGACTACAGCAACAGCCACTGGCAGAACTCGACGTACTGCCCCCGCAACGGCAATCTCATGGAGGTGGCCCGAGCGGGGTGGTATCGCTGGAACCTGGTGGCGCTCTCAATAGCGGACACGGCCACCTACGCGTGCAACCGCTCCGAGGTCGCCATCCCTGCCGTCCTCCACAGTGGGGCGACGTACTCGTTCTCGTGCACGGGCACCAACACGCCCCTCAAGATGGGCCCGGTGACCATGGCCGGGACCAACGAGTACCTGGGCGTGCAGACGGTCAGGATCGCGGGCACTGACGTGGTCACGTTGCACTTTCACGAGGTGACGCACTTCAGTGGGAGTCAGACGGGTTACAACATCGCCGACACGTGGTTCTCGACGGTCAACGGGCTCCCCGTGCGCGGGACGTGGAAGACCGTGGTCACCAGCCCCACCTTCTTGGGGACGTCGACGCTGTCGGGAACAGGTGATTACAAGCTGTCGTCGCTGACGCCCCGGACATGAGTGCCGGCTTGCGCTCGGTCCGTGCGCGCCCGGTTACGACGAATCCGGTCTGGGCTGAGTCCGAACACCGCCATCCCGGCTCCGGTGCCGGTCACGCGCCGCACACGGCGGCGGGGCCCGGTGGAGCGAGAGCGTTGACGGCGTGGAGATTGCGTGAGGTGCAGTAGCGGAGCCAGCCCAACGACTCGGGTGACAGTCGGTCGCACACCCAGTCCCAGTGCAGGGACACAGCGTCGCCGGGGCGCAGGTCGGTCGTGAAGGCCTGCGATTCGAAGCTGTGGCGCGCGTGCTCGATCTGTTCGGCTCCGAGGGTCAACCGTGAGTCCTCGAATCGCAGTCGTCGGCTGCGCACCGTCACGTGGTCTGCTGTCACGGCTTCGACGTGGCCCCACCGGATGCGGCAGCGGTCCAGGACCTCGAGCGGAGGCCCGTCCATGCCCGACCGCAGGAGCCCGAGCCACGGGTAGACGGCGAAGACGTGAAAGTTGTGTTGCGGGACGCCTCCCGGGGCGGCCGGCATCACATGGCCCAGCTGCGGCCCGTCCCGGCGCTCGAAGCGGTCATCCAGCGATGTCGCCAGGGCAGATGGGGGTACCCGGGTCACCAGCTCGTTGCCCGTCCAGTAGGCCTCGACGACTCGGGGATCGAGTGGCTCTGCGATGCCGTTGCACCCTGCGATCAGCTGCAGATAGGGCCACGCCCCTGCGAATTGGGTCGCTAGCCGGCTCAGTCCCCGGAGATCAGCGCCCTCCGACGCCATGCCGAGAAAACCGGCGGAGTCTGCGGGTCCGCAGTAGCCGAGCGCGTTGGGGGGGTACGCGTAGCGTGCGAAGAGCACAGGTCCGGGCACGGAGCGTCCCTGGGGTTCCCGATGGGGGGCCTCGTCCGGTGCGGCCCCGGAGGTCATGTCGGGGCCTCGTCACCGACGGCGCCGCCCGCCGTGGCGGCACTCAGCCGAAGCTCGCTCGCCACCGCCTCCGCCTCTCGCGCGTCGACACGGTCGATGGCGTACCCGCTGTGGACGACGAGCCACTCGCCCGGTGCCGGCTCGGGCCCGTCGAGGGCCAGCAGAGAGACGCGGTGGACGGTTCCGTCCACGTTCTCGACTTCCACGTCGCCCGGTCCCGCGCTGCGCAGCACGCGGTGGAGGCGGCTCATGCACATGCCTGGAACTCCTTGATCAGTTCGACCACGCGCCGGACGGCGGCCGGGAGGGCGGCGTCGACGGCCGGACTGAGGCCCGTGCCCCTCCCGAAGTCCTCGCCCTCGATCCCGACCACGACGACTCGGGCCGGCGCCTGGTCGAGGGCTTGGGCCAGGCGCAGGACCCCCGCCAACCCGATTCCGTGGGTGCTCGTGGCGTCGGGGGACGAGCTCGGCCCTGTCAGGTCGACCACCCGCACCGTCCCTGGCGTTGCGCCTGAACGCATGGCGTCGATCACGATGGCCAGCTCGGCCCCGTCCCAGCGCCCCAAGAGGTCGAGGGGGTCCACGACGGGGCCCACGTCGATGGTGATCGGGGCCTCGTCGGCACTGCGGGCGGCCACGGCCGGCCCGGCGCCGTCGTCGCGTCGGTACTCGTTCCCCATGCCCGCCACCACGACGCGCCGGGCCTTTCGCTCCCCGTCTGGCCCGGGGACCACCGCTGACCCCTCGCCACTCACGACCCCACCACCGTCACGTCGAGGAAGTGCGCGGCGCAGGAGATGCAGGGATCGTGGTTGCGCACCGACTGCTCGCAACGCCACCGCAGCTCGTCGTCGCCCAGCTCGAGTGCACCCTGAGCCACGCGACGCAGGTCCGCTTCGATGGTCAGCTGGTTCTGAGAGGTGGGTGGCACGATGCGAGCCCACAGGATGTCGCCCGAGTCGTCGATCTCGTACTGGTGGAAGAGCAGGCCGCGCGGTGCCTCGGTGGCGCCGGTGCCCGACCCCGCTCGTGGTGTCACGGGCACCGCCGGGGTGTAGGGCGGGATGTAGGACTCGGCCAGTGACAACGCCTCCTCGCAGGCGAACACCAGCTCGACCGCCCGCACCACGATGCTGCGGAACGGGTTGGTGCATACCGGGCCCAATCCGGCTCGCGTCGCGGCCTCGGCGGCCAGAGGGGAAAGCGTCGCCGCATTGAGGGCGTACCGTGCCAAGGGCCCCGTGAGATACGGGTCGCGTCCTCCCAGGCGGGCGTGGAGGGCGGTGGACCGGGCCACGTGCTCCTCGACTACGAGGTCTGCAAATTCGGACGGTGTCATGTCCAGACCTTCGGAGGAAGCGGGGCGCCCCTGCTCGATGGCATAGCGGTCGTCGTCGCGCAGCGCCACGAAGTGGTACTCGCCCGAGACGTCGGGGAAGTCGAAGCCCGCTACCCATTCCACCGTGGCCAGCGCGTCGTCGCGTGCCCGGCGCAGCGGCTCGACCAGGGCCGCCACCGACGCCGGATCGGGTGCCCGGTAGAAGCCGCCCACGCGGACGTTGACGGGGTGCACGGCCCGGCCGCCCACGGTCTCCATGACGAGGTTCCCCGTCCTCTTGATCTGCAGACCCCGTTCGACGGCACCTCGATCGACCTGGGCGAGCTCGACGGCGTCGGCACAGCCCAGGAAATCGGGGGCGTGCAACAGGTAGATGTGCAAGGCGTGGCTCTGGATCCATTCTCCGCAGTACAGGAGGCGGCGCAGGTGGCCGATCTCTTCGTCGACCGTCACGCCACAGGCGTCCTCCATGGCGGCACAGGCGCTCATCTGGTAGGCCACCGGACAGATCCCGCAGATGCGCGCCGTGATGTCGGGAGCTTCGGTGAAGTTGCGGCCGACCAGGAGGGCCTCGAAGTACCGGGGGGGCTCGAAGATCTCCAGGGCGACGTCGGTCACCGTGCCGTCGTGCACCTCCACCCTGAGCGAGCCCTCGCCCTCCACCCGCGAGAGCCCCTCGACGCCGATGACCCGTGGCGCGCTCGAACCGTGGGTCATGAGCCCCCCTCCCGTGCCCCCGGGCGGACCGAGACGCGCGGGGACACGGGGAGGGCGCCTCCCTGGGCCACGGACTCGTCGAGGAAGGCGGGCGCCCCGGCGTTGAACGTCCGGAACAGGCGGGACACGTCCACCGGCGCCGTGCCCTGGCGGCGGAGCTGGGTGGCGAGCGACGACGTGTTGGCCGTGGCGGCAGGGCCGAAGCATCCGAAACATCCCCGACCCACGCTGGGGCACAGGGCGCCGCATCCGGTCCGGGTGACCGGGCCCAGACACGGGATCCCCTGGCTCACGAGCAGGCAGACGGTGCCGCGCCCCTTGCATTCCTGGCACACCGAGTGCCCGGGGATCACCGGGCGGCGCCCCGCCAGGGTGGCGGTGATCACCTCGAGGAGCTGGTGGCGGTCGATCGGGCAGCCATGGAGCTCGAAGTCCACCTTGACGTGATCGGCGATGGGGGTCGAGGTGTCGAGCGACGTGATGTACTCGGGATGGGCGTAGACGGTGCCCGCGTACGCACCCGAGGCGGCGAAATTGCGGAGCCCCTGGATCCCCCCGGCGGTGGCGCACGCCCCGATGGTGATCAGCAGACGCGAATTCTCCCGGACCTCCTGGATCCGTCTGGCGTCGGCCGGTGTCGTGATCGATCCCTCCACCAGCGACACGTCGTAGGGTCCCGAGACCGTGGCTCGCGACATCTCGGTGAAGTGGGCGATGCGGACGGCCTCGGCCAAGGTCAGGAGCTCGTCCTCGCAGTCCAGCAGGCTCAGTTGACAGCCGTCGCAGGAGGCGAATTTCCACACCGCCACAGAGGGACGAGGGTCGGGGTCCGCGGCCCGATCCGTCTCGTGGTCGCCTGGCGCCCCCGACCCGCCCGCGCCGCTCATCGTTCGCGCTGGGTGAGCAGGTGGGCCACGATTCCGGCATAGGGCACGATGGGACCGTCGCGGCACAGCAGGAACGGGCCCAGCTGGCAGTGCCCGCACCATGCCACGCCGCACTCCATGTTGCGCTCCAGGGACACCCGGATCCGGTTGGGATCGACGCCGTCGTCGATCAACGTGCGGGCCGTGAAGCGCATCATGATCTCGGGCCCGCACACCAACACGGTGGCGTCGCCGGGGTCGAAGCCCGCCTCCCCCAGCACGGAGGTGACCAGGCCCACGCGGCCGGACCATCCCGGTTCGGAGATGTCGACGGTGACAGCCACGTGGGCACCGGCTCTGGCCCACGCCTCGAGGTCGTCGTGGAAGATGACCTGCGAAGGTGCCCGGGCTCCCACGACCACGAAGACACGCCCGCCGCCTCGCGCCCGTCTCGCCACCAGTTCGTCCACGGCGCCCCGCAGGGGAGCCAGGCCGATCCCTCCCGCCACCACCACGAAATCACCGCCGGTGACCGGGGCGTCCCCGGAGGGAGAGGCATCCACCGGGGCCAGGCTGTCGGTGTCGCCGACCCCCCAGTCCGTGCCGAACGGTCCTCGCACGCCGATCACGTCGCCGATCGGCGTGTTGCACAAGGCGCGTGTCACCGACCCCACAGCGCGCACGGTGTGTCGCAGCGGGCCGTCTTCGTGCGGCGTGCTGCTGACGGAGATGGCGGCCTCTCCGATGCCGAACGCCGTGAGCATGTTGAATTGCCCGGAGCGGAACGCCATGGGGCCGCCGACGACGGGGGCGAGCGCCAGCGTCGTCACGTCATCGGTCTCGGCACGGCGGCCCACGACACGGTAGAGCGCAGGTGTCATCACCCCGGGCCGGGCGTCGCCCCCGCTCCCGGTGTCGGCCCGTACCGCCCGGGCCAGGTCAGCGGGCACTGCCGGTCCCGTAGAGGTCGAGCAGCCGTATGCGGGTCATCTGCAGCCGTTCGAGCAGCACCCCGGCCACCCGTTTCATGAGCTCGTATCCGAGCGCGGGGTCGGCTTGCGCCTTGTCCCTCAGACAGGCCCCGTCCACGGCGACAGCCCCCACCGCGTCCAGGGCACGGGCGTCGAAGTGCCAACGGTAGGGGGGGACGAGCCAGCTCCACCCCACCGCGGCCCCCGGGCCCAGCGTCTCGATGACGATGGGTCCGGTGCCCGGCGAGTGCACTTCGATGGCGACCCGGCCCCGTCGCAACAGGTAGAGCGTGTTGGCGGGTTCGCTCTCCGCGAGGAGCAGGTCACCGGGATCAAACGCCACGTTCTGGGCGCATCCGGCCACGCTGGCGACGGCGTCTCCGGGTAGGCCTGCCAGGAGGGGATGGGCCGACACCAGCTCGGGCAGCGACGTCGTCATGAGGAGGGTCCCGGCGGGGCTGCACCGGCGCGCACGGCTCCGTCGCTGCGCGCGATGTCCGCCACCTCCGCGGTGAGGTCGATGCCCACGGGGCACCAGGCGATACAGCGACCGCACCCGATGCAGCCCGAGGTGCCGAACTGGTCCCACCAGGTCGAGAGCTTGTGGGTGAGCCACTGCCGGTAGCGCGAGGACGTGGAGGGCCGCACCGGGCCCCCGTGGAGGTAGGAGTGGTCGAGGTCGAAGCACGACGACCAGGACCGCTGGCGGCGGACCTCGCCGGTCAGCGACGACGTGTCGCGGACGTCGCTGCAGAAGCAGGTGGGACAGACCAGGGTGCAATTTCCACAGGCCAGGCACCGGTCGGCCACGTCGTCCCATTGGGGGTGCTCGAGGTTCCGGGCCAGCAGGGCGGCCAGCCCGTCGGTGGGAAGCACCCGGGTCATGGCGCCCTCGGCCGCGTCGAGCATGTGGCGCCGCGCCTCGAGATCCGAGTCCGAGGCCTCGCCGGTGGGGACCCGTGACAGGACCTCGGCGCCGAGCTCGGTGCCGACCCTGACGACGAAGCGGTGCCCGTCGCCGTCGTCGAGCTCGCTGAGCGCCAGGTCGAACCCGCCCACGGCGTGGGGTCCGGTCCCCATGGAGGTGCAGAAGCAGGTGGAGGCGGGCGTACCGCACTCGGCTGTCACGACGAAGGCCCCCTCCCGCCGCGCCCCGTAGTGGGGGTCGGGAACGGCGCCGGCGCCCAGTACCCGGTCCAGGACCTCCAAGGCGGCCACCTCACAAGGTCGGGCGCCGACGATGGCCACCGGCCCGGAAGGAAGTTCGGGCTCCGTGATGGTCACCTCGCCGTCGAGGGTGGCCCGCCAGAGCTCCTGAGTGGGCGGGAAGAACTCGGCCTTCCAGGAGCCGGGCCCGACGGCCCACCCGAAGAGCGTGCTGTCGTCGCCCCGCTCGAGACGGTAATGGCCCGGGGCTTGGCGATCGTGGTAGCCGGCGGGCAGGTCGGCGACGCCGGTCACGGGCCCGGGCATGACCGCCCCGTCACGGACCACGGGGCCCAAGGTGTCGTAGCCGAGGCCGGCGAGCACCCCGATGAGCGCGTCGAGGCCGCGGGAATCGATCTGGGCCGCGTCTCCGACGTTCACGTCCGGAATGGTAAGGCGTCCGGGGTCGTGACGACAGGGTGTGACGTCTCGGCCCCGGCCACCTGGGATAGGGCCGGCAGGTCGCCACGCCCCACAGGGTCAGATGGGGCTCTCGTCGAGCATGGCGTCGGCAACCTTGACGAAGCCGGCGATGTTGGCGCCCACCGAGTAGTTCCCCCCGTGCCCGTAGTCCTCGGCGGTCTTCCGGACCGAGTCGTGGATTCGTCTCATGATCGTCTGGAGCCGTGCGTCGACTTCTTCTCTCGTCCACTGCGAGAGCTGCATGTCCTGGGCCATCTCCAACCCCGACACCGCCACCCCGCCGGCGTTCGCCGCCTTACCCGGCGCGTAGAGGACCCCGGACGCGATGAAACGATCGATGCCCTCGGGCACCGTCGGCATGTTCGCTCCCTCCACCACGAGTGTCACCCCGTTCTTGACAAGGGTGTCGGCATCCTTGGCGCTGATCTCGTTCTGAGTGGCGCAGGGGAATGCACATTGGGCGGGCACGCTCCACATCGGGTTCTGGTCACCGCCTCGGGCCGCCTTGTACGTCGCGTGGGGGAACTCGGCGGCATACTCACTGATCCGACCACGGCGCTCGTTCTTGAGCTGCTTGACCCACTCGAGCTTGTCGAGGTCGACGCCGGCAGGATCGTGGATGAATCCGTCGGAGTCCGACAAGGTGACGACGCGCCCGCCGAGCTGGACGAGCTTCTCCACCGTGAACTGGGCGACGTTTCCGCTCCCCGAGACCAGGCAGGTCCTGCCTTCGAGGTCCTCGTCCCGCGTCCTGAGCATTTCCTGGGCGAAGTACACCGCCCCGTACCCCGTGGCCTCCTGACGGATCTCGGAGCCGCCCCATTTGATGCCCTTGCCCGTGATGGCGCCGACGAATCGTTTGGCGATGCGCTTGTACTGGCCGAACAGGTAGCCGATCTCCCGGGCGCCCACGCCGATGTCACCGGCGGGGATGTCGGTGAACTCTCCGATGTAGGGGTACAACTCGGTCATGAAGGACTGGCAGAAGCGACGGATCTCCGACTCGCTGCGCCCTTTCGGGTCGAAGTCCGATCCCCCCTTGGCCCCGCCCATGGGCAGGGTCGTGAGCGAGTTCTTGAGCGTCTGCTCGAATCCGAGGAACTTGAGCACCCCTGCGTACACCGAAGGGTGGAAGCGCAGACCGCCTTTGTAGGGACCGATGGAGCTGCTCATCTGGACGCGGAAACCCCGGTTCACCTGAACCGTCCCGCTGTCGTCCACCCAGTTGACCCCGAAGCTGATGACCCGGTCGGGTTCGACCAGTCGCTCGAGGATCTTCTCGTCGACGTACCTCGGGTACCGCAGGAGCGCCGGTCGCAGCGTTGTGGCCACCTCCCGGACCGCCTGGTGGAATTCCGGCTCACCGGGATTCTTCATCTCGACCTTGGCCAGCAGGGCGCTGAGGTGCTCCTCTACCCGCGCCGTGGCGTGCCTCGGCGTTCTCGATGCCATGGACCCATTTTTCGATCCGGGGGCCGGGCACGACAGAGCCGAAGGTCCTGATCAGCGGGGCGGCGCCTCCCGAGCCGGGAGAAGGTCGGGGCTTTGATCGGTCGACCCGCGGGCGGGTGGGCCCCAGGTCAGCGCGGGGTCCGCTCCTCCATGGCCCACGGCGCCCCGCTGTCGTTGAGCAAGTCGAGGAACGGATCCGCCGGGAACGCCTCGGGGCCGAGCACCCCGGCACCCGACCAGGCGTCGGAGGCGAGGAGCTCGAGCGCCACGATGGGGTTGATGGCGGTCTGCCACACGACGCTCTGGGACCCGTACTCCTGCATGGACCATGCGTTGTCCACGGCGTGGTGCAGATAGACCTCGCGCCGGGCCCCGTCCTTGCCTGTGCCCGTCACCCACGTCCCCGCGCACGTGACGCCGTGCATGTTGTCGCCGAGCTCCGCCGGGTCAGGCAGGCAGGCGGCCACGACGTCACGGGGCGACACCTTCACTCCCTCGACGTCGACAGGCGCCGTCGAGTCGAGCCCGAGCTTGTGCAGGGTCTTCAGCACCCCGATGAATTCGTCGCCCAGGCCGTACTTGAACGTGACCCGCTTGGGCTGGAGCCACCTGGGGACGAGAAGCACCTCCTCGTGCTCCACGTTCACGCACTCCACGGGGCCGATCCCGGCGGGAAAGTCGAAGACCTCGAGCTCGCTGAACGGCTCGGTGGTGTACCACCCCCGGTCCTTCTCCCAGATGACGGGGGGATTGAGGCACTCTTCGAGTGTCGTCCAGATGGAGAAGGTGGGCGCGAAGTCGTAGCCGTCCACGACGAGGTTGGCCCCGTCCCGGACGCCGATCTCGTCGATCGACGAGAAGAGACTGTCCGACGCGTGGCGTGCGAAGACATCGGCCAGGCCGGGCTCGACGCCCATGCCCACGAGGGCGAGGAGCCCCTGGTTCTCCCACTCCTCGGCCATGGCGAATTGCTCGTCTCCGAGCTTCACGCCGGGCTTGGCGTATGGCTCGGTCGGGTGGGGGTGCGACAGCGACATGGCCATGTCCAGATAATTGGCACCGGCAGCCAGGGCCCCTCGGAACAGCGGCATGACGAATCTCGGGTCGACGGCGTTCATGAGCACGTCGCAACGCTCGGCGCGCAGCAGCTCGGCGACCGCCTTCTCGTCGGAGGCGTCGAGCGCGACGGCGGTGAATCGGTCACTGGCGGACTGCGCCGCCCGCTCGGCCCGGGCCTTGGTGTGATCGGCGATCACGATGTGCTCGAAGGCATTGCGCCTGGCTGCGGTGCGGGCAAATGCCGTTCCCACTCCTCCGGCTCCAACCAGCAGCACACGCATGGGGCCCTCCTGTTTCCGCGCTCGTGTCCCTCACCGTACCGGGCGTCGTGTTCGACTGAACGGCGCGCCCGTGTGACCCATGATCCTGCCCTCCGCCGGTCGGGCGGTAGGGTCCAAGGTCACTTGCCCGGGGGGTCGGTGAATGCGAGTCTGTGCCCCTACCGGCCATCGCAGGAGGCATCAACGTGACAGCTCAACGGCGCGTGCTGCGGAACTTTGTCGGAGGGGCCCATGTCGACACCGCCGACGGCATCACCGAGGACGTCGTCGACCCCTCGACGGGGGAGGTGTTCGCCACGATGCCGGTTTCGGGCCCTGCCGACGTCGACCACGCCATGAGAGTCGCACGAGAGGCATTCGAAGCATGGCGCGAGACGACTCCGTCGGAGCGGAGCCTCGCCATGTTCAGGATCGCCGATGCCCTCGAGGCTCGTGCCGACGAATTGGTGGACCTCGAGTGCCAGGACACCGGTAAGCCTCGCGGGCTCACCAGGTCCGAGGAGATCCCCCCCATGATCGACCAGATCCGGTTCTTCGCCAGTGCCTGCCGGCTCCTCGAGGGGCGGTCCGCCGGTGAGTACATGGCGGGACACACGTCGTTCGTCCGGAGGGAGCCCGTCGGCGTGTGCGCCCAGGTGACCCCCTGGAACTACCCGATGATGATGGCGGTCTGGAAGTTCGCCCCCGCGGTCGCCGCCGGCAACAGTGTCGTCTTGAAGCCCGCCCACACCACTCCGGTGAGCACGCTGCTGCTCGCCGAGGTGGCGGCCGAGTTCCTTCCACCGGGCGTGTTCAACGTCGTGTGCGGCAATCAGGACACCGGGCGCGCCCTGGTCGCCCACCCCACCCCGCAGATGGTGTCGATCACCGGGAGCGTCCGGGCCGGCCGCGAGGTCGCGATCGCGGCCGCCCAGGACATCAAGCGGGTCCATCTCGAGCTCGGGGGCAAAGCGCCGGTCATCGTGTTCGACGACGCCGACCCGGTCAAGGCGGCCGAGGGGATCGCCGTGGCCGGCTACTTCAACGCCGGTCAGGACTGCACGGCCGCCACCCGGGTGCTGGCCGGACCGGGGGTCCACGACGACTTCGTCGCCGCTCTGGTGGAACAGGCGCGTGGCCAGACCGTGGCCGGACCCGACGACGCCGAGGCCGATTTCGGCCCACTCAACAGCGACGTCCAGCTCAGCCGGGTGAGCGGGTACGTCGAGTCACTCCCGGCGCACGCCACGGTGCTCACCGGGGGTCATCGCATCGGCGAGCGCGGCTTCTTCTACGAGCCCACGGTGGTGGCCGACGTGCATCAGGACGACCGGATCGTCCAGGAGGAGGTCTTCGGGCCGGTCATCACGGTGCAGCGCTTCCAGAGCGAGGACGAGGCCGTGAGGTGGGCCAACGGGGTGGAGTACGCCCTGGCCTCATCGGTGTGGACGCGCGACCACGGTCGGGCCATGCGCATGGCCAAGAGACTCGACTTCGGCTGCGTGTGGATCAACACGCACATCCCGCTGGTGGCGGAGATGCCCCACGGGGGCTTCAAGCACTCGGGATACGGCAAGGACCTCTCGGTCTACGGGTTCGAGGACTACACGCGCATCAAGCACGTGATGAGCGCGATCGACTCCTGATCCGGGCCCCGGCAACCCCGCCGGGACGGCACCTGGAGCCCGTGACCGGTCCGGGTGGGCCTGGGCTCCTCCGGGCGTACCCGCCCCGTCGTCCCCGGGGAAATCGGGCCGTTGGACCCTATGGCCGGACGTCGCCCATCTTTAGCGTCCAACCCATGGACCTTAGAGCGAAGGACCCGGCCCGGATCGTGGAGGGCCCACCCGTGACCGCCCCCGACACCTCCCTGTCGCCCGAGCAGGCGCCGGCCGAGAAGGGGCTCAAGCCCGGCGCCATCAGCCTGGTCTCGAGCATCGTCATCGGCGTCGCCTCCACGGCGCCCGCCTATTCGCTGGCCGCCACCCTCGGGCTCATCGTGGCCACCGTCGGCCTGGTCTCTCCCCTGGTCGTCTTGATCGCCTTCGTGCCCATGCTGTTGGTGTCCATCGGCTACAGCGAGCTCAACAAGGCGGACCCCGACTGTGGGACCACCTTCACGTGGGGGACCCGGACCTTTGGCCCCACCACCGGGTGGCTCGGCGGCTGGGGGATCATCGCCTCCGACGTGCTCGTCATGGCCAGCCTGGCCCAGGTGACGGGCCAGTACGTGTTCCTGCTCTTCAACGCGAATCGCATCGGTGAGAACGCCACGAGCGGATGGGTGCTCCTGGTGGGGATCCTCTTCATCGTCGCCATGACCTGGGTCTGCTATCAGGGCATCGAGCTGTCGGCGAGGATCCAGCGCCTCTTGCTCTCGACCGAGATCCTGATCCTGGTCGTGTTCGCCGCCGTGGCCCTGGTGCGGGTCCTCACCGGCCACGCCCCCCCCTCTCACATCGATCCCCGCTGGTCGTGGTTCAACCCCGCCGACATCAAGTTCTCGGCGCTCGTGAGCGGTCTGGTGCTCATGCTCTTCATCTACTGGGGATGGGACACGTCGCTGTCGATCAACGAGGAGACCGCCGACAAGAAGCGGCTGCCGGGACTGGCCGGCATCATGGCCACGGTCATCCTGCTCGCCGTCTACCTCGTGGTCACCCTGTCCTCCCAGTCCTTTGCCGGTGTCGGGACGAAAGGCATCGGCCTGGCCAACCCGAACAACGTCACCGACGTCTTCGCTGGCCTGGGCCACGCCGTGTTCGGCTCCACGGGTGTGGGGCCGTTCTTCTTCCACCTGCTCATCTTGATGGTCCTGACGTCGGCGGCGGCCTCGACACAGACGACGATCCTCCCTACCGCCCGCACGGCCCTTTCGATGGCGGTGTACAAGTCGATCCCGAGCGCCTTCGCCCGGATCCACACCAAGAACATGATCCCCACCGTGGCCACCGTCGTGATGGGAGCGATCTCGGCGGTGATGTACGCAGCCATGAACCACTTTGCCGGCGGGTACATCATTCCCGACTCGGTCACCGCCATCGGCATCTTCATCGCCTTCTATTACGGGCTCACCGGGTTCACCTGTGTCTGGTACTACCGCAAGGTGCTGACACGCAGCCGCCGTGACCTGTGGATGAAGGGGATCTTCCCCCTGCTCGGTGGGGTCATGCTCTACGCGGCCATGGGGTACAGCCTCCAGGCCGACTGGAACTTCTCGAGCAATGCCAGCTACACGTCCTGGAAGCTCCCCTTCGCACCCCACTGGATCATCGGTGGCGTGTTCCTCGTGTTCTTCGTCTCGACCGTCCTGGGCGTGATCCTCATGCTCGTCTGGCGGTTGTTCGGCCGTGACTTCTTCGCGGGGCGGACGCTCAACCGGTCCACGCCCACCCTCGTCCCCGATGTCGACGCCGCGCCCGCTGCGGGCGGCGCTAGCCTCGAAGGAGATCCCACCAGGGATATCGGTACCTGACGTCCGGCGGAGACCAGCCACCAACATGGAGATCCTGACCGAGCGCGAGCTCGAGAACCGGTTCGGGGCGCTGCCGTGGGCTGAGCCGCGCGCCGTGGTGAGCGGGAACTTCGCCACCCCCCGACGCCTGGTCGAACTCTTCGACGCGGCCGTCGAGAGCTACCGGCTCTTCGCGCTCAATGCTCAGAAAGGGTCTCCCGTCCGTCAGGGCGTCATCCCCGAGTCGCCGTTCGTCGGCCCGGGGATGCGAGACGTTCCCGGCCTCGACTATCTCCCCATGCGGCTGTCGCTGGTGCCGCGGCTGTTCGACGTGGCTCGTCCGCCTGACGTGGTGCTCCTCCACACGTCGGCCGTGCACGACGGCAAGGTGTCGCTGGGCACGGAGGTCAACATCCTCCCGGCTGCCATCGAGCGCGCTCGGGTCAGAGGGGGCCTCGTCGTCGCGCAGATCAACCCTCACATGCCTTACACCTACGGGGACGGCGAGCTGGACGTCGATGCCATCGACGTGGCCATCGACGTGGAGGAGGAGCTGCCCTCGGTCGTCCGCCGCACCGTGAGCGAGGTCACCTCGGCCATCGGGGTGGGAGTGGCGACGCTGGTCGAGGACGGCGCGACGATCCA
>JARLGQ010000006.1 GCA_031292675.1 Acidimicrobiales bacterium
CGGTTCTTGGCGAAGGCGGGGGTCGAGGTGATCGAGGTCGACCGCCCCAACCGCCAGGCACGGCGCACGAGGGGCAAGTCGGACTCCGCCGACGCCGTCGAGGCTGCCCGGGCGGTGCTCAGTGGCCGAGCGGCCGGCGCACCCAAGTCCCGTGACGGCGAGGTGGAGGCCATCCGGGCGCTGCTCGTCGCCAAGCGATCGGCCAACCACGCCCGATCGCGGGCCCTGGCCCAGATGCGCCAGCTGAGCTACACCGGCCCCGACCAGCTCCGATCCCGGTTCAAGGGCCTGTCGATCACCGACCTCGTCGCCCAGGCGGCCGCCCTACGACCCCGGGCCTCGGGCGACCCGGTCCTCTATGCCACCAAGGTGTCGCTCGCCGCTCTGGGGCGGCGCGTGTTGGCACTCGCCGACGAGATGACCGACCTCGACGAGCTGCTCACCGATCTGGTCACACACTGCGCACCACAGATGCTCGACCTCTACGGGGTGGGCGTCGACACCGCCGCCACCCTGCTCGTGACCGCCGGCGACAACCCCGAGCGGCTGCGTTCGGAGGCCGCCTGGGCCCATCTGTGTGGCGTGGCGCCCATCGAGGCGTCTTCAGGAAAGGTCACTCGTCATCGGCTCGATCGCGGCGGTGACCGCGACGCCAACCAAGCCCTATGGCGCATCGTCATGACCCGCCTCGCCTGGGACCCCCGCACCCGTGCATATCTCGAGCGCCGGACGAAGGAGGGTCTCTCCAAGCGCGAGGTGATCCGCGTCCTGAAGCGCTACGTCGCCCGGGAGGTCTTCAAGTACCTTCCGCGCGGTTAGAGATCTCCGAGGACGGGCCTGGCTCGCCGAGTACCTGCCGCCTCTTGGCTGGCCTTCGCACGATCTGCCGGCCCGTCACTCGGATGTTGGAAGAGCATCGACGCTTGGCTTGATAAGAGCTTGCCCTCGACCATCGAGTGGCTCCTGATTGGTCTGCCTACCGTCCTTGCCACCGAGCACATCACCCTTGACAAACCATAGGAGCTTCGGTCGCCCTAAATGCATCGCCGGAGCGATCCGACCCGTCAGGATCGAGGCACTTCCAGCGGGGCCACGCGACGAGGCCCCTTGCTCCGTTGTGGCTGACGGCGCCCCAGGACAAGACCTGGTCGGAATTAGCGGCGATGGCTACGGTGAGGCCCGCGTCGGTGGCCCTGTTCGACACCCAGCCCACGCGGATCCTCAAAAGCGGCGTAACAGTGATGTTTGAGCGCACTCGCGACGAAATGCCAGCGATTTAGCAACTCTGGCCGCACTTCGAGCGCCTGGTCAGGCTACGCGGTCGGTGGATGTACGCAATCGTCGACACGCAGGCGGCCACCTATGCGGCATGTAACCCCGTGAAGGGAGGATGACCCCACTCACTTCGGACTCGACGTTGGGGAGTTGCCCGGCGGCTGGTATCTGCGGGCACGGATCGCGGGGGACCCGCCTGGGCTGTATGAGCGAATCGGGCCGTCGATGCAGGCTCTCGTCACGCTGGCGCAAACCGCCGATGCATCTCGCCCTTTGGTCGAGTACTTTCGACGCCACGACGAGATCGAGCTTTGGGTACCTGTTCCACCGGAACCAGGATCAGGTCAACCCGACCGATCCTGGCGAATGCACTCCTAACCGGGATCGCTCGGGACCTGGGGGCCTTTGGTGCGGCCCCGGGTGATGCACGGTATGGGTCGCCCAACCGCATCGCTCCAGTTGTGGTTGGCTATGTCCACGAGGTCCGTCTCAGTCTGAACCCGGCCAACCCTTGGGGAGAGGTTCGGTGGTTGCGATGACAAGCACACCGACGCCGTCTGTAGTCGCCGAGGTCCTGGGCAGTAGCCCGTACCCGCTCTTGGCATTCGACCTCGACGACCTGGTCTTCCTCGGTGCGAACAAGGCCGCTTGCGAGCTTCTTGGCATGTCGCCTGACTCCTTGGCCGGGGTCCCGGTCACTTCCGTTATAAGCAACGTCGACCGTTCCACCGTGGAGGCGGCGGCAAAGCTGCTTGCATCGGGAGCGATTGAGGGTTATAGGGCAGTCCGTCGTTTTCATCGCCCTGATGGCACGGAGTACGAGGCGAGGTCGTGGGTACGGCTGACAACGAAGGACGGATGTAGATTTGGTTTGACCATCATTGATCCCGAGACGCCGACCTTCCCTTGGCCCCTCTTTGACGCAAGCATCGATATCGTCGGTATCGTGACAGACCATCACTGGGTGATCGAACTAGTCAGCAGTGACATCGAAGGCATTCTGAGTTGCAGCCCAGAGACTTACAAAGGTGTCCCCCTTCTGGGCCTGTTTCACCCGGCTTGTGTGCAGAACTTTTTGTCGGCTGCCGCCCGAGTCGCCGTCGACGGGGGCAAAGCAACTCTACGGATGAACCTTCGCGCTGACAGCGACCAATGGCGAGATGTCTGGTGCATGGTCGTTGCGATGTGTCAACACACGCCCCCCAGACTTGGTCTGGCTATCAGTGCCATGTCTGAGTTTGATGAGGAGCTGTCCTCGGAATTTCATCGCCAACTGGCCGTCATTGGTGGAGACGTTGTGGGCGGTATGGATCAATGCCCGCCGCCTGTGCCCTCTGAAAGCCTCTCCACGCGACAGTGGGAGATCGTCACGCGTCTAGTCCGTGGCGAGAGAATCAAAGACATCGCTGCTGCCCTGTACCTGAGCCCAAGTACGGTGCGGAACCACCTCACTGCCATCTACAGGAAGTTCGGCGTTCATTCGCAGGCGGAATTCTTAGCCAAGCTACTTAGGGATACGTCGCAGACCTAGTCAGGCCTCCTCGATTGCTAGGCAGATGTCCTGAGTGGGCCTTTGTCCCGTCGCGGAGCTGGTAGGACCGACCCCGATCGACCGTCGGCGCCGAAGCAATGGCGCCCGGAATGAGAGGGGAACATGGACGACCGACGACGCAGACGAGTCCCTCGAATGGCCACCTCAGGCTGGTCGGGCACGTACACCGATGAGGATGCCGCGCACGAATGCAAGGTGATTGACATCTCGGTCCTCGGTCTCGGGCTAGAGCTTCTCGGCGACGTTCCAGGGGACCTCATCGGACACCGAGTGACCATTGAGGTTCACGCCCCGGTCGGAGACTCTGTCACCCTCCGTCTGATGGGAAGGGTCAGGAACATGAGTCCCGGCGGCGAAGGCTCGGTCCGAGCGGGTCTGGAGTTCGTTGGCCTCTCGGAAACCGAGCGAGCAATCTTGAACACGATGGAGCTAATGAAGGTTGCCTGGTAATCGATGGACGAACTCGGAGCAAAACGAGCAGTAAGCGTCCGATCTGTGCTCTTCTTCGCGGAGCAAGACCAGATGGCCGAGGTAGAGCGCCGGATCAATGACGATGTTCTGCCCCGCTTCTCCGAGCTTCCCGGGTTCCTGGGATTCCTAGCCTTACTTTCTGACCGCACCCGGCCGGAAATCATCGCCATGTCCTTCTGGCACGGTGAACTGGAAAACTCCGAGGCAATCTCCGAGAGGTTCCGGGACGAAATCGAGCGCGTCACCGGTGCCGCACCAGCGCGGGAGGAGTTCAAAGTCATAACCATGGTGATGCGCGACCGCGACTGAGAATCGGTTCGATTGTGGAGCCAGCCTCGGCGAGCAAGGAACTTGCCTGGGGGAGTCCGATATCACCCTGATTCATGATTGTGGCGGCGATGACCTCGGTTCCCTCGCACATGCCGGGTACAGGGCGTCTACTTGTGTCCGCTTTGGGCGGTGAGACCACCCGGTAACGCACACACGTCGAGGGATTGCAACGGTCGCCGTCCAAAGGCCGAGCGCCAGGCGACCCGAGCCCTTGCTCGTAGAAGCGGCCCGATGGCCCCACCGGGCCCTATTACCACTGCCGGTCGGCGCAGCCCGGAGTCGCCGTTGCCCTGTCGTGCCCGCCCGCTCACGAATGTTTGACGCCGTGGTCACGACCGAATTGTGCAAAGGAACTGTCGATCAGGGCCGGGAGTGCCTCCGCCTCAGTGGGGTGCGACAACAGGTATCCCTGAAGCAGGTCACAATCAAGGTCAACGACGGCGGCAAGTTGCGTGAGAGTTTCGATCCCCTCGGCGATGACCGTGATGTCGAGGCTCTTGGCAAGCGAGATAACGGCAGCCACGATGGCCGCTGCTTCCCTTTCGGTCTCGATGGTACGAATGAACGACCCGTCGATCTTGATGATGTCGATCGGGAAGGTGCGCAGGTAGGTTAGCGACGAGTACCCGGTTCCGAAGTCGTCAAGCGCAATGGTGACACCCTGAGCGCGCAAATTGCGAAGAATCGCTTGCACGCTGATGGCGTCATCGATGAGCGTGGTCTCTGTCAGTTCCAGGGTCAGCAGGGTAGGATCAAGTCCGCTGTTGCTCAGTGCATCGCGAACGATCTCTACGATGTCTCCTCTGAGGACTTGCCGGCTGGAGATGTTGACGCTGACACAAAGACGTCGGCCGGGCCACTGTGCCATCCACAGTGCCGCCTGGGCACAGGCCTCGTTGAGCACCCACGAGCCGATATCGATGATCATGCCGGTCTCTTCCGCCACGGCAATGAAGGACCCCGGGGCGACGAGTCCGAATCCAGGGCGGTCCCATCTGACCAGGGCCTCGAAGCCGACAATCGCTCCGGAATCAGCAGCGACGATCGGCTGGTAGAAGACCCGGAGCTCCTTGCGCGAGACGGCCTGACGCAGTGACGTCTCGAGCTCCATGCGGGTGGCGATCTCGCGTTGCATGTTGTCATCGAAGAACTCAAACCTGGCTCTGCCGGCATCCTTGGCGCGATACATGGCGGCATCCGCGTCTTGCAGGATCACCTCAGCCGTCTTGCCACCATCACCGGAAAATGCGATGCCAATGCTCGCACCTATAGAGACGTGGCGCTTACCGAGAGAAAAGGGGACTCCGAGGCTGGAGAGAACGCGACTCGCAATCACGGCCGCGCCATCTTGGTGTTCGAGGTCTTCACAAAGAATGGCAAACTCGTCACCCCCGAAACGTGCGACGTCATCACTCTGACGCACGAGCTCTCGGAGGCGGGCTGCCGCTTCGATGAGCAACTGGTCGCCTGCGGCGTGGCCCATCGAGTCATTGACCTGCTTGAATCGGTCGAGATCGACAAAGAGCACGGCCAAGGAATGCTCGCCCCGCCTCACGCGGGCCAGCGCCTGCTCGGCACGGTCAATGAACAGCTGGCGGTTGGCCAAGGCTGTGAGTGGATCATGAAGGCTGCGATCAAGCTCGAGCCCGACAAGATTGGAGACGCGCCTCGACGACCAGGCCATGACCTCACCGAGCACGGCCGCGGCGGGCATGGTGACGATGACGCACTGCAGGCCGATTGATCCGTGGCCTCCCTCGGTCAGAATGCCGCCCAGGGCCAGCCCCGAGAGACAGGCCGCCACGGTGGGAGCGCCGCGCACTTGGATCAAGCCACTCCACGCCACAACCATGATGAAGAAGATGGGATAGACGGCCACGGCCGACTCGGAGCGGGAGAAGTGATCGAACTGATCACTGAGAACCAGGTATCCGATCGCCACGAGGACCACGCCGCTTGCCACGAAGCGCAAGTGCCGGGACCAGGGCAACAACGGCACGAACAATGCCGTGAGGATGGAGACGAACCCGGTCATGCGAAGCGCGGCGACATTGACTCCAGGCAGAGCGGAAAGAAGCGTGTTCGCAACGGTCACACTCCCGGCGCCGAAGAACAAGAGTGCGGCTGATCGACCAAGAAGGCGAGGTTCGCTAATTCGTGGGTCACTGGCATGCCGAGCACGCGCCGGTGCGGGGGAGAGTCCTCTGAGTGTGCGTCGTGACTGCTCGAGTGCCAGCTCAAAGTGCCGCTCGCGAGTGATGTCGCGGGTGAGGACTGTCACCGTGTCGTCGTCGACGGGGACAACGGTGACCCGACGCCAACCACCCTTGCCGGCAGGGAGGATCAGTTCGATATCGGTTTCTTGCCGCTCCCCGGTGTGCAAGGCGGCGCCATACAGGCCCCAAAGGGCGGAGTTGTCGGCTGCTGCATCCAGAAGACTCAGCGGTACGCCGACGACATCCCCCACAACCCCTTGCCACCGATCTTGCACCAGCCCATTGGCATCGATGACCGTCCAGTCGATGATCGTCTCGCCTGTGCGCACGGCACGGAGCACGGCGTAGCCATCCCCACAGGCATCCAGGGTGGCGATATGACAGTGCTCTCGCATGGCGGAGGGAGAGCCCGTGCTCTCTGGCCTGTGCCTGGGCGCGGGTGTGGCGTCAGAAGGCAGATTCCTTGCCTGCGCTCGGGTCGCCATAAGGAGAGAAATCGGCATTTTGGGCCCTGGTCTGAAGCTCCCCGACCCTGCCGAGCAGAGGTTTCGAAGCGGGGCAGGCCCAATGCCCAGACCCACTCGTGGCGGTTCGCACATTGCGATTACAAGCGGGTGCCTCTGAGGAGGCCACATGAGCTGTTTCCGACTCTTCTTGAGCCGGCGCGCCCGATGCCGGTCCGTGTCGGGTCCTGGGCGGCGCGTCGGAGAAGGACAACAAGTCGATCCGAGCAGTATCGCTGTGTGTCACGAACGAAAGGAGGTGACGATGTAGAGGATCGTTATCGACCGATCGATGCTGTACCAGAGACGGGGGAGGGCCCCCCGGGATCGCCTTGCAGGGGGAGGTCTCAAACCACCGCAAGCGGCGTCGGTCAAGAGCCGGGGTGGTGAGCGTTGCGGATAAGGCGCACCCAGAGTGCTGTCGTCAGGTGTGGACCAGGAAGGCGAGCGAGAGCGAACCGCTGATGACGTGTCGAGAGCTCTTTATCGACATCGAAACCAGGTCAACTCCACGCGAG
Organism: Acidimicrobiales bacterium; assembly: GCA_031292675.1. GTDB lineage: Bacteria > Actinomycetota > Acidimicrobiia > Acidimicrobiales > UBA8190 > Chersky-840. Next base: position 6,866 of record JARLGQ010000006.1, read on the forward strand.
GCGTTCAGCGAGGCGACAGCCAGGGTAGCAGCGTGATAGTGAGAGAATCTCTCCAACGGACCGGGCCACAACACGGGAAAGCAGCTGATCAGAGCATCCAGTGTTACGGCTTGCGTGACGATTTCCAAGTCACCAACATTTCACGAGCCCCAGGGGCTGACCAGGTGAGGAAATTGAGGCTGTCCATGCACGGTGGAGGACGCCCGAGCAACGTGATGGGCCCAGGTCGTATCATCCCGCATTCCGGCCTGCACCGAATCCGAAGCCCCTCCGCCCACGCCGATAGCGGCGCCGCACCCGGTCCTTCCGCCCAGCAACCCGTCGGCGAATATCGCGGAGTCGCCGAACTTCGCCACGATTTGCACGCAAGACGGCACGGAGTCGGCTCCGTGCATCTCCGCCGCCACCCAGGCGACCGACGCGGCCCGCTCCCTCGAAGGCTTGAGCGCCATGATCCTGCCGTCGGATTTCGCCGGGCTCGCACCGGCCGAGCAGCTCTTCGTACTCACCGACATCGAGCGCGTCGACCGGGGCCTGCCGCCCGTGGTCGGGATGGTCCAGGAGCTCAACCAGGATGCCCAGAACGGGGCAGCGGATAACACCGACCCGATGCCTTCGGCGGTACCGCCGGGGTCGTCCGTCATGGACTGGGTCTCCAATTGGGCCGAGGGCGCCGGCCCGCTGGGCTCCAATTACTTCTGGATGTACGACGACGGCCCGGGGTCCGGAAACATCGATTGCATCGCCAGCGACCCCTCGACGTGCTGGGACATCGCGACAACGAGCTCGGCTTCAACGCGTCCGAAGTGGCGTCGTCACAGGGAGTGCTCGTCATGGGAGCCGCCGAAGCGACGGTGGCCTCTGACAGCCCCTGGACCAGTGATGCCCTGCTGATCGCGCTCGTCACGGGAAGCCCGACGTACACCTATACGTGGGCGCAGGCCCAGGCCGCCGGCGCCCGCTGAGCTTCCGCCCAATTCCCACCCATCCGGCTTGGCTCGCGGGTTGCGCAACCGATGTCGTCACGGGGGAGAGGCGCCCTTGGGGGACCGCAGCGCTAGGTTGCGATGGGTGCCGAAAATCCCATCCACTGCGACTGAGCAGCCTCAATGTCTTGTGGGGAAGGGCGGGCTGGATGGATGCGCTCATTCCTCGGGTTGTATGGAGCGAGGCTCCTGACATGACTTGCAGGCCTTGGGAAAGGCCCAGATCAAAGGTCGGACGAGATTTTCGGCACCCGCAGGGTCGAAACATCTCGCGGTCGCCCAGAGGGAGTGCCACATTCGACCGGCACCCTGACCCTCAGCTCACGGAGAAGTCCAGGTCAAAGGTCCGGATGAGATTTTCGGCACCCACAGGTTCATCACCGGTAACGCGTTCGGCGAGAAGTGCTCATCTGTTCGTCCGCACCTAGGTCAGCCGCCGCAGACAGGAACGATCTGGTATCCATCGGCTCGAATGCCGCTGATGATGGCTGGCAGGGCGCTGACGGTTTGCGAGCGGTCACCGCCTCCGTCGTGCATGACCACGATGGCACCGGGATGGATGGCTGAGAGCACTCGCTCGGCGATCACCGACGCGCCCGGCCGCAGGTAGTCCGAGGGGTCCACGTCCCAGTAGAGCTCGGCGAGGCCCCGCTGGCCCAGTTGCGCCACCACCGCCGAGTCGGTGTAGCCATACGGAGGCCGCAGGCACTGGACCGGGTGCCCGGTAATGCTTTGGAGGAGAGAGTTGGTTTGGTCCACCTGGCCGGTCCACCCAGAGGGGGGAAGCGTGGTGAGAGCGACATGCGTCCAGGTGTGGTTGACGAGAGACATGCCGTCTGCTGCCTCCTGGCGCAAGAGGTCGGGGTAGGCGGCGCCGCTCTGACCGATGATCTGGAAGCTGGCGGGCACATGGTCGGCCACGAGGATCTGCAGCACCTGGGGCGTGTAGATCGGAGAGGGCCCGTCGTCGAAGGTGAGCGCGACCGCTTTCTGGCCCGGCTTGTAGGGAGAACCGGGCGCGGTGTCGAGGTTGTAGATCACCGTTCCGGGCACGGCCCAGTCGGCCGTCCGAGGAGTTGTCGGAAGCAGCCAGTAGCCACGGCCGTCGGGGGTCCGGAAGATGGCGGTGATGGGGTTGGAAAGCGGCTGTCCCCCCATCGACCCGAAGAAGCCGGCATCGCCGAAGGCGAACACCCCGCCGTCGGAGGCCACCAGCCAGTAGCCCCGTCCCGATGGGCTCGCCGCCATGCCCGCCACCGGCTGGGTGAGGGCCTCGCCCCCCATCGACCCCAGGAATGGGGCATCGCCGAAGGCGAACACCCCGCCGTCGGAGGCCACCAGCCAGTAGCCGAGGGCAAAGGGGGCCGCGGCCATCCCCGCGATTGGTTGGTTCAGGTGACGCCCCCCCGTCGACCCGAAGAAGCGTGAACTACCGAAGGCGAAGACGCCTCCGTCAGCGGCGACCAGCCAGTAGCCGCCGCCAAAGGGATTGGCGGCCATGCCCACGATGGGCTGGTTGAGGTGACGCCCCCCCATCGACCCGAAAAACCCCGCGTCGCCGAAGGCGAACACCCCGCCGTCGGACGCCACCAGCCAATAGCCGTGTCCCGACGGGGTCGGGGCCATGCCCACCACCGGCTGGGTGAGGGTCTGGCCGCCCATCGACCCGAAGAA
>JARLGQ010000351.1 GCA_031292675.1 Acidimicrobiales bacterium
GGGGCGGTGACGAGCGGGTGGTCGTGGCAGTCGATCTTCTGGATCAACGTCCCCGTCGGGATCGTCCTGGTGGTGCTGGCGCGGTGGCGCCTGGCCGAGTCCAAGGGACCACGTCAGCCGCTCGACCTCGGGGGGGTGGTGCTGGCCACCACGGGATTGCTCGGCACGGTGCTGGGTCTGGTCCGGGCCGACACCCACGGGTGGACGAGTGCCGGGGTGTTGAGCTCGTTCGCCATTGGCGCCGCGGGGCTGGCGGGATTCGTGGCGTGGGAGCTGCGCAGCACCCATCCCATGCTGCCGTTGCGCCTGTTCCGGAGCCGTTCGTTCGCGGCGATCAACGTCATGGCCCTGTTCATGAGCTTCGGGATGTTCGGCTCCATCTTCTTCCTGTCGCAATTCCTCCAGGTCGTCCAGCACTACTCCCCCCTCGAGGCGGGGCTGCGGGTCCTGCCCTGGACGGGGATGCCCATGCTGGTGGCCCCGCTGGCGGCGGCCCTGGCCCAGCGCTTCGGCGGACGGCCGGTGCTGGCGGCCGGGCTCGGCCTGCAGGCGGTGGGTCTGTCGTGGCTCGCCCTCGAGACGACCCCGACCCTGAGCTACGCCCGCCTGTGGCTCCCGTTCGTGGTGTCGGGCGTGGGCATGGCCCTGTTCTTCGTCCCCCTGGCGTCGGTCGTGCTGTCGTCGGTGCGCACCGAGCACGAGGGGGTGGCTTCGGGCACCAACAGCGCCTTCCGGGAGGTCGGCGGCGTGCTCGGGATCGCGGTGCTGGGAGCGGTGTTCTCGGCCCGGGGTGGCTACAGCAGCGGCGCCGCGTACGTGTCGGGGCTCGTCCCGGCGGTGTGGGTGGGCGTCGCCGTCGTCGGCGTCGGTGCGCTCGTGGCCTTGGTGCTGCCCCGGCGGCTGGCCGCCCGCGCCGACTCCGCATCCCGTCCCCAGGGCGAGTTTGCACCCCTTCCCCCGAGCGCGGGCCGACCGGGACTCCGGGGTGCGTCCGCACCCGGCCTCGGGGGTGAAGACGAGCCGTCACGCCGCGTCGACACGCGCCGGGCGGCCCCGAAGCCGGTGCCCGTGCGGGTGCCGGTGCCGATGCCGGTGCCGGTGCCGGTGCCGGTGCCGGTGCCGGAACGTGACTAGCGCGGCGGACGCGGCGGTGGCGTCAACCCGGCTCGCCGCAGGGCCGCTTGGAGGACGTCGGTCGCCTGGGGCCGGAGCTCGGCCAACGGTCGGTTGCGGTGGATGCGCACGCCCAGGTCCACCTGGACCACCTGATCGACTCCGAAGCGCTCGGCCACGTCGATCAGGAGGGCGAGCTCCACGCCGTAGCCGGGGGCGAGGCCGGTCTTCTCGAGGACGGTCCTGGGCACGGCGGTCTCGCCGGCGAGAGGCTGGCGCACCCCGGAGAGGTGCGGGAACAGCAGGTCGATGACAGGCCGGGCCACGAGCTCGGTGACCCGCCCCCCGGCCGACGGCTCCCCGTGGAGGGGACGCTCGTAGAACCCCTTCACGAGCGCCACGTCCGGTCGCCCCGGGCCCCGGTCCTCGAGCAGGGGCCCCAGGAGGCCGGTCACGAAGTGGGGACCGAAATTCCGGACGTCGGCATCGAGGAAGACCAGGAGCTCGGCATCGGTCTCGTCGAGCGCCACCGCCATGGCCTGGCCCTTTCCTCCCCCGACGGCCCGGGCCGCCACCACGCGTGCCCCGGCCCGGCGGGCCACGGCGGCGGTGTCGTCGATCGACCCGTCGTCCACCACCACGATGTCGTCGACGAGGTCGGCGCCGCCCCCGGACCGGGTCAGCGACGCTCGCACGCCGGCCACGATTCCGCCCACGGTGGCCGCCTCGTCGCGCGCCGGCAGGCACACGGCGACCCGACGGCCCCCCCGCGCCGCCACCAGGGCCGGGACCGCGAAGTCCCGGTGGTGGAAGTTGCGCGTGGCGGCGCCACCTGCCGCACCCGGTCCTGAACCCACACACCGATCATCCCCCATCGGGGCGCTTCCCTCCCCGCCGCCGGGGTGCATTGACGGGGACGGTCGGTTTCGTCCACCATGGAGGGATCATCCAGAGCGGCTGAGGGACGGGCCCTGCGACGCCGCGGCAACCAGCGCATCCACCATTCCGGCGGACGCAAGGTGCCAATGCCCGACCGATGTGGAGGTGTTTCGTGGACTTCGTCACCGGACTTCGTTGCCGGGAATGTGCGCGGGCCTATCCGGCCGAGGCGCTGCACGTCTGTGACTACTGCTTCGGGCCGCTCGAGGTCGCCTACGACTACGAGGCCCTGCGTGGCAGCGTCACCCGGGACCTGATCGCGGCCGGCCCTCAGACGATCTGGCGCTACGCGCCCCTGCTCCCGGTGTCGGATCCGGCGCCCATCGACCTGGGTACGGGCTGCACCCCCCTGGTCCGGGCCGACCGCTTGGCCGCGGAGCTGGGGCTCGGGGAGCTGTGGATCAAGAACGACACGGCCAATCCCACGGGCTCGTTCAAGGACCGCGTGGTGTCGGTGGCGCTCACCAAGGCGCGCCAGCTGGGGTTCAAAGTGGCCGCCTGCGCCTCCACGGGCAACCTGGCGAACTCCGTGGCCGCCCACGCGGCGCGAGCCGGGATGGTGTCGGTGGTGTTCATCCCGAGCGACCTCGAGGTGGCCAAGGTCGTGACGACGGCGGTCTACGGCGGGCACGTGGTGGCCGTCGAGGGCACCTACGACGACGTCAACCGGTTGTGCGCCGAGCTCACGAGCGAGCTCCCGTCGTGGGCGTTCGTCAACGTCAACGTCAGGACGTACTACGCCGAAGGGTCCAAGACCCTGGCCTTCGAGGTGGCCGAGCAACTGGGGTGGGAGGCTCCCGACCACGTGATCGTGCCCGTGGGGTCGGGTAGCCAGCTCACCAAGGTGGCCAAGGGCTTTTCCGAGCTCCACGCCGTGGGACTGCTCGACGACGAGCCCCACGTGCGGGTGTCGGGCGCCCAGGCCGAGGGGTGCTCGCCGGTGGCCACGGCCTTCGCCGAGGGCACCGACGCCATCCGGCCGGTCAAGCCGCACACCATCGCCAAGTCCCTCGCCATCGGCAATCCCGCCGACGGCTGGTACGCGCTCGAGACCGTGCGCAAGAGCGGGGGGTCCTTCGCCGCGGTGACCGACGACGAGATCCTCGACGGCATCCGCCTGCTGGCCCGGACCGAGGGGATCTTCGCCGAGACGGCCGGGGGGGTGACGATCGCCACCTTGGCGAAGCTGGCGGCCCAGGGTGTCGTCCGGCGCGACGAGCGGGTCGTGGCCTACGTGACCGGTCACGGGCTCAAGACGGTGGAGGCCCTCGTCGACACGGCCGGGCCCACCGCCACCATCGCCCCCACCCTCGACGCGTTCCACGAGGTGGTTGCCCTCGACGCCGCTACGGAGGTGAGCGGGTCATGAGCGTCACGGTCCGGGTCCCCGCCCAGTTGCGCACCCTGACGGGAGGCCACGCCCAGGTGGCGGTGGAGGGCTCCACGGTGCGGGAGGTGCTCAAGGCGCTCGACGCCGCCCACCCCGGGTTCGGGGACCGGCTCTTCGACGAGGGTGGCTCGCTGCGCCGGTTCGTGAACGTCTTTCTCGCCGACGAGGACGTGCGCTTCCTCGACGGTCTCGACACCGCGGTGGCCGACGGCCAGACCCTGTCGATCGTCCCGGCCGTCGCCGGGGGCTGAAGCCACCGGCCTCCCCTCGGACGGGCCGGTTGCCACCGGCACCGTCCGCGTGGTTTGCTCTTAGCACTCGAAGCGCTAGAGTGCTAATGGTCGCACGGGGCGCTCGCCGGAGCGGCGCCCCCCGCCCCGCCTGCGACACCGGTAGAGAACCCACGGAGGAAACCACGCCATGCCCAAGCTGATCGCCTTCGACGAGGAGGCCCGCCGGGCCCTCGAGAACGGCATGAACAAGCTCGCCGACGCCGTACGCGTCACCCTCGGCCCCAAGGGCCGCAACGTCGTGCTCGAGAAGAAATGGGGAGCACCCACCATCACCAACGACGGGGTGTCCATCGCCAAGGAGATCGACCTCGAGGACCCGTGGGAGAAGGTCGGCGCCGAGCTCGTGAAAGAGGTCGCCAAGAAGACCGACGACGTCGCCGGCGACGGCACTACCACCGCCACCGTCCTGGCGTGGGCCATGGTCCACGAGGGCTTGCGCAACGTGGCGGCGGGGGCCAACCCGATGTCGCTGAAGCGTGGCATCGAGGCGGCCGTGGAGGCCGCGGTCGAGTCGCTCAAGAGCCAGGCCAAAGAGACCGAGTCCAAGTCCCAGATCGCCCAGGTCGCCGCCATCTCGGCCGCCGACACCGAGATCGGCGAGATGATCGCCGAGGCCATCGACAAGGTGGGCAAGGACGGCGTCATCACGGTGGAGGAGTCCCAGACCTTCGGCATGGAGATGGACCTGGTCGAGGGCATGCGCTTCGACAAGGGCTACATCTCGCCGTACTTCGTCACCGACCCCGAGCGCATGGAGGCCGTCCTCGAGGACCCCAACCTGCTCTTCGTGGCCAGCAAGATCTCCGCCGTGCGCGACCTGCTGCCGGTCCTGGAGAAGGTGATGCAGACGGGCAAGGCCCTGGTCATCATCTCCGAGGACGTCGAGGGCGAGGCCCTGGCCACGCTGGTGGTCAACAAGATCCGGGGCACGTTCAAGTCCGTGGCCGTGAAGGCGCCGGGCTTCGGCGAGCGCCGCAAGGCGATGCTCCAGGACATGGCCCTCCTCACCGGCGGCCAGGTCATCACCGAAGAGGTCGGCCTCAAGCTCGAGAACGTGGGCCTCGACATGCTCGGGCGGGCGCGCAAGGTCGTCGTCACCAAGGACGAGACGACCATCGTCGAGGGGGCGGGTGACGAGTCGGAGATCAAGGGCCGGATCAACCAGATCAAGGCCGAGATCGAGAACACCGACTCCGACTACGACCGGGAGAAGCTCCAGGAGCGTCTGGCCAAGCTTTCGGGTGGCGTGGCCGTCATCAAGGTCGGCGCCGCCACCGAGGTCGAGCTCAAGGAGAAGAAGCACCGCATCGAGGACGCCGTGTCCACCACCAAGGCCGCCATCGAAGAGGGCGTGGTGCCCGGTGGAGGCGTGGCCCTGCTGCGGTCCCAGGCCCAGATCCTGGACCGTGCCGAGAAGCTCGAAGGCGACGAGGCCACGGGGTGCCGCATGGTGTCGCGGGCCGTCGAGGAGCCCTTGAAGCAGATCGCGGTGAACGCCGGCCTCGAGGGTGGCGTCGTGGTCGAGAAGGTGCGCAACCTGAAGAAGCCGGCCGAGGGCCTCAACGCCGCCACCGGCGAGTACCAGGACCTGTTCGCGGCCGGTGTCATCGACGCCGTCAAGGTGACCC
>JARLGQ010000045.1 GCA_031292675.1 Acidimicrobiales bacterium
CGTGCTGGGTCAGGTCGTGCTCGGCGGGCGGCGTCACCGGTCGCGGAAGCACGACGCCGGCCCCGCCGGCACCGGCCAGCCGGAGCTTGTCGGGAGGAGGGAGCTCGTCGGCGAGCTCGCGCAGCCGGGCCGCGAAGCCGGTGGCGTCGAGCCTGTCCTCGGCCTCGGGGGTGGCGGCCTCGGCGAGCACCGCGGCCAGCGGGCCCAGGGCGTCGTGGCCGGGAAGAGTGGCGTCGACACGGGCCATGAGCGTCGACATGGTGGTGTCGGAGGTGAAGGGGACCACCCCGGTGACGGCCTCGTAGAGCACGAGTGCGAGTGAGTACACGTCCGCCCGGCCGTCGACCCGGATCCCGAGGGCCTGCTCGGGAGCCGCGTAGCGGGCGGTGCCCACCGTCGTCCCCGCCGGTTCGGTCAGCGACGCTTCGGCCAGGGCGCGGGCGAGGCCGAAGTCGGCGACCCGGAGACGACCCTCCTCGTCGAAGAGCAGGTTGGCCGGCTTGACGTCGCGGTGCACGAAGCCGCGGGCGTGCGCGTACGCCAGCCCCTCGGCGGCCTGAGCCCCGACGTCGGCGGCCTGCGCCAGGCTGAGCCGGATCCCCTCGTCGAGCATGTCCCTGAGCGACCCCCCACCCAGGAACTCGAGCACCAGGAACGGTCCCTGGGAGTCCTCGCCCCAGTCGTGGACGGCGAGCACATGGGCGTTGGCGAGCGAGGCCGCGGATTGGGCCTCGGCGCGGAATCGACGCAGGAAGCCGCCGTCGGCCGCCAGCGCGGGGTGCAGGACCTTGATGGCCACACGACGTTGCAGTGTCGTGTCGAACGCCGCGAACACGTTCGCGGACGCCCCGCTCCCGAGCGCGGACTCAATCCGGTAGCGGCCAGCAAGGACCCGACCGATGGATTCGGTGATGGTCGACATGGTCCACGACCAGGCTACCGACGGCCGAGGGCCGGGCGGTGGACGTTCACCACCAGCCGTGACCAGGCGGCCGCGGCGTCAGGTGCCGGGGATCTCGCCGGTGTCGAGGAGCGCTCGGAAGCCTGGCCCTTCGACGATCGGTATGCCCAGCTCCTCCGCCTTCTTCAGCTTGGCCGCACCAGGCTCGGTTCCGAGGACCACGACCCAGGTCCGAGCCGAGACGCTCCCCGGCGACTTTCCCCCCCGGGCCAGGATGGCCTCCTCGGCCTGCTCCCGCGTGTAGCCCTCGACCGTTCCGGTCACCACCACCGATCGGCCCTGCAGCGTCTGGGGGAGCTCGAGCCCGACGGCATCGTCGGCATTCCCGGCATCCCCGGCATCCCCGGCGTCCCCGGCCCCCGCATCCCGAGCGCCGGCCGAGCGGGCAGAGCCGGCAGAGCCACCGGAGCCGGCCCGAGCGCCCGGCGCCCGGCCACCGGGCTCGAAGAGGGCGACCTGGGCGGCGCGGAGCTTGTCGATGACGTGCCGGTTCGCCAGCGACGCCAGGAACTCCACCACGCTGTCGGCGATGACGGGACCGATCCCCTCCACGGCCGCCAGCTCGGCGATCTCCGCGGCCATCAAAGCGTCGAGCGACCGGTAGGTGCGGGCCAGGGCCCGGCTCCCTGTGGGCCCGAGGTGGCGGACACCGAGCCCGACGAGCAGGCGGCTCAAGGGTCGGCCCTTCGAGGCCTCGATGGCCCCGAGCAGGTTCTCGACCGAAAGGTCGCCGAAGCGCTCGAGCGACACGAGAGGAGCGGAGCTCAGCGCGTAGATGTCTCCGGGGTCCGACAGCAAGCCGGCCTCGACGAGCTGGACGACGCGCTTCTCCCCCAGACCCTCGATGTCCAGGGCGCCACGAGAGGCAAAGTGCACGATGCGCTGCACCCGCTGCGCGGGGCAGTCGATGTTGGTGCAGAAAGTGTCGCTCTCGCCGGGGAGTCGCACCAGGGGGCCGCCACAGCTCGGGCAGGTGGTGGGGAAGTGCCACTTGCGCGCCCGCTTGGGTCGGGCCGACAGGACCGGACCGACCACCTCGGGGATGACGTCGCCCGCCTTGCGCACCACCACCGTGTCCCCAGGCCGCACGTCCTTGAGGCGAACCTGGTCCTCGTTGTGCAGCGTGGCGAGCCCGACCGTCGATCCCCCCACGAACACGGGTTCGAGCACCGCGAACGGAGTGGCGCGCCCGGTGCGCCCGATCGAGACCATGATGCGCAGCAGCTTGGTGTTGCGCTCCTCGGGCGGGAACTTGAAGGCGATGGCCCAACGCGGGGCGCGGGAGGTGGACCCGAGCCGGCGCTGCAACTCCAGGTCGTCGACCTTGACGACCACACCGTCGATCTCGTAGTCGAGGTCGTGGCGGTGCTCCTCCCACCGGCGGCAATAGGCCTCGACGTCGGCGGTGCCCTGCACCATCTCGACATGGGGGTCCACGGGAAGCCCGCACTGGCGCAGCAGTTCCAGGCCGTCGCTGTGGCTGGCGACGGCAGGCCCGCCTTCCATGGCGCCGAGCTGATACGCCCAGAACGAGAGCTCGCGCGAGGCGGTGATCTTCGAGTCCTTCTGTCGCAGCGATCCGGCGGCCGAGTTGCGCGGGTTGGCGAAGGTCTTCAGCCCGGCCTCGATCTGGCGTTGGTTGAGCTGCTCGAACGACGACACCGGCATGTACACCTCGCCCCGAACTTCGAGCATCGTGGGCCGCCGCCCCCGGCCCTTGGGCCACGTGAGCCGCTCGGGTACCGCGGCGATGGTGGCGACATTGGCGGTGACGTCGTCCCCGGTGACCCCGTCGCCGCGGGTGGCGGCCTGCACCAGACGACCGTCCTCGTAGACCAGGGACATGGCCAGCCCGTCGATCTTGAGCTCGCACACGAAGGCGGCCGAGGCCGTCTCCGGCGCGATGCGCCCCATGCGATCGAACCATGCGTGCAGCTCGTCGAGGCCGAAGGCGTCGTCGAGGCTCATCATCGGCGACCGGTGCTGGACCGGTGAGAACAACGGCGACGGTGCCCCTGCCACACGGCGGGTGGGCGAGTCGGCGCTCACCAGCTCGGGATGGGCGTCCTCGAGCAGTCTCAGCTCACCGATGAGGGCGTCGTAGTCGGCGTCGGTGATCTCGGGGGAGTCGAGTTGATAGTAGCGGTCGTCGTGGTACGCGATCAGGCGGCGGAGCTCCTCCACCCGTTGCGCGACGCCACCCGTCTCGCTCGGGATGTCCGGCATGCGCGGGAGCGTACCGGGCGGCGTTACCGCACCGTCGAAGGCGCTACGACGGCAGCCACCACGGGGTCGGCGGCGACGGTGGCGACGGCGGCACCCACCACCGCATCGGGGTCGGCGGCGTCGTAGAGGGCGACCGTCTGCCCCGGTGCGACGAGAGGCTGTGGCTCGTCGAACACGACGGCGTCGGCTTCCCACGTGCACGCGGCGGCGGCACCGTGGGCGCTCGTCTGGGCGAGGGCCCGATCGCCTCGGGCCAGTGCAGGGCCGACCCAGCCGGCGCGGTCCAGTGCCACGCGGGTCCCGACGGCCTGGTCCGAGGGCCCCACGGTGATGCATCGCGCCCGGGCATCGACGGTGAGGGCATAGCGTCGGCGGCCGTCGACGGCGACCCCGAGGCCGCGTCGTTGACCCACCGTCACCAGCTCTCCGGCGGCAACGGTGCCGACGACCTCACCGCTCGATGCCTCGACGAGCTCGGCGCCATGGAGAGGCATCCGCTCGGCGAGGAACCCGCGCCGGCCGCGGGTGGAGTGGATGAAACACACGTCCTGGCTGTCGGGCTTCTGCGCGGTGCCCAATCGGAGCTCGCCGGCACGGGCGCGCACCTCGGCCTTGGTCAAGTCACCCACGGGCAGGACGACCTTGCCGAGCTCGCGTCCGGTCAGCATCGAGAGCACGTAGGACTGGTCCTTCTCCGAGTCGGCGCCGCGCCGCAGTCGTGGGGCACCGCTGTCGTGGTCGACCACGACCCGGGCATGGTGCCCGGTGGCCAGCGCGTCGAAGCCCAGACGCAGGGCGCGCTCGAGCAGCAGGCCGAACTTGATGGAGCGGTTGCACTCGATGCAGGGGTTGGGGGTGCGGCCCTCGGCGTGGTCCGCGACATACGGGGTGACGACCTTTGCCTCGAAGGCGTCGGTGAAGTTGAAGACGTGGTGGTCGATGCCGAGTTGCCGGGCGACGCGCCGGGCGTCCTCCACGTCGGCCACCGAGCAGCAGCCGCTGTCGGAGGGGCCGCCCCACAGCTTGAGCGTGGCGCCCTCGACGTCGTGGCCGGCCTGGGCGAGGATGGCGGCCGCGACCGAGGAGTCGACCCCTCCCGACATGGCGACGAGGACCCGCACCTTCACGTCCGCAGCCGCTCGACGACCTTGGGCACGACCTCGAGCACGTGGTCGATCTCGCCGTCGTCGGTCGTGTACCCCAGCGAGAGGCGGACCGCGGACTTGGCGTCGTCGGCGGCGAAGCCCATGGCCATCAGGACATGGCTCGCCTCCAGGGCGCCGCTGGCACATGCCGCTCCCGCCGACGCACACACGCCTTCGTCGTCGAGGAGCACCAGGAGCTCCTCCTGGTCCACGCCGGCGATGCGCAGGTGGCAGCTGTTGGCGACCTTCGCCGACCGGTCATGCACACCACCGGCTCCGACCCGCACGGCGGTCTCCCCCACGCCGTCGATCGACGCGGTGAGCCCGTCGGCGAGCCGATCCCGCAACCGACCGACGCGCGCCACCGCTTCGTCGCGCTCGGCGGTGGCGACACGCAGGGCCGCCGCCATGCCGACGATGCCGGCCACGTCCTGGGTACCGGGGCGACGGCCACGCTCCTGGGCTCCCCCGTGCAGCACCGGTGCGAGCCGGGCCCGGTCCCGCACCACGAGCGCGCCCACCCCCTTCGGGCCGCCGAACTTGTGCGCACTCACCGACACGAGGTCCGCCACCGCCCCGAGCGCGGCCACGTCGAGCCATCCCACCGCCGCCACCGCGTCCGTGTGCAGAAGCGCCCGGGGGGCGAGCTCGCGCACGAGGGCGTCGACTTCGGCCAGCGGCTGCACAGAACCGACCTCGTTGTTCACGAGCATGACCGACACCAACCCGACGCCAGGGCCCAGAGCTCCCGCCAGCGCGTCGAGGTCGACGACCCCCGACCGGTCCACCGGCACGACGGTGGCGCCCAGGGCGGCGCAGGTGTTGCCGACGGCGTGGTGCTCCACGGCGGAGCACATCGATGTTCCGCGTCCCGACGCACCGACACCGAGCACGGCCAGATTGTCGGCCTCGGTCCCACCTGAGGTGAAGACGACCTCACCGGGCCCGCACCCCAGGCACTGCGCCACCTCGTCACGCGCGTCGTCGACGGCGCTCCGGGCGCGGCGCGCCACCGCGTGCGAGCCCGACGGGTTGCCGAAGTGCTCGGTGAGATAGGGGAGCATCGCCGCCAACGACTCAGGGCGCATCGGGGTGGCGGCGGCGTGGTCCAGGTACGCCTGCATCATCCAAGGCTACGTCGGCCCGCCACGCACACGACCCACGGCTCGCCCACCATGATCACGGCTTGCCCACCATGATCACCGTGGCGGCGAGGAACAGCACCACCAACAGCGCCGCGGAGGCTGCGACCCGCCGGCACTCACGATCGAGAGCCCCGGCGGCACCGGCGGCCCCGGCATCGCTCCACCGGGCGGCGAGCCCGAGCTGGATCCTGCGCTCACCCGGCCACACCACGACCTCGGCCACCAGCGTGGCCGCCAGCCAGAGGACGAGGCCGATGACGACGAACCCGTCGCCGGGCCGGAACGCCCCGTGGCTCGCCCCGATCAGGGAGAAGCCGAACACCGGCACGCCGTAGAGCGTCCGGCCAGCCCAGTTCACCCCGGGCCGGAAATACCTGCGCACGCCTTCGGAACCGGACGGGGAGGGCCCTCGGCGGGCCCGGGCCGCCTGGACCCCGGTCATGGCCATGGTGCCGAACCCGACGATGGCGCACAGGACGTGCAGCATGAGGAGGCTGGTGTAGAGCACCCCGGTGGGGACCGGCGGCGCGGCTCCTCCGAATTGCCCCCCGCCTCCGCTCGAGACCCCGCCCAAGCCCCCTACCAGGAACGTCACGGACGCCATCGTCGCCTGCGACCCGCAGCGGCGCCAGGGGGAGGGGGACCGGGGTGGACCGGGGCGACCCGGGGCGGACCGGGGCGACCCGACTTCCCACCACACCTCGTGCACGGGCAACACAACTCGGGACCAAAACCCTGGTAAACGGGTTCTCGTCGCCCTCCACGGGGTCGATAGCACAACAGGCGGACATCAAACGCGCGCTTGCTACCGCAAGGTAGCGTGGTGGTGAGCGCGTGCTTACGGAAGGTGGCGAAGCATGGCGCGTCAGGAGAGCCGGTAAGTTACTCATGGGTAATGAGATCACGGAGATCGGTGCACGTTCGTGACGAGGCAACAGCGGTGACAAGGACAGACATGTCGGGGACCTCACGATGAATCAACTCCGCCTGGACCCGCTCACCGGCCGGTGGGTGGTGGTGAGTACCGACCGTTCGCACCGGCCCTTCTCCTTCGCCCCCCCTGCCCCGGTGCAGGCCGACACCACAGGCCCCTGCCCGTTCTGCCCCGGCAACGAGGAGTCCACACCACCTGCTCTGGAGACCTACGGCTCGTCCGGACACTGGCTCGTGAGGGTGGTGCCGAACCTCTACCCGGCGTTCGAGGGCGATCACCCGTTCGTAGTGGAGAACCGCGGTCCGGTGTTCACACAGGCCACCGCGGGCGGGATCCACGAGGTTCTCGTGCTGTCGCCCGATCACGACCACGGGTGGGAGCACATCTCCGACGAGCAGGCGGTGCTCGTGATGGCGGCGATCCGGGACCGCATCGAGGAGCATTCGTCGGTGCCGGGACTTCGCTACAGCCAGGCCATCGTGAACGCGGGACGCGAGGCGGGCGCATCGATCGAGCACCCCCACGGCCAGCTGCTCGGGATGTCGTTCGTGCCGCGTGAGCTCGCCGAGGAGCAGGCCGGCTTCGCCCGTTTCGCCGGACGCTGCCTGTTGTGCACCGCCGTCGACGCCGAGGAGGATGCCGGGCACCGCGTGGTGTACGCCAACGAACGCGTGCTCGTGGTGTGTCCTTTCTGGAGCGGAAACCCCTACGAGATGCTGATCATCCCCCGGACCCACGGGCCGCACCTGCACCGGGCCTCCCCGGCGGACCTCTCCGCGGTGGGGCGTTCGCTGCGGACCGTGCTCGGGTCTCTCGTCGAGAGGCTGGGCGACGTGTCCTACAACATCGTCTTCCACTCGGCCCCCTACCGTGCACCGGAGCCCTACCACTGGCACGTCCACGTGTGGCCGAAGCTCACCACGGCGGCCGGGTTCGAGGCCGGCACCGGCGTCCTCATCAACATCGTGCCGCCCGAGCAGGCCACCGAAGAGCTCAAGGTCGCCGTCCCCGCCTGAGCGGGCGCCATCTGAGCCGTCCCCGCCTGAGCGGGCACCACCTCGGCCTAACCCAGGAACACGCCCGCCACGGAGCGATAGAGGTCCAGGTCGACCGTCTTCGACTTCGCCACCGCGTCGGCGATGGGGACCCGCACGATCTCCCCGGCCTGCAGGGCGACCATCGTCCCGAAGGCCCCGTCGTGCACCGCGGCCACCGCGGCCACACCGAACCGTGTGGCCAGGACACGGTCGAAGGCCGATGGCGTGCCTCCGCGCTGGATGTGGCCCAGGATCGTGACCCGCGCTTCGAAGCCCGTGAGCCGCTCGATCTCCTCGGCGAGCCAGGCGCCGATCCCGCCCAACCGGGCGTGGCCGAATTGGTCGACAGGAGCGCCCGACGTGGCGAGTCGCGCCGAGTCGGCGGCGGGCCCGTCGGCCGGTACCGCGCCCTCGGAGATGACCACGATCGACGAGAACTGGCCGCCGCGGTGACGCCGCTGCAGGCGCTCGCACACCATCTCGACGTCGAAGGGGACCTCGGGGACCAAGATCTCGGCCGCGCCACCGGCGATGCCGGCGTGCGTGGCGATCCATCCCACGTGGCGTCCCATGACTTCGCACACGATGACCCGGTGATGGGACTCCGCTGTCGTGCGGAGGCGGTCGATCGCTTCGGTGGCGATCTGCACGGCGGTGTCGAAGCCGAAGGTGACCTCGGTCCCCGACAGATCGTTGTCGATCGTCTTGGGAACTCCCACCGCGTGCACCCCGTGGTCGCCGAGGCGCTGGGCCACTCCCAACGTGTCCTCACCGCCCACCGCCACCAGGGCGTCCACCCCGTTGGCGGCCAGGTTGGCGCGCACGCGGTCGGGGCCACCGTCCTCCTTGAAGGGGTTGGTGCGCGACGTCCCGAGGATGGTCCCACCCTGGGCGACGATGTCGCGGCACCGGTGGACGTCGAGGCGCATGTACTCGTCGTCGAGCACGCCCTTCCACCCGTCGAGGTACCCGATCACCTCGTCGTGGTGGCGGAGCTCGGCGGTGAGCACCACCGCCCGGATAGCGGCGTTGAGCCCGGGACAGTCGCCCCCGCCCGTGAGGATCCCGATGCGCACGGGCGCTCAGCGCTCGTTCTGCCGGGCCTGGTGCACGGCGGCCCGCACCAGTTCGAAGGACTGCGTGAGGATGCGTAGCGCCTCGCGCCCGGGCGGGACGAGGCCGCTGATGCCGGGCACGCCGAGATAGCCGGCGAGGAATGCCCGACGGTTGCGCGCCACCCACGCATCGGCGAGCTCGCCCAGGCCGTCACGCCCAGTGGGGTCCCGTTCGTCGGCGGCGGTCGTCGCCACGTGCTCGAGGGACCACAGCAGGTCGGCCACGTCCGCGAGCGGGGAGCGGTACACGGGGCCGTTCCCGTCGGGCTCGGTCACGGCGCCGGCCATCGACGTCGGCCGCCCCCCGGTGGCGAAGTCGACGACATACCAGCCCTGCTCGGTCCGGCACGTGCGGCCCAGGGTGAAGTCCCCGTGGGTGCGGATGGCCTGTGACAGGACCTGGAGGGCGCGCAGCTCGCCGAGCAGCTCCTCGACATCGGGCCGTTCGAGCACGTGCGGCGACAGGGGGCGCAACGCCTCCTCGATGCCCTCGGCCCATCGGCCCACGTCGCCGGGTCGCCGGCCGAACGCCTTGTCGAGGCCGAGGTGCATGCGCGCCGTCATGGTGCCGAGCCGGTGCGCTTCGGCGCCGAAGTCGCCGCCGGCGAGCTCCGGCGGGCCGCCCGAGGCGTAGAGGTCGCGCACCGACGTCAGCGCCAGTGCGTAGCCCGAGGAGGCGCCGGCGAGGTACTCCTGGGCCACGCCCAGGTCGCGCCCGGCACGCCGCCAGACCACGAGCGGCGCAGGCAGGTGGTTGAACCCGACCTCGTCGAGGGCGAGAAGCAGCTCCAGATCCGGTCGCGGCCCCTCCACGATTTCGGTGAACACCGTGAACGCGATGCGGTCCTCCATGGCGAGGGTCACGGACCCTTCGTCCTCGCGCAGGTGGCGCACCAGGGACGCCTCCACCACTTCTCCCGACACGCGCTGCAAGAGCATGGCGGCGACCACCGCGTCGCGGGTGGCGTCGAACACCAGGGCAGGACCTTGGTCGTCGACGAGCGATCCCAGGACGGCCTCTTCGCCGTCGGGGATGAACCGTGTTTCCTCCCCCGGGGTCCGCAATCCGAAGGTCGCGTGCACAAAGCGGGCACCGAGCTCGGCGACCACGTCGATGATGCCGGGACGACCCGGGACGAGCATCTCGGCGTCGAGCACGCGCACCGGACCGGCAACGGCCCCGGCACCGCCGCCGCCGTCCCAACCGGGTCGACGCGTGAAATAAGCGGAAACGAGATCGGCGAGCGCGGCGCGCGCCGAGTCCGGCACCTCCACCACACCGGTGTCCGAAGGTGTCACCCGAGGTCCTCGGTGAAGGCGGCGTCGGAGCCGCTCCCCTGCTCACCGGTGAGCTCGAACCAGTAGAAGCCGTAGGGCCCGAGCGTCACGCTGTAGGTTCCGTTCCCCACCGGCGGGAACGGTATCCGCCCCAGGAGCTCGACGGGATTGCGATTGGCCCAGCGGGCGAGGTCGAGCTCGGCGGGCTGGGCGAACCGGCTCAGGTTGTGCACGCACAGCACGGGGTTCTCCCCGCCCGCGTCGTGGCGCCCCGCACCCCTCCGGGCCCGCCCCGCCCGCCGGGGCCGCGCCGGCTGGCCCGACGCGGGCTGGGGGCTCCTGACGTAGGCCAGGATCGAGGGGTTGGCACAGGGCACCAGGTCGAAGGTACCCGTTCCGAACACGGGGAATTGCTTCCGCGTCAGGAGGATGTTGCGGAGCCAGTGGAGATGCGAGCTGGGGTTGCGCCGATGGGCCTCCACGTTCACGGCCTCGAACCCGTAGACCGGGTCCATGAGCGGCGGAAGGTAGAGCTGGGCGAAGTCGGCGCGACTGAACCCGCCGTTGCGGTCGGGGCTCCACTGCATGGGAGTGCGCACCGAGTCCCGGTCACCGAGATAGACGTTGTCGCCCATGAGGATCTCGTCCCCGTAGTAGATGACCGGGCTGCCCGGGAGAGAGAAGAGCACGGCGTGGAGCAGCTCCGCCAGACGGCGGTCCCCGTCGAGCAGCGGCGCGAGGCGCCGGCCGATGCCCATGTGCCTGCGCATGCGGGGGTCCTTCACGTACTCCGCCACCATGTAGTCGCGCTCTTCCTCGGTGACCTTCTCCAGGGTCAACTCGTCGTGGTTCCGCAGGAAGATGGCCCACTGGCAGTTGTCGGGGATCTCAGGGGTCTGGGCCAGGATCTCGGTGACCGGGAAGCGCTGCTCGCGGCGCACCGCCATGAACAGGCGCGGCATCAGCGGGAAGTGGAAGCACATATGGCACTCGTCGCCGTTGCCGAAGTAGTCGACGAGGTCCGAGGGCCATTGGTTGGCCTCGGCCAGGAGCACCCGGTTGGGATGCGCGGCGTCCACTTCCTTGCGGAGCTGGCGGAGCAGCGCGTGCGTCTCGGGGAGGTTCTCGCCGGTGGTCCCGTCCCTCTGGAAGAGATAGGGGACGGCGTCGAGGCGGAAGCCGTCGAGCCCGAGGTCGAGCCAGAAGCGGACCACGCCGAACATGGCCTCGACGACCTCGGGGTTGTCGTAGTTGAGGTCGGGCTGATGTGAGTAGAAGCGGTGCCAGTAGTACTGCTGGCGGGTCTGGTCCCACGTCCAGTTCGACGTCTCCACGTCGACGAACACGACACGCGCCTCGGGCCAGCGCTGGTCGTCGTCGTTCCAGACGTACCAGTTCGCCTTGGGATTGTCCCGTGACGACCGCGACTCGAGGAACCAGGGGTGTTGGTCGCTGGTGTGGTTCATGACGAGATCGGCGATCACCCTGATACCGCGTCGGTGTGCGTCGTCGAGGAATTCCACCAGGTCGTCGAGGTATCCGAGCTCGGGATGCACGGTGAAGAAGTCGCTGATGTCGTACCCGCCGTCGCGCATGGGCGAGGGGTAGAACGGCAGCAGCCACAGGCAGTCGACCCCGAGCCATTCGAGGTAGTCGAGCTTGGCCCGCAGGCCGGCCAGGTCGCCGATGCCGTCGTCGTTGGAGTCGAAGAACCCACGGGTGAGGACCTCGTAGAACACGCCTCGCCGGAACCAGTCCGCCGCCCCCTTGGCGGGCAGCGCCGTGGGCCGGATCCCCGGCAGGCGGGCCCCTCCGCCGCGGCGGACCGAGGCGGGTGCCGATGCCGATCCGCGCACTCGCGGTGCCTTGGCAGGACGCGACACGGTCACACCGGCCCCGATCGGTCCTCAGCGCCCGACGAACCGGGCGCGGCCCGGCCCGTGCTCGAGGAACGAGGTCACTCCCGTTCGGGCGTCTTGGGTGTCCGCACACGACACGAACGCGTCCACCTCGAGCGCCAGTCCGTCCTCGAGATGCTGCTCGAGTCCCTCGTCGATGACCCGCTTGGCCGCCGCCAACGCCACGAGCGGGCCCGCCGCCAGCTCGGCCGCCAACGCCAGGGCGTCCTCCAGCACCCGGTCGCGGGCCACCACCCGGTCGGCCAGCCCGATGCGCAACGCCTCCTCCGCCCTCACCTGGCGTCCCGTGTAGACGAGGTCCTTGGCACGGCTCACCCCGACCAGGCGCGGCAGGCGCTGGGTGGCGCCACCACCGGGGACGATGCCGAGGAGGATCTCGGGTTGACCGAGACGCGCGTCGCCGGCGACGACGCGCAGGTCGCACGCCAGGGCGAGCTCGAGGCCACCACCGAGCGCGTAGCCGGTGATCGCCGCGATCGTGACGCGAGGGAGCGCGGCCAGGGCGCCGGTCACCTGGTGGAAGGCCGCCGTGATGCGGCGCGCCGCACCCGGCTCGGAGAACTCGCCGACGTCGGCCCCCGCCGCGAAGATGCGCGGGCCGCCCCACAACACCACCGAACCGGGTGGATCCGCGGCCAGCTCCGCCACCGCGTCGTGCAGTCTCCCGAGGAACGCCACCGACAACGCGTTCATCTTGGGACGGTCGAGCGTCACGAGCGCCACTCCGTCGGGCCGGCGGTCGATGGAGACCACCCCGACTCCGGCGTCACGCGAAGCAGGAGGGGAGGCGACCATGCGCGCACCGTACCCGACCGCGCCCTGGACGGCGCGCCATCGGGGGCCGGGATCCGGCCGCTTCGCCTTCGAGACGCTCCTGCGGGCAGGCGGGCGCGACCACACTTGGGGAGGAGGGGGAGGGGGAGCGGATGCCGCCGGCATCGGTGAGTGGAGGGAGCCGGTGGGGGGACGGAGTGGGTCGGGTGACGGGCCGGGGCGTCAGTCCCCGGGGGCGCCGCCGTAGACGGCGCCGAGGAGGCGGTCGGCAGCTTCGTAGGGGTCGAGACGATGCTCGGCCACGGCCCGGGCGAGCCCGGCGAACTCCCCGTCGGTGCTCAGCCGGTCGACCTCGCTCCGGATGCGTGCTGCCAGCACGATCCGGAATTCGCGCTCGAGACGGGCGGCGCGCCTGGCCTCGAGTGCACCGTGCTCCTCGAGGTGCCGCTCGTGGCGCGCGATCTCCTCCCACAGCTCGTCCACCCCCTCGCCGGTGGATGCGGAGGTCTCGAGCACCGGAGGGCGCCAGTCCCCCAGTGCGGTCAGGTCCAGCATCTGCTCCAGGTCGCGGCGTGTCTCTCTGGCGCCGGGCATGTCCGCCTTGTTGATCACGAACAGGTCCGCCGTCTCGAGGAGCCCGGCCTTGTTGGCCTGGACGGCGTCACCCCACCGGGGGTTGAGGACGACCACGGTGGTGTCGGTGGCCCCGGCCACCTCCACCTCGACCTGTCCGACACCGACGGTCTCGACCAGCACGAGCGGGAAGCCGGCGGCCGCCAGGGTCCGGATCGCCTCGGGAACGGCGACGGCGAGGCCACCGAGATGCCCGCGGGAGGCCATCGACCGGATGAAGACCCCGGCGTCGAGCGCGTGGTCCTGCATCCTGACCCGGTCGCCCAGGATGGCACCGCCGGTGAACGGTGAGGACGGGTCGACGGCGAGGACGCCGAGCTGGGCCACCCCCTTGGCACGCGCCGTGGCGATGAGGCGGTCCACGAGCGTGGACTTGCCCGCCCCCGGCGGGCCGGTGATGCCGACGGTCTGCGCCTCCCGACCGCTGCGGTAGGCCAGGGCGGCGACGGCGCGGCCCGGCGCGCCACCGCCCTCCACCAGGGTCAGAAGCCGGGCCAGGGCCACGCGGTCGCCCTTGGTGGCGGCATCGAGAAGCGGGCCCGGATCGCCTCCCCGCGGCCGGCGGGCCGGAGCGGCACCGGGACCCTCGCCGGCGGGGTCGTCGGGGGATCCGGAGGGAGAGGGGACGGCTGGGGTCGTCACGGTGGCTCGGAGCGTAGGCGGGGCCGGTCCCGGTCAGGCGCGGGTGACGTCCGCGCCCAGGGAGCTGAGGGTGGAGGCGAGGTCCTCGTATCCCCGGTCGATGTGCTGGGCGTCGGACACGACCGTCTCCCCTTCGGCGGTCATCCCGGCCAGGACGAGGGCGGCACCGGCGCGGAGGTCCGGTGCCCGCACGGGGGCGCCCGAGAGCCGCCGGACGCCGCGCACCACGGCGTGGTGCCCCTCGGTCCGGATGTCGGCGCCCATGCGCCGCAATTCG
Organism: Acidimicrobiales bacterium; assembly: GCA_031292675.1. GTDB lineage: Bacteria > Actinomycetota > Acidimicrobiia > Acidimicrobiales > UBA8190 > Chersky-840. The sequence goes on from JARLGQ010000045.1 coordinate 14,087, forward strand.
TCCACGTAACGGAAGCGCCCCGAGAAGAGGTTCTCGGTGACGATCCCCACTCCGTCGGCGACGCTCAACATGGTCACCAGGAACGGCTTGTAGTCGGTGGCCACCCGGGGGTAGGGGAGGGTGGCCACGTCCGTGGAGTGGAGCCGGCCGCTCGACGTGGCGCGCATCCCCTCGGGGGCCTGGGACACCTCCACCCCGATCTCGCCCATCTTGCGCAGGAGCATGTCCATGTGATCGGGCCGCCCGTCCTCGACCAAGATCTCGCCGCCCGCCACGCCGACCGCCGCCAGCAAGGTGGCCGCCACCACCCGGTCGGGGATGACCCGATGGGCGATCGGCGAGGGGTGCAGCTCCTCGACCCCGTCGACCTCGATGTGCGATGTCCCCGCACCGCGGATGCGGGCCCCCATGTGCGTCAGGAAGTCGGCGAGGTCCGACACCTCTGGCTCGCGCGCCGCGTTCTCGATGACCGTCGTGCCCTTGGCGAGGACCGCCGCCATGAGCACGTTGTCGGTGGCGGTGTGACTGGGGTACTCGAACACGACCCGGTGTCCAACGAGACGGCCGTCGGAACCTC
>JARLGQ010000046.1 GCA_031292675.1 Acidimicrobiales bacterium
CGCCTTCGAACGTGATCTCGGTGCCGCCGTACTTGGAGTAGACGACGGTGTCGCCCGCGGCGACGTCCACAGGCACAAGCTCGCCGGTGTTCTCGGCACCGCGGCCGGGGCCGACGGCGATCACCTCGCCTTGCTGGGGCTTCTCCTTGGCGGTGTCGGGGATCACGAGCCCGGAGGCGGTGGTCTCTTCCGACTCGCCCGGGCGGACGACGATCCGGTCCTCGAGGGGGTGGAGCTTCATGGCAGGTGAGCCTCCTGTAGGCACTTAGCACTCGAACCTTGCGAGTGCTAACGATAGCGGGCGCGGGAGCCCCGGGCAACCGGGACGGCGCCGGGCCGGTGCGGACTCAGGCCAGCAGGGGGAGACGCAGATTGGGGTCGGCGCCGGCGTCGAGGCCCGTGGGACCCACGTGCTCGAGCTGCCAATGTCCCGCGGCGGCGATCATGGCCGCGTTGTCGGTGCACATGGCCCGGCTCGGGAGGTAGGCGGGAAGGCCGAGCCCCCCGGCGGACCGGGTGAAGGCGTCGCGCAGGGCCCCGTTGGCGGACACGCCCCCCGCCAGGCACACGCCCCGGGCGCCCAGCGACAGGGCCGCGCTCATCGTCTTGGCCACGAGGACCTCCACCACGGCTCGCTGGAACGACGCCGCCACGTCCTGGTCGGAGGCATCGGGCCGGCGGCGCACGGCGTGCACCACCGCCGTCTTGAGCCCGCTGAAGGAGAAGTCGAGCCCCTCCCCGGCCAGGGCCCGGGGGAAGGTGAAGGCCTCGGGGTCGCCGCCCGCCGCGGCGGCCTCGATGGCGGGGCCCCCGGGGTACCCCAGGCCGAGGAACCGGGCCACCTTGTCGAAGGCCTCCCCGGCGGCGTCGTCGAGGGTCTGGCCCAGGAGCCGGTAGCGGCCCGGGCCCTCCATGGACACGAGGAGGGTGTGGCCTCCCGAGACGAGGAGCACGGCGACGGGCCACTCGATCTCGGGATGGTCGAGCAGAGCGGCGAAGAGGTGGCCCTCGAGGTGGTTCACGCCGACGAAGGGGACCTCCCACGCCAGCGACAGCGCCTTGGCCTCGCTCACCCCCACCAGCAACGAGCCGATGAGGCCGGGGCCGGTGGTGGCAGCGACGGCGCGCAGGCCCCGGCCCCCCGCCAGGCCCGCCCGTCCGAGGGCGTCGGCGATGATCGGGGTCAGGAGCTCGAGATGGGCGCGGCCCGCGAGCTCGGGGACGACTCCCCCGTACCGGGCGTGCAGGTTCCCCTGGCTCGACACCACCGACGACAGCACCTCGCCTCCGGCGCCGACCACGGCGGCCGCCGTGTCGTCGCACGAGGTCTCGATGCCGAGCACGAGCGCACCCGCGCCCGTCATGGCCCGGACCGCAGGCGCTGCTCGATCCCCGCCAGCCGCTGGGCGTACTCGGCGGTGTCGACGTCTCGCACCCACATGACGATGGCGTCCTCCCCCGTCTCGGGGTAGTAGTTGCGCCGGACACCGACGGGCGCGAAGCCGAAACGACGGTACAGCGCCTGCGCCGCGGTGTTCGACGTCCTGACCTCGAGCGTCAGGTGCCGTACCCCGAGGGCCGAAGCGGCGCGCGCCTGGTCCAGGAGCAGCACCGTCCCGATGCTGCGGCGGTGCCACGCCGTGTCCACGGTGAGGGTGGTGATGTGCCCGTCCTCCGCCACCACCATGAGGCCGCAGTAGCCGACCACGAGCGGCCCGATGGTGGCCACGGTGTAGCGCCGGGACTTGCGTTGTGCGATCTCGGAGAGGAACACCGTGGACGACCACGGTCTGGGGTAATTCGCCTCCTCGATCTGGACCACGTGCCGCAGGTGCCGGCGGCGCAGTGCCACGATGCGTACCGCTCCGGCGACGCGTTCGGACGTCGCCCCGGCCCCGTCACCGCCGTCGGCGGCGGTGGGGCTCTCGTCGTCCCACGCCCTGGGCACTCAGCGCTCCACGCCGGGGCGCGCCCGCGTCTCCCACTTGATCCGGGTGTCGGCGTCGCGCAGGTAGTGCGGGAGCACGTTGGACGGCGCGTGGAGCTCGCCTGCGGCCGCCTTGCGCACCGCCAGCGACGCCAGCACCCCCGGGGGAGGGAAGGTGAGGGCTTCTCCCACCAATACGGCGCCCGGTACGGCGCCCAGGAGCGCGCCGTGGCGTCGGGCCCCGTCTCCCACCAATACGAATGGCTCGCCCACACCGGCGAGCTCGTCGGCGAGCAGTTCCGGAGACCGACGCGCCTCGGGCTCCTCCCACGACACCCCTTCGGTCGTCGTCCGCAGCCGGGCCACGAAGACCTCGCCCCGCCTGGCGTCGACGACGGGGACGACGAGCGTGCCGGGGGCCGCACCCGACGTCGCCGCCGCGTACGCCAGGACCTCGAGGCTGACCACGCCGACGAGGGGCTTGTCCAACCCGAAGGCCAACGCCTGGGCGGTGCCCACACCGACCCGGAGCCCGGTGAAGAGCCCGGGGCCCACGTCGACCCCCACGGCGTCGAGATCGGACAGGCCCACCCCGGCACGCCGGCAGGCGAAGTCGATGGCGGGCGCGATCGACTCGGCGTGGTGCCGGCCCCGTGACACGGTGACGGTGGCGAGGACGCCGGCCTCGTCGGCCAGTGCCACCCCCGCCAGTTCGGTCGCCGACTCGACGGCGAGGACCATCATGTCGACGCCCACTGCGACACCAGGCCCACGAGCACGGCGCGCCGCGGCTCCCATGACGGCGCCATGCCGACGGTCACGAGCCTCCCGTCCTCGTCCTCGTCGGGGGCGAGGCGGACCGAAAGCGCGTCACGTCCGAGCACCGGCTCGGCCATGTCCCCCCACTCCACCACGGCGACGGCGTCGTCCTCCACCAGCTCGCCGATGGCGAGGTCCACCACCTCACCGAGGTGCTCGAGACGGTAGACATCGGCGTGGAGGAACGTGCGCACCGTCGGCGTCGTCGTGGGGTACGAGCGCACGAGGGTGAAGGTCGGGCTCGTGACGTGATCGGCGACACCGAGTCCGGCCGCGATCCCCTGAGCCAGGGTGGTCTTGCCCGCCCCGAGGTCGCCGGCCAGGAGCACCACGTCGCCGGGACGCAGGCCCTGGGCCAGAGCCGCGCCCAGGGCCCGGGTGTCGTGGGCCGACTTGGTCCGCAGCCGCACCGGGGGGTGCTCCCCGGCGGCCGGGGTCATGGTGGATCGCCGACGAGCAGCCGCTTGGCGCGCACGAAGTCGGCGCGCATCTCGGCCACCACCTCGGCCCCACCCCGCAGCCCGGCGGCGGGGTGGTACGTGGGGACCAGATGCCCGCCGCGGAAGGGGTAGGCGCGCCCACGCAAGCGCCGGATGCCCTCGGTGGTGTCGAGGAGCAGGCGGGTGGCGAAGTTCCCCAGGGTGATCACCACACCCGGGGAGACCAGCTCGAGCTGGGCGTCGAGGAAGGGACGGCACGAGGCGATCTCGTCGGGAAGAGGGTCGCGATTGCCGGGGGGACGGCACTTCACCACGTTGGCGATGTAGCACTGGCTCCGCTCGAGACCGATCTCCTGGTGCAGGAGCTTGTCGAGCAGCTTCCCGGACCGGCCCACGAACGGCTCCCCGGCCAGGTCCTCTTCGCGCCCGGGGCCTTCGCCCACGAACATGAGCGACGCGGACCCGTCGCCGACGCCGAACACCACCTGGGTCCGGCCCGTCGCCAGCGCGCAGCGCGTGCAGGCCGCGGCCGTGGTCTGAAGCTCGGCCAAGGTGCCCACCGCGGGATGGTACCGCCGCCCGGCCCCCCGCCCCCCGTGCCCCGTGCCCCGTGCCCCGTGCCCCGTGCCCCGGGGCGATGTCAGTCGATCTTGGCCGCGAACTCCTCGATCAGCCGGGTGAACTCGTGCCGGCGCTCGATCATGGGCATGTGCCCGCAGCGGGGCAGCTCGACGAGCTCGGAGTGGGCCAGCGCGGCGGCGGTGCGCAGGGCGTGGCGCGGCGGGGTGAGGCGGTCATGGGATCCGACCACGACGAGCACGGGGAGGTCGACGGACCCGAGCCATTTCGAGAGGTCGAACATGGCCAGGGACGGAAGGAGGTCGACCACCGTGGCCGACGGCGTGGCCAGGTGCATCCCCTCCACGAAACGGACCTGGGGTGGCGGGGCGTCGGCCCCGAACCCCAGACGCGTCAGCCACCAGCGCAGATCCTGCGACGCCACGACGCTCACACCCAGCCGATCGGCCAGCGACACGGCGCGGGCCGAGACCGGGCGCGCCACGCGAGCCATTCCCCCCAGGCCGGGCAGTCGGGTGAAGGGACCCGCCGTCGTGGACACGAGAGCCAGTCCCGCCACTCGGCGCCGCAGCTCCTCCGCCTCGAGGTCGTGGACGAGTTGGAGGGCCACCATGCCGCCCATCGAGTGCCCCACCACCAGCGCGTGCTCGACCTCCAGGGTTGCGAGCACGGCGCGCACGTCGGCGGCCATGCGGCGCACGCCCGGCGAGCCCTGCTGGGCCGCGGCCATGCGGGCGTCGGCGCGCAGCTCGGCCACGTGACCTGGCGCCGGCACCCAGGAGAACCCGGAGGTGCCGGGGACCGAACGCCCGTGCCCGCGGAGGTCCGGGACGATGACCCGATGGTGCCCGGCCAGGTCGCGCAGCTGATGGGCCCACAGCGCCCCGCTCAGCATGAACCCGTGCAGCAGCACCACGGGAGGGCCCTGGCCGCGCTCGACGACGTGGATGCGTCCCCCGTCGTCCACGTCGACGACATGCTGCACGCAGTCTTCGGGCACGGTGAGGCCCTCGGCGGCGATCTCCTCGGAGGTGGAGAGGGTGCGGGCCACGAGCCGGTGCTGGGTCGCCCAACCCACCGCCAGGGCCGCGCCGGCGCCGGCGGCCGCGCCGCGCACCAGCCGGCTCCTGGAGAACCCTCGCTTGTCGCTCATGCTTCGCCCTCGCGGCCGACCACCACACGGGGCACACGTGCACGGATGCCGCAGAA
>JARLGQ010000352.1 GCA_031292675.1 Acidimicrobiales bacterium
CGTCTCGCCGTTGGCGATGGACTGCAAAGTTCCGTTCGAGAATCGCTACGTCTTCTCCGGTCTGGCTGATCGGATGTCGACGTTCGGCCAGGCTCGAAAGCTGTGGCTGCACTGGGGCCAGCCTCCCCTTGCTGCGTATCGCGGCGGCCACGTTGGGTTCTTCTTTTCGGGTGCCGTCCGACGCTACGTGGAGAACGCGGTAGTCAGCTCGTTTCCATCGACCTTAGGAAACTCGGGTTAGCCATCCATGTCTCGATATGGCGAGAATGCTCGCACGCGGCTCTCAGTAGGTGCACCGCTCAGGGGGCGACAGGGGTGAGACCCACATGCGGCGGCTAAGCGGTTTAGATGCAGTGTTCCTGGCGGCCGAGGGGCCGGCCAACTACGTCACCCACGGCATGGCCGTGATGGTCCTCGATCCCTCGACCATGCCCGCCGGCGATCGCGTTGGCGCCGTCCGGGACTACGTCCGAGCACGGATCCATTTGGTGCCGCCCCTGCAGCGGCGCCTGGTCCCGGTGCCGCTGGGCCTCGACGTCCCACGGTGGATGGATGATCCTCGAGTCGACCTCGACCGGCACATCCAGGCGATGAGGCTGCCGACACCGGTGACCACAGTGGCGTTGGCCTCCTTCGTCTCTGACCTTGCCGGACGCAAGCTGGATCGGCGCCTCCCCCTGTGGGAGATGTACGTGGTCGAAGGGTTCGAAAACGACCGTCTGTGCATCGCAGCGAAGCTGCACCACTCCTTGATGGACGGCGGTGCCGGTATGCAGTTCATGGCGTCGCTCTTTGCGCTGGAACCCGATGCTCCCGCACCACCACCGCCTGGACCCCAGGTCCCAGAGAGACAACCCGGGGACTTGGCCAAACTCGCCGGTGCGCTTGTGTCCATGATCCGGCGCCCGCTGGTTGGCGCTCGGGCGGTGGAGCGAACTGTGGAGGCGGGCATCCGGGTCTCGCGCCGGGTGGTTGACCATCGTCGCCGAGGTGGTTCCTCGCTCACCATCCCGTTCAGCGCGCCCCGTCTCCCCTTCGACGCACCGATCACGCCGCGACGCGAGGTCGCCTTCACGTCTCTTCCGCTCGACAAGATCAGGGGCGTCGCCCACGTCTTCGAGGTCACTATCAACGACGTGGTCCTCGCCGTAGTGGCAGGCGCTATGCGGCGCTTCCTCGTTTCCTTGGGGAGGCTGCCAGGGAAGCCGCTGGTGGCCGCAGTCCCGGTGTCGGTACGCGGCGATCACGGCGTGGAGCAAGCCAACATGGTCAGCGTCATGCTCACCAGCCTGGCGACAGATCTGGAGGACCCCGCTGATCGCTTGGTCGCCATCCACCACGCGGCATCCGAGGCCAAGCTGCTGCAGGCGGCGGTGGGTTCCGAGGCACTCATGGAGTGGTTCGAGGTGCCCGTGCCGGCGCTCTTCTCGCTGGCGACGAGCCTCTACGCGCGGCTGCGTCTCTCGGCTTTGCACCCCCCACTGTGCAATGTCTTGGTCTCCAACGTCCCAGGCCCTCCCGTGCCCCTCTACTTCGCGGGGGCACGTCTCGAATCGATCTTTCCCCTCGGCCCGATCTTCGACGGGGTGGGCCTCAATATCACCGCGGTAAGTTCGATGGAAACACTCGACATCGGCCTCGTAGCCTGTCCAGACCAATTGCCCGACCTTTGGGACCTCGCCTCCGGGTTACGACCGGCCCTCAAGGAGCTGGACGCGGCGCGACTCTCTCGGGGCGGAGCGAAGACCTCGTCCAAGGCCAAACGGGCGCGACAGTCGGGCTCCTCGGCATCGACTTCTTGACCCCTGCAGCTGCAACAGGAGAAGGCCGCCGCAAGAGCTTCACCCCGAGCGCGGAACAGAAGCCACGTTGGTAGCTACGAAACGGCGAACCACCTCGCGGTCGGCGTCGGCTGAGAGGTGACGATGGATGCACCCAGTTGCTCGTACTGGGGCAGACCGGTCCTGCGGGCACTGGACCTCCCCTACGGGTGGTGGGAATGGCGCGAAGACGGTTACTAGCTTGTGACTGCCTCCCACCGGGTCGATGTGGCGCCGTGGGTCCACTGGGACTGCATGGGCAACGCGGATATGGTGGGTCGAGCACCTCGGTTTAGCTCACCAAGAGACAGCAGGTCCGCCCTCTTTGCAGTGTGACTGAGGAGCCTGCCACCCTGGCAGCTTCTGGTGACATCCAATCTGTCTTGCCGGTCGCGAACGCGCAGATGCCTGAGTACGGTGCAACCGGGCTTTTCACCGTGGATTGTCATCCCTGGCGCATGTACCCTGACGGCGAGGGAGACAAAGCGGGCGATCTTCGTTCCTCCTTTGCTGAGGACGAGCTGTCCGATGGACGGCGGGGTCTCGGGACGCTGAGCGCCATGGAGGAAGTTATGTACCTATTCACCCGTTCGGTGCGCCTTGCCACTGGGAACCCCCAGAAGATGATGACCTGGGCTGTGCAGATGACCGAGAAGGTCAACCAGGTCACCGAGCTCAATGTCCGCTTGTGGAGCACAATTTTCTCCCCTGGTGTGGGCACGCTCGCGTGGACCTCCACAGTCGAGGACCTTGGGGTTCTGGAGGCGAGTGATGCCAAGTTGATAGTCGACGCCGGTTATCTGTCGCTGGCAGAGGAGGGGGCCAAGTTCGCGTCGGGCCAGGGAGTCGACGACGCCCTTGTGCGGCTACTGCTTGCCGATCCGGATGCCGCCAACACCGAGCCTCAGTACGCCAGCGTCGTGCAGGCAGTGCTCGCCCCCGGCGGCTCGGAGCGAGGCATCGAGCTCGGCGCCGAGATCGCCCAGCGGGCGAAGCGGATCACCGGACGCCCGACCTCATTCGGGGTAGCGACAACCGGCGTCTACGGCACCGTGGGGTGGATCACCGTGTACGACTCCATCGCGCAGTTGCAGAACGCTGAGCAAGCGATAGGAGCAGACATTGAGTTTGCCCGCTTCGTCGACAAGGAAGCGAGCAAGGTCTACCTGACGGGCTCGACACAAACGGTGTTCCGCAGGATCGTGTGATGCAGGTGAGGAGGGTGGCCCGCGAGGCCACCCTCCTCACTTTGCGGGCCGTTTCCGACACCTCAGATGATTATCCGCCAGAGGCGCCGGGATCGTTGGGTCGGTCAACTCTTCCGCCCGGTTTGAACCGGGCGACAATGCCGCCTCCTACTTGGGATGTCGGAGGAGGCCACCAAGCCCGTGCGAGCAGTATCCCACCGAGCCGTGATTTGCGCGCTGGTCGCCACCGAGCCCCGGGGGGCTCGAACACACTTCGATTCAAGCGCTTTCCGGCGGAGAAGGTGGCGTCAGTTCGAGGCGGGAGTGGATTCCGCTGCCGACTTGAGGTGCTCGAGGGTCTGCTCCATCGTGGCCCGGTTGTGCGTGGCTCGGTCCCCGACCCCCGTCACCGGCTTGGCTAGGGCCTTAACGATGGGCCCGCGCAAGTCGGTCCAGGTCTCGGTGACCCGACAACCGATAGGGGTGGGCTCGAACGCATAGCGCCATTCGGCGACCTTGAAGCCCAGGACCGTGATGCGGAAGGCGAGCAGACGTCCAGGCTCGGCGTCGTCGATTGTTCCTAGCGTGGTCCATCTCTTCTTCTCGTTGCGGTTGGCGCCGCGGAACGTCGCGCCGAGTTTCGGGCCCGTCGCGCCTCGGAGCCAGGTGGCCCCCTCATTCTCGGGCGACCACTCGCCCATTCTGGTCAGGTCGGAGACCATGGCCCACACCTGCTCTGCTGGTGCGGCGATCTCTGTCGTCACACTTACCTGTTTCGTCATGGGCCGCATGGTAGTTCCGAGGCGATCGGTCTTGCTCGTGCCCAGGAGAACTGCGCTCGGCGACCCGCGGATCACCGGCCTACATCGGCATGGCGCGTCTCGCCATGACATGTCGGTACAGCGGCGGCGCGAGGATACGGAGCAGTGGACTCAAGGCCGCAGCTTTGGCGACGTTGATCTCGATGGCCCGTTTGCCGACGCTGTTGAGGGCGACGCCAGAGACCTGCTCGGTCGTGCGAAGAATCGCTTTCGGGGGGCGCGCCATGCCTCGTTCGAGTGATCGGATTGCCAGTGGAGTCTTGACGAAGCCGGGGTAGAGGATATGTACGTTCACACCGAACGCCCGGACCTCTAGCGCGACACTCTCGGTGAACGCGGAGAGAGCGCCCTTCGAGGCAACGTAAGCTGACTCATGGGCGATCGGCGTGCGCACGCTGTCGCTGGAACAGTTGAGGACACTTCCAAACCGGCGCCTTGCCATTCCCGGCAAGACAGACAGCGTACCCACGACCGCGGCGAAGAAGTTCACCTCGAGGATCTTGCGGTAGAACGCGGCATCCGCGTCGATCGCCGCCACCGGTTCGTCGATGCCGGCCACATTGGCGAGAAAGTCCACCCGTCCGTATTCGCGCTCAATGTCGGCGAGCAGGTTGTCGTACGCGTTGACGTCGGCAAGGTCGCAGTGAAGCGCGGTGATACCAGAGGCTCCTTGCCAGGGGTCGACCTGGATATCGATACCGAATACCTGCGCTCCGCGATCCACGAGATCCCGGGCGAGTTGGTTGCCAATGCCGGAGGCAGCTCCCGTGACGACGGCAACTTGATCGTCGAAGCGCCTGATCGGTCGCCTCATGGGTTGTTCTCTGGTTGGCAAAGCAGGCGCCGCTCGTGAGGGGGCAGACCCGCGATGGGAGGTTTCTTGAGGCTATCCCGGACGCGTCCGACCGACGTCCTAGAAGCACCGGAAAGCCGGCCCCCGTCGAGATCGAGGCTGGCGTCCATCTGTCGTGCAGGGTCCGTAATCCCGCCGCCTTTGCTGAAGTATCTGCGCAGCGCCCCGACCACTCGAGGTGTCCCAAGGTGATCGTGACGGTCCTTCGGCTGTGCTCGTGTGCGCGTCAAACCCTCGACCGCCTGCCAACGAAATGGTCGTGAACCGGAAAGAACTCGATCTCGGGCGGATTGGCCACGCCAACTTCTGGCAAGACTGGCAGGACTCGCGTGTCCAGGAGTGAATCGAACGCCTGGCGCGATTCCCACACGTCAATGAGGCAAATGCCATGGTCGATGGCTGTTACCCAGTGGAACAGCTGCCCCCGAGCCGCCGGTCCGCCGGGCAGGAGTCCCATCCACTCCAGGGCCAGGTCGTACTGCTCGAGCGTCGCGCCTGGGAACTTGAGTTGCACCCCGATCGTCATGCCAGCCCCCCCGCCTCGAGTGCCGCTCGAACCGCTGCCAGTATCGCGCTCAGGCTGGAGTCGGTTTCAAGACCGATCCGAGTGGAGCAGCACAGCTTGAGGTACCTGCACGCCCCAAGGCACAGGTTCTTGCTACCTCCCGTCGGGGCAACCGCCTTCTTGTGAGGGCTGTGCTTCGATGGCGCGCCACAGGAGCACCTTCAAGTTGTCGGCCGTCAGCGCCCCGATCTGGGCCGGGGTCTTGTCGAAGTCGACCATGAGGGCGTGGGTGGCGAATGCCGAGAGATGGAGGGCAAAGGCCAAGACCAGGCCCTCCGGAGGCTCGCCCATGCCGCCGGCCATATGCCACACCACCTTCACCAGAGTCTTCATCCCGCCGACGCGGACGTCACGGCGCTGCGCGTCCATCTCGGAAAGAACCTCAGATGCGTTGGCCCGCGGAGCGTGGATGTCCCAGAAGGCCGCTCCGACGACGAGAGCGATTCTGGTATGGACCGTCACCGTCAGGTCCTCGATCCAGCCGTCGAGGTCCTCGCCAGGCAGAGGCAGGTCCTCGAACCAGCCGAAGTACATGTCGTTGACCGTGGCGGCGATCAACCGGTCGTGGGTCGCATAATGGCGGAAGATGGTGCGGGCGCTCACGCCCGAGACCTGGGCGATCTCCTCGACCGTGGCGCTGAAGCCTCGTTGGGCGACGACCTCCATGGCGGCTTGTCTGATGCGAGACCGGGTGTGGTCTCGTTGCTCCTCAGCGAGCGATGACGAGGGCGTTCCTGTGGCTTGTGCACCGGCGCCCGGTTTCTCAAGATCGCCCGGCTTCTGCCATCCGCCTGCCAAGTCAGGGGCCATCACGCCTCCCGCCTCGGGATCGCCCAAATTCAATGATCCGGGGGTCCTTCGGTGGCCGCTAGGGGAGGAAGTCCCAATGGGGCTTAGTCTCTGGCTAACCACGGGAGAGGGGAAGCAGGCATGGCCGAGAGCGTGTACAAGGTCATCGAACTGGTCGGCACCAGCGAGGAATCGTGGGAGAAGGCTGCCAGCGCGGCTGTGGCCCAGGCGGCCGGGTCCCTGCGCGACCTTCGCATCGCCGAGGTGGTCGAACTCGATCTCCAGATCGAGGACGGGCAAGTCAAGACCTTCCGTGCCAAGGTCAAGGTGTCATTCAAGTTGCGGAACCGGCCCTGACGGGCGTCATCGAGGCCCCGAAGCCGGGCTCATAAGACCGTTTGCTCGCTCGGCTTGACCGGACCGTATGGCCGGCTTGCGAAACCCGTGGCGAGGCCGCTCGGACTCGCACCAGCGCGCAATCGCTCTGGCCTGCGAATACTGCTCGGGTCACCGCCGGACGAGGGCGGGAAGGGACGGCACATCCAGCGCTTCAGATGGAGCATGGGCCAGGTGTGCCCGTACCCGGCCCCAAACCTCGAGACCGGGTACGAGTCCACCAGCACCTGTCCGATCCGTCATGCCGGGACGTGCGCCCCCTTCGCCTTGGGGAACTCCTGGTCCTCGGGAACCCGGCGCAGGTGGAGCACTCCGAACAGAGTGAGCACAAGCATGATGCCGGCCAAGATGAAGGAGACGATGGCCGCCACCAGGGCGATCTGGCCGAAGGTCCAGAAGGCGTACGCCTCGAGGAGCAGCCCTCGCAGCGTGGTGCCCTTGAAGACCGTGGCCACCTGGCCAGCGAGCTTGGTGTTGGTCGGGTCCGCCAGCGACGCGGCGCTCAGCTGCGCGTAGGTCTTGCCCCCGCCGATCTCCTGGAGGTGCACGGCGATGAAGTGATCAGCGTAGGCCTCGGCCTGCGGGCCGGTGGTGAGCTCCTGCCCGGCGTACTGCGACACCGTCGGGATCATGCTGGGCGTGATCTCGGTGCCCACCTTGGCGTGGGCGAAGGCGGCCGCAGGCGGGAAGGTGATCTGCTGCTGGGCGAGCTGGTTGTGCACGTTGCTGTTGGCGAAGCTGTGGCCCCACAGCCCCAAGCCCCCGGCCGCGAGCAGCACGACGATCAGGACTGCGCCGCCCGCCGTGAGGATCATGTCGAAGGTCTTGCGCCGCATGTCTGGCTCCTTTCGATCCGCCTCGTTCCTGAGGCTCTTGCGCCAGCTTGTGCTTGGAAGCACATGGGGGACAGAGCCGAAGGTCCCGCCTCAGTGGAGCGATGGGCCTCATCTCGAAGGGCCACACTTCGCCGCAATGCAGCCCCGCAGCCAAGATTCGGGACCTTGGTCTCTGGGTGACCCCGCAGCCCCGTCGTACCTTTTCTCGTATGCAGACTCATACGTTGTTACCGCCGCTGGATGACGAGGCGATCGGGGGGCCGATCATCGGTGCCGAGCACCACCGGGTAAAGGCCTACCCCAGAGACAGGGTGTGCGAGCACGAGGGGTGCCTCACGCGGTTGTCGGTGTACAACCACGGGTCGCTGTGCGTTGCCCATGACCGGCTCGGGGCCGCCCTGTGCGTCCACGTTGCCCGGACAGCGTCCCGCCGGGCTGCTCGCTCCTCCCACCGCAGCGCTGCCTGAGCGCCGCAAGGCACAGAGCCATAGGTTGTGACCCGCATGGCTGGCAACACACGAGGGGCCGTGGCGACAACGACCACAGCCTCCCCGACCGAGGTGCCCCGCACCTTCTTCGACGCCCTGAACGAGAAGGACCTCGACGCCACCATGGCGTTGATCGCCAATGCCACGGATGATATCGAGGCGGGGCCGTCTTCCACGGCCTGGGAAACCAGGGTCGGGTGCTCTGACCATGTCAATCTGGGGCCTGGCCGGGCACAGACCGGCCTCGTTCCCCGGCGGTGAGGACGAGAGGGGGATCGATGGCTCGCCGTCGGCTTGGGAACCTGGCGGCGGCAGTCGCCGTTCTGACCGTCGGGGTTGCCGGATGCTCGAACTCCGTAATCAAGAACAGTGCCGGAGGGGGCGCCCCCGGGGTGACGTCGAGCCAGATCGACGTGGGCAGCATCGCCAACGTCACTGGCCCGCTGTCGTCTGGCTTCGCCCCGGTCGTGAACGGCGTGGAGGCGTACTTCTCGATGGTCAACGCCGCGGGCGGGGTCGCCGGGCGCAAGCTCATGCTCGCCCACCAAAAAGACGACCAGGGGAGCCCGACGGTCGACCTCACCGACGCCCAGCAGCTGGTGCAACAGGACCACGTCTTCGCCGTGGTGGGGGTGGGGACACCCTTCTTCGGGGGGGCGAGCTATCTCGCCCAGCAGGGAGTGCCGAGTTTCGGCTACGTCGTTTCGACGGACTGGGAGAACAAGCCCACGTTGTTCGGGACCTACGGATCGGTCCTCAACTTTGCCACCGCCGCGCCGGGGGAGGCCTACCTCGCCCAGCAGTTGGGGGCCAAGTCGATCGGCGTCGTCGCCTACGGCGTCCCGCAGTCAGCAGACGCATGCCGGGCTGCGGCTACGGGCATGCGAGCATTCGGCATGGACGTCACCTTCAGCGACCTGAACCTTGTGTACGGCGCCGACCCCACCACTGACGTCTTGCACATGAAAGAGCACAACGTGGACTTTCTGCTCTCGTGCCTCGACGTGAACGGAAACGTGGCGTTCGCCCGTGCCATCAGCCAGAACGGCCTCACCATGCACCAGGTGTGGTTGGACGGGTATGACCAGGCCACCTTGCACCAGTACGGGTCGATCATGACCGGCGTGTACTTCTGGCTCCAGCACGTCCCCTTCGAGGCAGCTCAAGCCTTTCCCGGGGTGTATCCCGGAATGGAGAACTACATCCGGGAGATGCGCAAGTACCAGCCCTCTTTCACCTACGACGAGGTAGCCCTGGACGGCTGGATCTCGGCTGCCCTGTTCGTTTCCGGTCTGAAGGCGGTGGGCCGGAACCTGACTCAGAAGAAGTTGGCGGCGGCCATCAACGCCGAGACGGCCTTCACCGGAGGCGGGTTGGTGTCGCCCGTGAACTGGACAACTGCACACTCCACGGCAAAGTCGAACAAACCTCCGTACTGCGGGGCGGGCGTCCATGTAGTGAACGGCCAGTTCGTGCCGAGAGTCCTCCCCGGGACGCATGAGGTGTACGTGTGTTTCGACCCGACCAGCACCACTCCCGTGCCGCCATTGCCGGGTACACCCGGCACCTGATGCCACCGCCCGTTTGGCATCGACGAACCCTTTGGGTACACACAGGTCAGTGGTGCCTTGGCTCGGGGGAGGAGTCGACCGTCGTCCCCGGTCCTGGCGTGGTTGCCATGATCGGCGAGGTGAAAGCGTCGTCGAGGAGGCAAGTTGCGGGACCGGCCCTGACCTGAACCGGTCGGCGTCCCCCAACCCGGATGAAGGATGGCCCTACGGAGATGTGTCCGGTGACAAAGCAGAGTCCAAGGACTCTGGCCGACGGCACATACCGGCGTACCGTGGTTCTTGGCGCTCCAGGGAAAGACCCCCGCCCCCGCTCGCAAGCGCCGCATGGGGGGCAGAGGGGCAGCGCAGGGAACCCCTCCGTAAAGGGTCCCTGCGCCCACGTCCTGGGAGAAGGCCGCGAACAAAGTCCCCACCCCCCGCCATCCAAAGAGGCGTAGCCTTTCCCCGGAGGCCTTATGGCCGGGTACGAACTCGTCAGTATCGTGTGGCACCAACAGGGTCACCGCATCGACCTGAACTACCTTCATGGCGAGCCCGATCACATGATCGGCTCTGAGGCGATCACGGCCATGCTCGCCAAGGACGCCGGACTGGACGCCGTGCCAACGCCCGACGACACCTGTCGCTGGGTGCTGAGACACCGATGGGCACCATGACCGAGAGAGACCCGTGACCGAGAGAGACCCGTGGAGGGTTGGGGATCGCCATAGAGGAGTAGCTCAAGGGCCGGGGTCCTCGGCGGGGTCTGGGCCAAGAGTGGGTGCACCCTAGCCTCCCGTCGTTGGACCGTACCTCAGCCCCCGGGGCCGAATCTCGGAATCGCCTAAACGGGCCCTTCAATGCGCTCAACATTTCGACAGCGGCCGGTGTCCTGCTCCAGAATCCTCGCAGGCGGGGCGTCTGGACCCGTGGTCGCCGAGTCTCTCGGAATCGGGGACTGCGCCCCGCCACCCCGGTCGAGCCGTGGAACTATACGATCCAGGGAGGCGCGGAAAGCGGGAACGTTTCAGCCGACCACGCGAGCACACCCACGGTTGGTTCCCAACTTCTACGACGAGTGCGACACCTCCCACCGCTCGAAACACGCTGTGGTCCCGAGCTGGCACCCCGGACAGGCCTGAGGATCAACGACCGTTGTCTGACTGCCCTCCAGGTGCCAGCACAAAACACAATCCTCACAGAAGAAGTTCACCTTCTCTCCTGCGATTACCGGGACCAGCTTCTCGCTGCCGCACTCCGGACACTGCTTCAGTGCGAACGGGGTCTCGTTCATCACCACCACCTCTTTCTGAAGGCAGTCCCCCTAGCCGTCCTCCCAGAACTCGTCGAACTGGTAGGTGTCGGCCTGGTAGACGGTGACCTCGGTGATCTTCCCGTGGTGGATCTCAAAGTCGACCGCCACAACCACGTCCAAGGCCTTGCCGTTCCGTGTGGCCGTCTCCCGCTGCAAGACCACGGCCCGCTCCGGTTCACTGAGCACATCCAGGACCTCGATCTTGAACGTGCCATCACTGCGTGCTCTTAGCTGCCCAAGAAAGCCCAGCACGGCCTCTGGGCCCTTGTAATCACCAGCGAGGCTGCTGCGCCCCGGCTCGTGCCATACCACGTCCTGTCCCATGACGACCCCGAGGAGGTCCAGGTCACCCGACTCGAAATCCTGATATGCCCGCCGGACTACGGACTCATAGGCATTCTCCGCCATCACGCGTCCTCCTTCCGTGACCCCACCTCTGACGGTCCGCTCCTTGCTGATCACTGGCAAGAGGAGAAAGTCCCTTTGCCAGCGAGGGGCGAGGCGGTTCGCCCTGCATGCGCCGCAAGATTGCGCCAGGGAACTTGCAGGGGAGGGATGGCGGGCGCTCTCTTCACGAGCCGAATCGGGCGAGCGTCTTGCACGTGTGACGGCTGGGGATAATGGACCGGTCCTGTGCGGCTCAGCAGCGAATACCCCGGCCCGGATCGCCAAGGCGCGTCGATACCAAGAGCGGTCGACGCCGGCGTGACAATCCGAGGAGGCCATCGTGCAGTGGTTCATGCCACCACACTCCGCGCTGCCGCCTAGCCGTGATGAGGAGACACGAGCATGGCCGAGAGCGTCTACAAGGTCATCGACTCGTCGGCACCAGCGAGGAATCCTGGGAGAAGGCTGTCACCGGGGCTATTGCCCAGGCGGCCGGGGTCACGGCGCGACCTTCGCATTGTCGAAGTGGGGCAAACTCGATCTTCAGATCGAGGACGGACAAGTCAAGATCTACCGCGCCAAGGTCAAGGTGTCATTTGAGTCACGGAATCGGCCCTAATGGCCATCGTCGAGGCCAGAAGGCGCCTCTAGCGTCGCCGAAACTGACGTGCAACATGTTCCTGTTTGACGATGAACGGTGAAACCGTGTGTGGTTGTGCCCACTCTGTGTTTCATTTCGAGATCTCGTTGACCTGTTCCTGGTTATTCATCGCGCTGTGTCGTAGTGCTCTATTCGTCCCGATGGCTACCTGTCACAGTTGAAGTGTCCTGCCCCCCGATGGGGCGGCACGGGGGGCAACGTCCCATCGGGGTCAGGCAGTTTCAGTGGCAAGCAGCGCCTGGTCGGACTCTCCGACTTCTCGGTTTGCCCCAAGCTCCTCGCTCAGTGTCAAGCCGTCGTGGTCTTCAGACCTCACGGCGATGGGACGCTCGTGGGGTCGGAAGGTGGATGAGGTGCATCAACGCGCTCAGAACAACGACTCCATCGGTGCAGAAACCTTCAACGACCACGACCGGCCTCCACGCCGATTCTCGACGGGACGGGTGTGCGCGGCTCCCGACTGTGCCACGCGTCTCTCCATCTACAACGAGAGCCACCACTGCGCACTGCATAGAGTGGGCGTGGCGCCGCGCACGCGGCGCAGGGCGTTCACGTGACCAAGCTGACAGCTGGGCATGCCAGAAGTCCAGACTGTCCTTGGCTCTCACGTCACTCGAGTCGAGAGCGTCGGACCCGTAGGGTCTTTGGACCCTTTCCGAAGTATGACGCTCGTGTCAGAGTCGTGATTGATGACCGACCAAGGGAAGATCGCCCCCCGATTCTCTTGGTTACGTGACTCTCGGTGGGGAGTGAGTAAGCCCGACTCACCGAGGGTCCGGTCGTCTTCGTCCGGAGCATGAAGGACGAAACGCGTCGCTCGACGCGTGGAGCACGGCAGGTGCGACGAGCCGGATACTTACGGGATTAGCCCCGCCAGGCATATGTCGTGTGCCGTTGTGCCGTGCCCGATCATGCCGCCGTGTCGTCCTCGGGTCGCCGCTGGACCAGGGTGCGAACGAGCGGCACGTCACGCTCCGCTAGGGAACCGGAAAAGCCGACCTGAGACTCTCCAGTCAGCACGCAAATTCATCGCACCGACTCGGCGCTTCCAGAGCAGGGACGCAATCGTGAACTGCGTCCGACCGGGCCGACGTTCTCCTCACATCCATCCGGTGCGTCCGTATGCTGCAGACGCCGATTCGATCTCAACTCGCTGATCGTCGGCACAGGGTCCGGCTACCGCGATGAGGGAGCCTCCTCCTTCAACATTCCCCGGATCTGAGTACGGAGCTCGGGTCCGTCGACGTGCCCGTGGGTGGACACCGCGTGCTCCGCAGCCGCTTGCAACACCTCCATCTCGGTGCCAGTGATGGTGAGCGTGCAGCCCGTTTCGCTCGGAAAATCCCGACAGTCCGCGACCATTCGTCCCATTGAGCGCCACCTCCTCATTTGTTGCGATTTGTTGCGGCCGGTCACCGCGCTGGTGCCGTGCGGCGCCGCCCAGCGACTCTAGACCCGGACGTACCCTGCCTGTTTAGCCTCCCGGCGAGAAACCGACGGGGACAACCGAGCCCCGGGTCGGGCCTCCATGGGTTCTGGCCAGTTGGGCCATCTGGGATCGCTCCCGGCCGAGGATGGAGGTCGGGTCAACCTCGGCCCCGGGTGCGAGCCCCCGGCACATTGGGATGGTCGGTTTGGCGCGACTGCCGAGACCTTGGGGACCTCCAGGAAAGCGTGGCCATCTCACAACCTGCCATCCGCCCTCACCCGCTTCGAGCCCCCGACCAGGCCGGCACCTTGACGGCGCGATGTCGACCGCTCGCCGCCTTCGGTACCGTCAGGACGCACCTCGGTGATTCGAGCAGCGGCAAGCTACGGTGGCGGCACGACGATCGAGGACTTCGAACAGGTTCTAGAGGCGGCCAGCGCCGGAGCGGAGTGGGCGGCGGCCTTACTCTTCGATGCCCTGCAGCCCTCGCTCCTGCGCTATCTGCGATGGGAAGAGCCCGGTGCCGCCGATGACCTGGCGGGGGAGACCTGGCTGGCGGTGGCCGAGCGCATCCAGGACTTCACGGGCGACGAACCTGCCCTACGGGCCTGGGTGTTCTCCGTGGCTCGCCGCCGCCTTGCCGACCATCGCCGGCGCGGCGCTCGACGCCGAACCCAGTCCGTCGCCCCCGAAGTCCTGAATGAGGTGCCGGGAGGCGAGGACCCGGCCGATCTCGTCCTCGAGGCGCTGTCAGCGCAGCAGGCGATCGATCACCTCGTCGCCGCGCTCAGTCCCGGGCAGGCTGAGGTCCTGGTGCTCCGGGTCGTCGCCCGGCTTTCTGTGGAGGACGTCGCACAGATACTGGGCAAGCGGCCCGGGACGGTGCGGGTCATGGAGCACCGGGCCCTGCGCCGCCTGAGTCGCGAGGGCGTCGACCACGTGCCCACAACACGAACGGTGTAATGCCTTGGATACCTTCGACGATCTGGAAGACATGGCCCCGCTCGACCTCGACGCCACCACGACGGAAATGTTGGTCACAGGCAAGGTTGAGATCGACGATGCCCCACCGGGGTTCGACCGGATCGCCCGACTGATCAACAAGGCCCAGGGACCGGCCACCGCTGGGGAACTCGCAGCTCGAGCGGCGACCGTGACGACGTTCGCCGCAAAAGCGCGATCCCGTCCGGTCATCCGGGCAAAGACCAAGCGAACGTTCGCATTTCCCAAGTTTCCCGCCAAAGTCCTGGCACTGGCCGCTCCGGTCGTCCTCTTGGCCGGCGGTGTGGCGGCGGCGACGGACTCCTTGCCGCCTTCGGCCCAGGCGGCGGTGTCGCGGGCGTTGTCGAGTCTCGGCATCTCGGTGCCAGGACCGCAGAATGACCGTCACGGCATCGCTGGGTCACCCCCGTCGAATACGGGAGGTGCCGCGGCGCCGGACACGGGCCCCGGCGTCGGCCCGAGAAGTCGGACCACCGTCGGGCTTTGTCGCGCGTGGAGGGTCGGCGCGCTCAACTCCTCCAGCACCGCCTACCTCAACTTGGCGGCGGCGGCCGGGGGCACCGGGCAACTCCCGGCGTATTGTGCGGGCGCCCCCACCTCCTCTGCGCCTGACGGGGCTACGGGCCATGTCGAAAAGCCGTCGTCTAGCCAACTCGACGGTGGACAGGGTGTCACCAAGCCATCGACCACAGGTCGACAGAAGACCGTTGCCCACGCCGCCCGCTCCGTGCCGGAAGCCAACGCCATTCGACGCTCGGGCGCTGCCGCGCGTGGAAGGGTGGCGGCATCAACCACGGCATCGGCTGCCACAACCGGGCGGCACGGCCCGAAGGTGCCGGGAACCTCGCGGCCTCCGGTGGTGTCAAGGGGGCGTCCCCCGGTTTCAGCGGGACGTCTGGTGCCTTGGGGAACCCACAAGGCGACGACTCCCGCTCGATCCCGCCCCCACCGTCCGAGCACGAACGCCGGCCAGTGGAAACCACCGGCCTCCAAATCGTCGACCCAGAGAAAGTCGAGCACGACCTCGCCGGTGTGGGCGTCTCCGGTTTCGTCGTCGACCCCGGCCGGCCGCGGCCCGTCCCACCACCAGGGTCAGACAGGGCGCCCTGTGCGACCGCGGGGGTGCAGCGATTCCGCTCGGCCGGGGCACGTCATGCAGGCTCATCATCACTGCCACCCCGTGACGCCTACCGGTTCGAAAAGCGACGCGGCGTCTACCGGATCAACGCGACACGATGCTCGACCGCCGCGCTAGGCCCCTTCGGTGGGTTCTCAACCACGCTCCGTGAAACATCGCAACAGCATGTAACGAATCGGGTGGCTCGAGCGATCAGGAGGGCGTACGCCACAAGGGGCGTGTTGAAAGAGGTCATCATGTACCGAAGGTTCGGTTTGGTCCTCTCGGCGGCAGCGCTACCGGTCGGCTTCTTGATGGCGGCATCGGGCGTCGCCAGCGCGAACGCTCCTGCGCCAACAGTAAGCGCAGTGGTCCCCCACCAAGGCCCCACGACCGGTGGCACCAACGTCTTCGTGGCGGGTACCGGGTTCACTACCGATGCGACTGTGGCCTTCGGGACAACCGCTGCCGTCAAGGTGACGGTGAAGTCCGAAAACCTCCTTGTCGCTAAATCTCCGCCCGAGTCTGCCGGCACCGTGGACGTCATCGTGACGACCGCGGCCGGGCCGAGCACTCCGACACCTCACGATGCCTTCACCTTCAATGTCAATGCTCCGGTCGTGAAGCGCGTCTTCCCAAACCACGGCCGTGTGGCTGGCGGAACTGAGGTGCTCATCAAGGGCCAGCACTTCACCAAGACGGCGACGGTTGACTTTGGGACCGTTCCCGCGACGCGCGTCACCTTTGAATCGAACCATGTCCTCCTTGCCAAGTCTCCGGCGGAGCCTGCGGGCACGGTTGACGTCATCGTTACGACCGCCGTTGGACCGAGCATGCCGACGTCCGACGATGCGTTCACATTTGTGACTCCGGGCACAGGGTCCGGGGGCACTTTGCCGGTTGTAAGGTCAATCTTCCCCAAGGCCGGTCCCGTTACGGGGGGCACCACGGTGTACGTGCTGGGACACAAGTTCACCAAGGGTTCCACCGTGGCGTTTGGAACGACGCCTGCGGCGAGTGTCACCGTTGAATCCAGCCACATAATCATCGCCACCTCCCCGGTTGAGCCCACGGGCACGGTGGATGTCATCGTCACGACAACTGCCGGCTCGAGCACCCCCACGCCCAAGGATGCCTTCAGCTTTAGCTGATCACCCTGTTGGGGACGGGGCCGGAGGCCCCTGGAAGGCGAGCTGCAAGCAGGTTTCCTTCCAAGCAAGCGACGTTGCAGCGCGCTGATCGCGGCACCCGGGCGGCGACGCAGGAGACCAGCACAGATCTGGCCGTACGGAGACCGCCCGGCGGTGTCGATCCGATCAGGGGCGACAGTCCGCCGACGCCCGGCCAAGGCGCCGATCGGCATCGGCTCATCACGTGCGCGGTCGAGACGTGTCTGTACCGGGCAGTTGATGACCTCAGCCCGTGACCCCAAATAGCCTCCAAGGCCCGGTATCCCCTTCAGCTCCTGTTCGCCGCGATCGTCGAATTCCAACCCGGACCCTGCCAGAAGAAGTGGCACTGCACCCGACACCAAGACCTCGTTCGCGCCAGCCTGGTCGAGGGTTCGAGCGGCAACATGGACCGCGACTCCGAGGGCGAACTGGGCGCAGCCCTTCCGCACCGCAGCACCACATAGTCAGGGCCGACCCGGCGTCGGCGACGGGCGGCGGGGCCCAGTCCGTGGATACGACGGGCAGGCCGCCCTGCTGACGCCCTTCGAGCTCTGCCGTGGCCTTGTTTGCCACGGCATTCGGGCGCGAGGTGGGTTAGCCTTCGGGCCAACCACAACTCGGCTGCCTAGGCACGGGGGGCCCGGCGCATCAGGCGGACCGACGACGGGGACGGGGGACCATGACCGATCTCATCGAGCACGCCGACACCGATCCTGCCGACAGCGCGGATAGGGTGACCGAAGGGGCGCGGGGTGGGCCCGTCGCCCCCAAGCCACGCGGCATCGCCGGCGCCATGCGCCGGCCGCGCGCCGTCATCGTGGCCATCTGTGTGGTGGTCGTCGCCGGCACGCTGGGCGCGGTGGCGATGGCGACCACGTCGGGGTCGGGCAAGATCAACACGGCGACGAACTCGCTTATCTCGACCGTGTCGGTGGCCTCGCCCAGGTACACGCCCCAGGCGGCCGTGGGGGCGACCGACGACTATCACTGCAGCTTGGTCAACCCGCACATCACGAAGAACTCGTACGTCATCTCGAGCCAGTTCCGCCCGGGTAGTCCCGAGGTCCACCACGCCGTGCTCTCCCTGGTGCCCCCGTCCATGACGGCCCAGGCCGTCGCGGCCAACGCCGCCACCGGCGGCAAGGGGTGGACGTGCTTCGGCGCGCCGTCGCTGCCCGGCGCGTCGCTCGCCGCCTTCTTGAGCACTCCCTTCCTGAGCGTGTGGGCTCCGGGACACGGCGCCGACGTGCTCCCCAAGGGCACGGGGATCTCGCTTCCTAAGGGGAGCCTGGTTATCGAGCAGGTGCACTACAACTTGCTGGTAGGCGACAAGCCGGTCACGAACGGGCTCGTGCTCCACACCGTGCCGGTATCCACGCCGCTGCTGCCGATGCAGTCCCAATACCTGGTGGCCCCGCCAAACATCCCGTGCCCGGCCGGCGTGACCGGGCCGTATTGCAGCTACCAGGGGTCGCTCAACTACCTGGACCAGCGCTTCGGCTCCGGCGGCGTGGAGATGACCAAGCTCATCGACCAGGCATGTGGTGAAAACCCTGACAACCCGCCCGCCGGTGACACCGCCACGTGTACGTGGCGGATCGGAGGGGACGGCTACATCGTCAGGATCCAGCCCCACATGCACCTGTTGGGGGTCGGGTTCACGATGGTGCTCAATCCGGGGACGCCGCAGGCCAAGACCATCCTCAACGTCCCGAACTACAACTTCGACTACCAGAAGGCGTACAACGTGGCGCCCATCCCCGTGAGTAGCGGCGACCGGATACAGATCAACTGCACCTACAACCCCACGCTGGCGCAGCAGCTGCCTATCCTCCGCAAGGCGCCGCCGCACTTCGTCACGTTCGGCGACGGATCATCCGACGAGATGTGCGTGGGGGTCACGTGGCAGACGTCGTCTGTGCCCAACTCTCACGACTCGCTCTGAGCGACCCCGCCCGCCCGTCGACGACCCCAGAGAGCCGCTCGGAATCACTCACTCGGAGCGCAGTCCAGGCGGTAACGGGGTCCTGCTCGCAACTGCCGGGTCCGGGTCGCCCCGAGAGGGCCAGCGTGCCATCGCCGGACACCCGGGGATCACCGGCTACCGGAGCGTCGGAGTAGCGCTTCAGACTAGGCGGTAGTGCCGGTGTGAGTGCGACCTCTGAGGAGGCCCTAACCGATTGGACCGTCCGAAATCGCTGCGGGTCGCGAAGAACGCTTTGGTCAAGGCTGGACGAGGGCGAGAAGGATCGTCCTGTTGCGGGTCGTCTCTTGCCGCCCCGGGACAAGCGCGACAACCGTGGCCTCGAACGGGATGCCGATGTCGTCGCTGACTGGGTTCGGTGGCACAATCCCCGTTAATTAAGAATACTCCGACGCCGAGAGGTCTTGTGAAGTCGATGTTCATGCCGGTCGAGGTCATTGACACGACTTGGCCATCGACGACGTGGAACGAGAGCTTCGGTAAAGCGTTGCCGAGCAGACCGGGGGGTGGACTGGTCGTCAGCTGCACCAGTGCCAGCACCACGAGGGCCATGGGTGCCCGCACCCCCGTCGGCCGGCAACAGACCACCTACCGAGACGCCTGACTGCCACCTTCTCAGCGGTCGGACTGTTTGCCACAATGAGCCTGCGGGGGTGAGTAGTGGACGCAGTCTCCATGGTCTTCCGAGCTGAATGGCGACGGCGCTGGCGCTCGTGGCTGGCGTTGGCCGCGCTGGTGGCCGTGGTGGGCGGACTGTCCATCGGCGCCGTCGCCGCCGGCAACC
>JARLGQ010000353.1 GCA_031292675.1 Acidimicrobiales bacterium
GGGCCGGGCCGCCGAGCACGCCGGCGGGCGCCAGGGGGCCGGCCGGCGGGGGGCCGGGACCGGCTGGCGACGCCCCCGGGATCAGGGCAGCAACAGTGCGGCCATGCGGCGCGTGGCCACCGCCAGGCCCAGGAATCCCGCCGTGACCAGGTAGGCGGCGTGGCCGGCCAGGGTCCACGACAGGATGCCGGTGTCGAGCCCTCGGAGGAGGGCGATCCCCTGGTACAGCGGGGTGCAGCGGATCACGGCCTGGACCCACCCCGGGTACACCGACAGGGGGTAGAAGGTGGCCGAGAACAGGAAGAGCGGGATGAGGGCGAGGGAGACCTTGTCGAAGTCCTGCCAGCTGCGCATGTACGTCGTTCCCGCCATCCCGACGGCGGCGAAGGCGAAGCTGACGCACATGGCGGCCGGCAGGCAGAGGATGGCCCACGGCGACAGCACGTACCCGAGACCGGCCATGACCACGAGGAAGGCGGTCGAGTAGACCGTCGCCCGCATGAGCGCCCACGTCAGCTCCCCCAAGGCGACGTCGCCGGGGCCCAGCGGCGTCGACAGCACGGCGTCGTAGGTCTTGGCGATCTTCAGCTTGAAGAAGACGTTGAAGGTGGAGTCGAGGGTGGCGCCGTTCATGGCCGACGACGCCAGCAGCCCGGGGGCGACGTAGATGGTGTAGGGGATGAGCTGCTGTCCGACGTGGATGGGGCCGACCAGCTTGTTGAGGCCCAGACCGATGGACAGGAGGTAGAAGAAGGGCTCGAAGAACCCCGACACGAAGAACACCCACGAGCGCCGGTACACGAGGATGTTGCGCTCGACGAGGCGCCGGGCCCGGCGTGTGCCCAGCATCGCCACGGGCGTGATCCGCAAAGGGACTCCCCCCGGCTGCGGCGTGTCGGTGCTGTGCGAGACGTCGGTCATGTCACGAGCCTCCGCCGGTACGTGCCCATGGCGAGCACGAACCCCACGACCGTCAGTGCCACCAGGTAGGCGAGATGTACCCCGGCCGCGGCCAGGCCCACGTGGCCCAGGACCAGGCCCCGGCACAAGGCCACCCCGTGGTAGAGCGGCGTCGCCTGGGCGATGGGCTGCAGCCAGCCCGGGAGCTGCGCGACGGGGAAGAAGGTCCCCGAGAAGAGGAACAGCGGGATGAGCCCGAAGCGGTAGATGGTGGAGAAGCCGGTGTCGTTCTGCTGTGCCGCCGCGAAGGCCGCGATCGGCGCCGCGAACGCCAGTCCCGTGAGGACCCCGACGGGCAGGGCGAGGACGGCGAGGGCGGAGTGCACGGTGCCGAAGGCCGTCATGACCGCCAGGTAGATCGAGGTGACCATGACGAGTCGCAGGGCGATCCAGGCCAAGTGGCCGACGAGCACGTCGACGACGGTCAACGGCGTGGCCAGCATGGCGAAGTAGGTGCGCAGCCACTTGATGGCGGCCATGACCGGGTACATGGCCTCGTTCCCGCCGATCTGCATGGCCGTCGAGGCCAGGAGCCCCGGGGCGAGGAAGTCGAGATACCGCACCCCGTCGACGTGGCCCTTGATCAGTGACCCGAGCCCGAGGCCCATGGCGGCGAGGTACAGCACGGGGTACAGGAAGCTGGTGGTGATCGACCCCCGCCACGTGCGCTTGTACTGGTACATCCAGTAGCGCATGGAGCGCACCCAGGTGGGCGAGGACCGGTGATGTCGGATGCGATCCGGGCTGGGCGCCTCCGCCCTCGTCGTGATGCTCACCCTCAGCGTCTCCGTTCAGTCCACCAGCGATCGGCCCGTCAGACGGAGAAAGACGTCTTCGAGCGACGATCGCCGGACGAGCGCGCTGTCGGGATTGAGCCCGAGCTGATGCACCTCGGTGAGTGTGGCCTCGCCGTCGTCGGTGTAGAGGAGCAGGCGGTCGGGCAGAGCCTCGAAGCGCTGGACCCGTCCTTGCAGGTGAGCCGCCACCGCCTCGGTGTCGGTGTCGGGATCGCGGAAGCGGAGCTCGAGAACCTCGCGCGTCGAGTACCGGGCGATGAGCTCGCTCGGGGAGCCCTCGGCTGCGAACCTCCCTCCGTCCATGACGGCGAGGCGGTCGCAGAGCTGCTCGGCCTCCTCCATGTAGTGCGTCGTGATGACCTGGGTGACACCTTGTTGCTTCAGGCGGTAGAGGCGGTCCCACAGCAGGTGGCGGGCCTGGGGGTCGAGGCCCGTGGTGGGCTCGTCGAGGATCAGGAGCTCGGGATCCGAGACCAGCGAGCGGGCGATGGTGAGCCGTCGCTTCATCCCGCCGGACAAGGGATCCACCTTGTCGTGGGCCCTTTCCGAGAGCTGGGTGAACTCGAGCAACTGCTCGGCGCGTTCGCGGATGACCCGGCGCGGCAGGTCGAAGTAGCGGCCGTAGACCATCAGGTTGTCGAGGACGGTGAGCTCGAGGTCGAGCGTGTCCTCTTGGGGCACGATGCCGATGCGGCTACGGATCCGCGAGCCCTCGTGGGCGGGGTCCATCCCCAGTACCCGCAACGTCCCGGCCGAGACCGGTGACATGCACGCGATCATCCGCATGGTGGAGGTCTTGCCTGCACCGTTCGGGCCCAGGAGGCCGTAGGACTCGCCCC
>JARLGQ010000354.1 GCA_031292675.1 Acidimicrobiales bacterium
AGGTGGCCTCCGACGGCGGCCTCTTCGCCTTCAACGCCCCCTTCCTGGGCTCCCGGGGTGGCAAGCCACTCAACAGCCCCGTGGTCGCCATGGCGTCTCAGCCCGACGGCTCGGGCTACTGGGAGGTGGCCTCCGACGGCGGCCTCTTCGCCTACAACGCCCCGTTCTTTGGCTCGGCGGGCGGGATGCACATCAACCAGCCAGTGGTCGGTATGGCGACGAGCTGAGCGCCGCCCTGTCAAGGGGACGAACGACCGGGGTGCCTACCCGGGGCGGGGGCGCTGGTGCAGCTCGATCCCGTTGCCCCACGGGTCGCTGGTGAAGGCCTGCCGGCGGCCGGTCTCACCCACCGGGACGGGGTCCGTGACCTCGAGGCCTCGGCCACGGAGCTCGGGCACGACCACGTCGAGATCGTCGTACACGAGGGCGAAGTGCTGGCCCACGTTGGGGGGCGCCGGCAGCTCGATGAGGTGTACCTGCTGCCCGTTGGCGGTATCGAGCCAGGCACCGGCGAAACCGAAGTCGGGCCGGGTGAAATTCTGGATGAGCCCCATCTTCTCGGTGTAGAACGCGATGGCCCCCGGGACGTCGGGGACGTTGATCGCCACATGGTCGACGCCGGTCGGTGCGGTGGTCACGGGAGTGACACTACGACGTGGCGCACGATCTCGGCCACGGTGGGGGCGGCGGCGTCGCCCACGGCCCCGATGCCGGCGATCTCGGTGCTGACGGCGGCGGTGGCGGCCGCGTTGGTGACCACGGCCAGGCCCAGGACCTCGGCCCCGGCCCGCCGGGCGGCGATCGTCTCGAGTGCCATCGACATCCCCACCACGTCCGCCCCCGCGGTGCGCAGCATGGCAACTTCGGCGGGAGTCTCGAACTGGGGCCCGAGCACCTGGGCGTAGACGCCGGGCCGGGGGGAGAGCCCGGGGGCCGCAGGTCCGGGCGTGGCCAGGGCCAGCCGGCGCAGCGAGGGCGAGTAGGCGTCGGCCATGTCGACGAAGTCGGGACCGCTCAGCGGGCTGCGCCCGGTGAGGTTGAGCTGGTCCTCCACGACCATGATCGACCCGGCGGCCAGGTCGGGGCGTATGCCCCCGACAGCGGCGGTCAGGATGACGGTGCCGCAACCGGCGGCGACACCAGTGCGCAGGGGATGGACGGCCTCCTCGGGCTGCACGCCCTCGTACAGGTGGCAGCGACCACCGAAGACCAGGACGCGCCTCCCCGCGATGTCGACCGACCAGCCATGGGCCCGGTGCCCGGCGGCGGTGTAGCGGGGGAAGTAGGGCAGGGTGTCGAGCGGGAGCGAGGGTCCCCCGGCCCCCAGGATCTCGCCCACGCCGGCGAGGCCGCTGCCGAGGACGACCAGGACGTCGTGACGGTCCGTGCCGGTGCGACGGGCCAGCTCGTGGGCGCTGCGGGCGGCACGCTCGGCCGCATCGTCCATGCCAGGCATGGTAGGCGGCCCGCGGCCATCCGCCACGTACCATGGCGCAAATGCCGACCGCTGCCGTTCCCACCCCGCTGTCGCTGCACCCGTTGTCGCCCCTGACGGGGGACGAGATCAAGGCGGCGCGCCAGATCGTCTTCGACAGTGGCCGGGCCGCCGTGGCGAACGATGACCTTCGCTTCGCCTATGTGGCCCTGTGCGGTCCCCCCAAGGAGGTCGTGCGGGCGGTGGACAGCGGCGAGCCGGGGGCCTCGGCGCGCCTCGACCGCCAGGTGCGCATGGTGCTGCTGCAGGGTCCCGAGGCCGACGTGGTCGAGGCGGTCGTCTCGGTTACCGGTGGCGAGGTGGTGCGCTGGGAGGTCGTCGAGGACGTCCGCCCGCCGCTGCAGATAGAGGAGGCCTACGCGGCACAGCTCGCGCTGGCGGAGTGCGAGGAATGGGGCGCCGCCCTCGACCGCCGCGGGGTGGTGGACCGCTCGCTGGTGCAGGTCGACCCGTGGCCGGCGGGGACCTTCGGGCTCGAGCACGAGAAGCGGCGTCGCATCACCAAGTGCCTGGCCTACCTGCGCGAGTCGGCCGACGACAACGGCTATGCGCGCCCGCTCGAAGGGCTGCTGGCCATCGTCGACATGGGGCGGGGTGAGGTGCTCGAGGTGCTCGACTACGGCACTGTCGCCATCCCGCCCACTTCGGGGAGCTACTACCCCGAGCACAACGGGCCGCTGCGCACCGACCTCAAGCCCCTCAGCATCACCCAGCCCGAGGGCCCGAGCTTCGAGGTGGACGGCAACCTCGTGAAGTGGCAGAAGTGGTCGTTGCGGGTGAACATGGACCCGCTCGAGGGCCTGGTCCTCTCGACTATCGGCTACGAGGACGGCGGCAGGGTGCGGCCGATCGTCTACCGCGCCTCGGTCAGCGAGATGGTGGTGCCCTACGGGCACCCCGGACCCATGCACTGGTGGAAGAGCGCGTTCGATGCCGGTGAATGGGGCCTCGGGCGCATGGCCAACTCGCTGACCCTGGGATGCGACTGCCTGGGCGAGATCCACTACTTCGACGACGTCTTCGCGGACGAGCGGGGCAAGCCGCACACGAAGTCGAATGCCATCTGCATGCACGAGGAGGACTACTCCATCCTCTGGAAGCACGTCGACATGGTCTCGGGCCGCAGCGAGGTGCGACGGTCGCGCCGCCTGGTCGTCAGCTCCATCGCCACCGTCGGCAACTACGAGTACGGGTTCTACTGGTACTTCTATCTCGACGGCACCATGCAGCTCGAGGTGAAGCTCACCGGGATCATGTCGACCATGGCGGTCGAGGGCGACGACCCCGGGGAGCACGCACGCATGGTGGCCCCGGGCCTGGCGGCGCCCTACCACCAGCACCTGTTCAACGTCCGGCTCGATATCGAGATCGACGGGCCGGACAATGCAGTCTTCGAGGTCGACGCGGTGCCCTCGCCCACCGGTGAGGGGAACCCTGTCGGTAGCGCCTTCGGCACCACGACCACGCTGCTCGAGACCGAACTGAGGGCGCGGCGCAGCGCCGACCCGTCGCGCTCGCGCACGTGGCGCATCGCCAACCGCAGCCGGCACAACGGCCTGGGCCAGCCCACGGCCTACAAGCTCCTGCCGTCCGCCACGCCGACGCTTCTCGCCGGCCCCGAGTCGAGCATCGGCCGGCGCGCCGCCTTCGCGGCGCACAACCTGTGGGTCACCCCCTTCTCGCCCGAAGAGCGGCGCGCGGCAGGCGACTATCCCAACCAGCACGAGGGCGGGGCGGGACTCCCGGCGTGGACGGCCCGGGACCGGGACGTCGTCGACACCGACATCGTCCTGTGGCACAGCTTCGGGATCACCCACATCCCGCGGCCCGAGGACTGGCCGGTCATGCCCGTGGAGTGCACGGGCTTCTCGCTCATCCCCTTCGGCTTCTTCGACCGCAACCCCGCACTCGACGTGCCCCCGTCGTCGGACGGGGACCACTGCCATGCCTGAGCACGGTGCCCACACGCCGCAGGAGTTCCACCCGCCCGTCGAGGAGTACCTCGAGACCATGCTCGCCCTGGGGGAGGAAGGCGTGCCGGTGATCCAGGCCCGGATCGCGGAGCGCCTGGGCCGCTCCGCCCCTTCGGTGTCAGAGATGCTCGACCGGCTCACCGAGGACGGGTACGTCATCCGGGAGGGGAGGCGACTCTCGCTCACCGACAGCGGGCGGGCGCTGGCCGAGAAGGTGGTGCGCAAGCACCGCCTGGCCGAGCGGCTGCTCGTCGACGTCATCGGGCTCGAGTGGCACAAGGTGCACCGTGAGGCGGGGCGGTGGGAGCACGTGATCTCCGACGATGTCGAGGCCCGCTTGGTCGAGCTGCTGGGCGACCCTGCCACGTGCCCGCACGGCAACCCGATTCCGGGATCGGGCTCACCCGCACCAGCGGTCCCGACCCGGCCCCTGGCGGAGGTCGGCGTGGGGGAGCGGGTGCGGCTGTTCCGCATCAGCGAGGAGGTGGAGCTCAACCTCGGCTCGCTGACGCTGCTCGACGAGGGCGGCTTCATCCCCGGCGTCATCGCCCGTGTCGGGGGCCGTGACCCCGAGGGCAACGTCGAGGTGACGGTGGAGGGTGGCTCGGAGGCGATCCACGTCTCGCGCGACCTGTCGGGCCGCCTGTTCGTCGGCGCTCCATGACGCTGCGGCTGGTGGCCGACGCCGTCTTCACCGTCGACGCCGAGAACACCATGCTGGTCCCGGGCGCGGTCGAGATCGACGACGGGCTGATCTCGTGGGTCGGTGACCCCTGGCAGGTGCCGGCGGCCGTGGGGACCGAGGTGCGCCAACTCGGCGGCCTGCTCATGCCCGGGCTCGTGAACTGCCACGGCCACTCCCCGATGACCCTCGTGCGCAGCGCGGGAGATGGACTGCCGCTCGACCGCTGGTTGAGCGAGACCGTCTGGCCGCGCGAGGCGCTGCTGCAGGACGAGGACGTGTACTGGGGCATGGCGCTCGGCGCGGCCGAGCTGCTCTGCAACGGTGTCACGACCACCTGCGAGCAGTACCGCCATCCCGAACCGGTCACCGCCGCGGTGATCGACTCGGGGATCCGGGCCATGTACACGCCGGGGATCTTCGACGTGCCCGGGGCACCCCGCAACGGGTGGGAGGACCTGCTCGAGGAGGCCTGCCGGCTGTTCGACGCGATGGAGGGCAGGGAGGGACGGCTCCACCTCGGCTTCGGGCCGCATGCCGTCTACACCGTGCCGAGCGAGGGGCTGCGCGCCATCGCGGAGGAGGCGCAGCGACGCGACGCGCTGTTGCAAATCTGATTCAACCTGCAGCCCAAATTGTCGCAAAGCCGTGGCTGCGGTCGACCGAGCGCGCGACGCAGCCCGACAATCGACGCTGGGACGCGAAAATCGCCGCGCGCCACCCTCACTCCC
>JARLGQ010000355.1 GCA_031292675.1 Acidimicrobiales bacterium
ACGGCCACGACCCGGGCCGCCATGAAGCGTGCCGTCCGCACGGCACGTCCCGACCGGGTCACCTCGGTGACTTCCACCGAGCCCCGCGAGTTGAGGATCTCGACGCGGCGACCGGCCCGCGTGGCGCGGATGTCGAAGCGCTGGACGCCGTCGCCCACGTCGACGACCACCTCGACCCGGTCTCCCTTCACGCCTCCAATAGTACGACGCCCGGGAAGCGGTCACCCGCGGGCCGATGACGGCGACCTCGGGCGATGCCTCGATGATCGACGTGCGTACTGTCACGGTCGGGTCGACAGGCGACCGACCTCACCAGCCCGTGCCTACAGGTCGTGCTTACACGTCCCCCGTTCGTTTGCTGTTCTTGCCGTCGGGACATGTGGTGTTACCCCACGTCGCTCCCCTGAACTTGGCGTCCGTCGCATTGGCGTGACCAGGGGAAGCTCCGCAAACGACAGGTTGGCCCCGGTCAGGTTGGCGCCAGTCAGGTTGGCGAGTGCGAAGTTGGCCCCGGCCAGGTCGGCGTCGGCCAGGTCGGCACCGGCAAGACCGCAGCTTTGCAACTGGGCACCGGGACCGGGCACACAGCTCGCGGCGGCTGCAGGTGCGGGCCAGATGACATACAAGACTGCTACCAGGAGCAGCGGAACCGCCAATGCAAATGCACGCTTTCGCATCATCGGCCCCCTTTCCGCCGTCTTCACGAAGTGGTGGAACCAGCGACCTGCCGGGAGGGTAACCCTCTGCCGTCTGGCCGACATGGGGCGGGAGCGGTCGCCGGTCCGGCGGGGCATACCGGCCCCGGTAGCCGGTCAGCACGCACAGAGCGATACGGTTCGGTGGTGCACCAGCCCGACTCGGCGACACCTGATGCGAAGTTCCCCGACGGCTTCCTCTGGGGCACGGCAACGGCCGCCCACCAGATCGAGGGTGGCAATTTCAACAACGACTGGTGGGCTTGGGAACACGACCCCGGCTCGGGCTGCGCCGAGCCCAGCGGAGATGCGTGCGACTCGCTGCATCGTTGGCCCGAGGACGTGGCGCTCGTCTCCGTGATGGGCCTCGGGGCGTATCGGTTCTCGCTCGAGTGGAGCCGGATCGAGCCTGCAGAAGGGGAGTTCTCGATAGCTGCGTTGGACCATTACCGACGCATCTGTGCGGCGTGCCACGATCGGGGCATCACGCCGGTGGTGACCTTCCACCACTTCACGACGCCCACATGGCTCAGCGTGCGTGGCGGATGGGAGGCGGCCGACGCACCCGACACCTTTGCCCGCTTCGTGTCCCGGTCCGTCGCTCATCTCGGCGACCTCATCGGTTGGGCGTGCACGATCAACGAGCTCAACGTCATCGGGGTCATGGGGTACACCGTCGGGAGCTCTCCACCCGGGGTCAAGGGGGATCTCGGCCGTCACCTCGCCGTCAACGAGTCCATGGTGCGGGCGCACCGTCTGGCCGTCTCGGCGCTGCGGTCTGGCCCCGGAGACTTCCCGGTGGGGTTGACTCTTTCCATGGACGAGCTCGTGGCCGAGCCGGGCGGGGAGGACGTACGCGAGGCTGCTCTGGAGATCCTGGAGGACAGGTTCTTGCGGGCCACCGAAGGCGATGACTTCGTCGGGGTCCAGTGCTACTCGCGCATGCACTTCGGACCTGAAGGCCAGGCCCCCAACGATCCTGAGGTGCCCACCACCCAGATGGGTTACGAGTACTGGCCGCAGGCGGTCGAGCACTGTGCCCGGCGTGCGGCGGCCGTGACCGGCCTCCCGGTGCTCGTCACCGAGAACGGGATCGCCACCGACGACGACGCCCAGCGAATCGCCTATCTGACCGAGGCTTTGCGAGGGGTACGGCGCTGTCTCGACGATGGTGTGGACATACGCGGGTACTTCGTGTGGAGCCTGCTCGACAACTTCGAGTGGAGTCTCGGTTATCGGCCGAAGTTCGGGCTGCACCGCGTCGATCCGGAGACCTTCGCCCGCCATCCGAAGCCCAGCGCATCGTGGTTCGGTGCCGTGGCCCGATCGAACGGGCTGCCGGGGAGCTGACAAGCAGTCGTTCGGACCTGGGCAAAGGTCGTCGACGCAAGCCGACCTCAGAGAATCAAGCCGTGGGCCTTCTGGCAGTGCGGGCCACCCCAGTGCTCCACGATCTGCCCGTCTCGGATCCTCAGGATCGCGGTGCCGTTGATCGTCACAGGCTCCCCGGAGGCCGGCACGTCGTAAAAGGGCGTCCCGGAGTGGGTTCCTTTGACCGTCCAATTCGAAACCACCAGGTCGCCCGACTCGACGAGCAGGTCGACGGTGAACGTCATGTCCGGGAAAGCCGATCGCGCTTGTTGCCACCACTGCTGTTCATCGCCCCGGAGGTCGGTGCCGACCCGCTCCGGACTCACGCGCTCGGTCACGTGACTGTGGAAGTCCTCGGAGAAGAACTCGTACACCGCGTCACTGTCACCGGACTCCATGGCGGCGCTGTACTTTCCCAGAACCCGCAAGTTCTCCGACACGTCCTCGCTCCTTCCCCACAGCCCATCAGGCCGGTGTCGCTCGACGACGAGCGACAGACAGAACTCGTCCCCACCGCGAGCCGGATCATAATCGGGCGCCGACATCCCCGGGCAGTCCGGAGTTTCTGCGAAGATGCCCGCCG
Source organism: Acidimicrobiales bacterium (assembly GCA_031292675.1). GTDB lineage: Bacteria > Actinomycetota > Acidimicrobiia > Acidimicrobiales > UBA8190 > Chersky-840. Next base: position 2,650 of record JARLGQ010000355.1, read on the forward strand.
TGGTCCACGAGCCCCGAGACGCGGGAGCAGAAGCGTTCCACGTTCTGGTGATGCGCTTCTACGGCATCGGGCGTCTTGCCTTTGACGTCAATCTCTACGGGACGAGGTTCGACAAGTACGCCGTGATGACATTCGGGCTCACGGAGTTCAGGATTCAGAAGACCGATCGTCGGGGCAAGCCCAGAGAAGGCAGCGCCTTGTTCCCCACTTCTTCGACGTGGAGCCTGGAGGACATCAGGTCTTCGGGGGTCTTCCAGACCCCATGGTGGATATCGGCCACGATCGGTGCAGGGCAGTATCCGGCGGGGTTGCTGTTGGACATGGGGGAGTCGGGATGGAACCTGGCGCTGTTCGCCGTGAGGTTCGACTCTCTGGTGCAAGCCTTCGGCTCTCGTGGCGAGGGCATTGACAAGACCCCGAGGAAGCTCACGCCCCTGGTGATTCGCCGTGAGGACTACCTGAGCGAGCACGAAGAGCGACCCGACTAACGCCCGGACCGCCCACGTCGGCAACGGTGTTGCCGCTGGTACCGTACCGCGATGCAGCGGGCACTTAGAATCGGATTGATCTCGGGCCTTGCAGTGGCAGCCGTCGTCGCCTCGGCATTCCTCTGGTTGCCAGCAGGCGCAGGAGGAGCAGCCGACGCAGCAGGCGGAGCAGGCGGAGCAGGCGGAGCAGGCGGAGCAGCGAAGGGAACGTCAGGTACGTCAGGCTCGTCAGGTTCGTCTGCGCCTGGCCTCACGGCGACGAGCCCGTTCGTCCACGGGGTCTTGTCCAGCCTCCAGGGGGGATTCATCAACGATCAATACGGCCGAGTGGTCATCCTCCACGGGGTCAACGCCGTGTACAAGCGGCCGCCCTACGAGCTGTTCATCGATCCGGGCAAGCCGTGGAACTTCACCCGCAAGGATGCCGCCGCCATCGCTGGTCTCGGATTCAACGTCGTTCGCCTGGGGATCATCTGGGCCGGGATCGAGCCGGGCACGCTCAAAGCGAACAATCCCGCCATTTGCGCGCACGGGAACCCGAGTGATCCCCACCAGTGGAATCAGGGGGTCGCCGACCGCTACCTGTCGAGGGTGCAGGAGACGGTGGACCAGTTGGGTCGCTACCACGTGTACACCCTCTTGGACATGCACCAGGACGTCTACAGCACCGGCTTTCGAGGTGAGGGGGCTCCGCCTTGGGCTGTTTGCACCAACGGGTTGCCGATCAAGACGTTGCCCGGGCGTTGGTCCAACAACTACTCCTCCCCCTCGCTCAATGCCGCCGTCCGCAATTTCTGGACGAACGACGTGGTGGGGGACATCCAGGGGGAGTACGACCGAAGCTGGGCCGCCGTCGCCTCGACGTTCGAGAGCGATCCCTGGGTCGTAGGCTACGACCCCGTCAACGAGCCCTTCACCACCACCCTCGACCGGTTGACCCCCGAGGAGTTGGATGTTCGCCTCGAGTGTTTCTACACGGGGACCGCGATACCCGGGCACCTCCTCGACAGCACGAAGGCGATTGCCTGCCCTCCCGCCGTCCCCGTGCTCGGGCTGATTCCGACGATCCTCGCTGCCGATCCGCACCACCTGATCTTCCGCGAGCCCACGATCTTCACCAGTAACGGGGCCCCCAACTACGTGGGCGCCATGAACTACCCCAATCTGGTGCTCAATTTCCACGACTACTGCAGCTTCCGGAGCGGGGTGACCGGCAACCCGTACAATCTCGCCGCTTGCGTGGCTCAAGAGGAGTCGACCTTCGTGCGGCGGTCCGCTGAAGCCCCCTTGGTCGCCACGCCGTCAGAACCGCTTGGATTGCCCCTGTTCATGTCCGAGTTCGGCGCCACCCAGAGCTCCGAGTTGCTCCAGAATCTGACAAGGGTTGCGGACCAATCGCTGATCGGCTGGGCGTACTGGTCGTGGAAGTACTACGACGACCCCACCGGCAGCTCGGCGGAGGCACTCGCCAGCCCCTCGGGGCAGCTGCACCCGATCGCCAATGCGCTGTCCCAGCCCTTTCCCGAGGCTGTGGCGGGATCCTTGACCTTGATCGACTACGACGCCACCTTGGGCGCCTTCTACCTCAACTTCGTGTCCAACCCCAAGGTGCAGGCCCCCACGCTGATCGGCATTCCGTCCCGGAAGTATCCCCATGGGTACTGTGCCCGCACCTCGGCCGGCCGGCTCCGTACGGTCGGGAGCGCGGTGGAGGTGACCAATCCGTCGTCAACCGAGACGGTCGAAGTCACTGTGGTCCCTGGTCGCTGTCCCGGTCGTTGACCGGAAAGGGCGCCACCTGAGGCGGGACCGGAACCGGCGGCGCGAGAGGCAGGCCTCAGCCGGTGCCGGGCTGGGACGGCCTGATGTTGGCGTTCAAGTGGAAGAGGTTCTCGGGGTCGTACTCCGCCTTGATACGAGACAGCCGCTCGTACTTGGGCCCGTAGGAGGCCCGCACCCGCTCCTCGTCGGGATCGCTCATGAAGTTGACGTACGTGCCGACGCCGGCTGCGAAAGGTTGAAGGGCGTCAAACATCGAGCGGACCCAGGTCCGATCGGCCTCGAGCAGGTCGGGGGTGGGTGCGATGGCGGCGATGTTGAAGACCCACTTGACTGCCCGGCTGCCACCCCAAGCCGTGGCGTCGTCCGCCACCTCGTGGTACGCACCGCCCAGGGGGAACACGGGCATGATCGACATCGGCGAGGACTTGGCCGGGAACCTCTCGGCCACGACGTCGATGGCGCCGTCCCCGAGGTCGTCGAGGTACAACGCCTTCTCGTACCCCAGGATCCCCCATGGTGCTGAGTCGTCCAGCATCTGTTGCAGGAAGGTGTAGGGGAGAGGGGTGATGAACTCGAACAGCGGAGGAAGCGTGTCACGAATCGGTTGGACCAGCGCGGCGTGCTCCTCCGCCGAGCCCCATCCCACGACAGCGACGGCATAGCCGGGCGCCAGGTGGAACTCCTCGGGAACGAACGGCGCCGGCGGCGCGTTCAACCCGATGAGCTGGACACCGGTGCCCGGCGGGACCGAGGCCGTGTAGTCCCGCACGAAGCGGAGCGCGTCGACCCCCTGTTGCACCCCCCAGAAGAAGAGGCCGAGGTGGACCTCCGGGCCCACCTCGTGAAGGGCGAACTCGAACTCGGTGACCACCCCGAAGTTCCCCCCTCCGCCGCGCAGCGCCCAGTGCAGGTCGGGATTCTCGGCCTCCGAGGCGGTGAGGAGGCGGCCATCGGCGGTCACGACCCGTGCCGACACCAGGTTGTCGCAGCTGAGACCGGCTCTCCGGGTGAGCCACCCGATCCCCCCACCCAATGTCAGGCCCCCGACACCGGTGTGGCTGATCACCCCTCCGGGGGTGGCGAGCCCGTGAGCCTGGGTGGCGGCGTCGAGTTCGGCCCAGGTGGTTCCCCCCCCACAACGTGCGCGTCGAGCGCCCGGGTCGACCTGCACGTCGCGCATGGGGCTGAGGTCGATCATCAGCCCGGCGTGGCACACTCCGTGGCCGGCGAAGTTATGCCCGCCGCCCCGTACCGCTATCTCGAGGCCTTCGCCGCGACCGAACTCGAGGGCGGAAGCCACTTCGTCGGCGGTTCGGCACTGGGCGATGACCGCCGGTCTCCGGTCGATGTCACCGTTCCACAGTGCGCGCGCGTTTTCGTAGCCCTCGGAGGTGGGCACCATGACGTTGCCGGTGAAACCCTTGCGGAACGTGTCGACGGTCATTGGGGCCCTCCTTGTCTGCTCGTCCGGAAAGGGTATCCCGTGGCCTCAACGACGACGAGGTGGAGTCACGTCGAGTGTCAACAGGTCGGTGGCCAGCACCACGTCACCGGTGAAATGGGCCGTGGCCTGGTCGAACCACTCCTGCTCGGTGCCGGGGGCCGGAGCGGGAACGAGATGGGTGAGCACGAGGGTCGGGACGCCATGTCGCTGCGCGGTCCGGGCCGCGTCGGGTACCGAGGAGTGGTAGTCGAGCACATCGGTGAGCCGGGGCAGGCCGACCTGTTCGATGAGATCGCGCCGTACGACGGTGTACACGAGCATGTCGGCACCGGCGCAGAGCTCGTCGAGCCCCGCGCACGGCACCGTGTCGCCGGCGATGACCACCGACCGGTCTCCGTCGTCGACGCGGAAGCCCAGGGTCGGCCGGACAGGGGCGTGATCGGTCGGGGCGGCGGTCACCCGCACCGACCCCTCGTCGAAGATGACGCCCCCGTCGGCCTCGGTCACGGTTGCCGCCGGTCGCCACTGCAGGTCGTCATGGTGTGCAAGGCGGTAGCCGATGTCCGGTTCGAGCATCGCTTCGGTGGCCTGCACGAGAGCCGCAGTGCCGATCGGACCGAACACCGGTAACGGATTGGGGACCAACGACATGACCCATCGCATGGTGAAGATGTCGTTCAGGTCCGTGATGTGGTCGCTGTGGAGATGGGTCAGGTACAAGCCCCGGATCGCCCCCGCGCCCGACCCCACCGCGGCACAACGCATCAGCACGGCGCGTCCGCAATCGAACAGCAGGTCTCCCACCGCGGTGCGCACCAGTGTCGACGGGCCGGCACGAGCCGGATCGGGAAGCGGGCTCCCGCTACCCAGGATGATCACCTGCATGGTGCTCCTCTCATCGGACCCCACGGCCGCCGCGGGTGCATCGTCTCATGCCCACCAGGGCGACCCGCCGGGTCGAGCGCGCTGGCCGTGATCGTCGTGCACCTCGAGCACCTGCGCACCAGGCGCGCTCTTGGTGCCGGCCATGGGACATGACCCGACCTCGAGATCGCGGTCGTAGGCGACGGGAAGGGGCTCTCCGTCGGGTGGGGGCGACCCTCTGAACAATCAGCCTGAAGTTCGGTCACCCTGACACTCGGTCGACCCTTTGCTCGGTCAACCTGACGCGCTGTGCCGTTCCTCTCGTACCGTCCGGAGGCGGTGGAGGAAGAGCAGGACCACCGCCACCACGGCCAGCGCAGCCAGCGCGTATCCGGCGTAGCTGAAGTCCTTCAGGACGTGGTTGTAGCTGGACCCGAGGGCATCACCCAGACTGGCCAGAGCCGTGCACCAAATGGCACAGCCGATGACGGTGAAGGCCAAGAACTTGGCGATGGCCATCTCGCCCAAGCCGGCGGCGAAGGACACGAACGATCGCAGCAGCGGGATGAAGCGGCCGAACAGGACCAGCGGCTCGCCGTGGCGGCCGAACCACGCTTCGGCCCGGTCGAGGTCCTTGTGGGTGAGCAACACGTACTTGCCGAACCGGTCGACCAAGGCACGTCCGCCGTAGAAGCCGATGAGATAGCCCGCCAGGGAACCCATGACCTCGCCCAAGGTGGCCAGGACGATGACGAGGACCACGTTGAGGTGATGAGGTTCGTGGGCGATCTGGCCACTGGCCAGCACCCCGCCGTAGATCACGGCCAATTCGGCGCCGACGGGCAGGCCCATGGACGAGATGAAGCTGAGGCCGAATACCGCGACATAGCCCCAGGTCTCGAGAAAGTGCTCCATGACACACCTCCGATTGGGCGATTTCCTTCGCGGTCGGGCCGGACCCCCGGCACGAGCCGACCAAAATCTACCCACCCGACCTGGGGGGTTTGCACCATGCGTCGCGCTACCCTGGATTCCGTGGGCGCCAGCAGCGGATTCGGCTCGTGGCGACATCTGACAGGGCGCTTCTTCACCGCCCTTTCGCCGCGCGGCCCGGCCCCGGCCGATGAGTCCTGGGCGTTGGACCACCTCATCGAGGGCGAGCAAGCGCTGTGGCGGCGCATGTCGGGACCAGACCGGCGTCATGCCGTGGGGGTCGCCCGGGACACGATTCGCCTGCTGGATACCGAGCAACCGGGGAGGGAGGTCGTCGCCGCGGCTCTCCTCCACGACGTCGGCAAGGTCGAGTCGTCGTTCGGGACCTTCGCCCGTGTGTGGGTCACCTTCGCGGCACTGGCCGTCGGCCGGGCCCGATTGATCCGCTGGGCCGGGGACCTTTCACGGGGCGGACGTCCTTCGTGGCGGTCCCGAGTCGGGCTCTATCTGACCCATGATCGCCTGGGCGCCGAGCTGCTTCGACGCGCCGGCAGTCAGACCCTGACCGTGTCCTGGGCACTGGAACACCACCTGGCGCCCAAGTTGTGGACGATCGACGCCACCATCGGCGACGCCCTCAAGGCCGCAGACGGGGACTGACGTCCGCAGCTGCGACGCGCCTGACCCTCGGTCTCAGTCTCGACGTCATGCAGCGGCCAGGTTCAGGGAGGCCAGGTTCAGGCAGCGGCCAGGTTCAGGGAGGCCAGGTTCAGGCAGCGGGCAGGGTCAGGGAGCGGGCAGGGTCAGGGCGTTCGCCTTGGCCACGTCTCCGAACCAGTGGGCGCTGGGCTTGGGGTGGCGCTGGAAGGTGACGGGGTCCACGGCGCAGATGCCGAGCTTGGGCCCGAATCCCAGGTGCCACTCGAAGTTGTCGAGCAGGCTCCACACGAAGTAGCCGCGCACGTCGACCCCGTCGGCGATGCAGCGGTGCAGGCTCTGCAGGGCGGTGGTGATGAACTCGACACGCTCGGCGTCGTTCTCCGTGGCGAGCCCGTTCTCGGTCACCACCACGGGGATCCCGGTGTAGGCGGCGGCCCGTCGTACCGTGTACTCCACCACCTGAGGCCAGTACTCGTATCCCATCTGGGTCAGACGCGTCCCCGGAGGCGGCTCGACGGGCCCGGTGGGGCCGAGAACGGTGCGCTCGTAGCACTGCACGCCGATGAAGTCGTCACCGGCGGTGCCGTCGAGGAAGGTGTTCTCGAGGATCTGCTCGGCGGCGTCCCGTGTCTGCTCCCCTCCCTCGCCGGCCACGAGCTCTTCCATCGACAGCGTGATCCCGACGGGGAACGACCCCGGTCCCGAGCGCAGCGCGTCCACCGCCAGCCGGTGGGCGCGCACCATGGCCTCGTTCACCGCGAAGTGCCGGGCGTACTCGTCCTTCATGCCCGGCGGGTAAAGGCCGACGGTATAGCCCAGCACGGCCACCACGTTCGGCTCGTTGATGGTGCACGCCCAGCCGATCAGGTCGCCGATGTGGGCCACGGCACGCGCGACATAGCGCGCGAAGCGCTCCGGCGCGTCGGGGGCCTCCCACCCACCTCGCTGCGCCAGCCACCGCGGCGTCGTGAAATGGTGGAAGGTCACCACCGGTGAGACGCCGCGCTCGTGACATGCCGCGCACATCCGGCGGTAGTGGTCGAGCGCGGCAAGGGAGAATTCTCCCTCTGCGGGCTCGATGCGGCTCCATTCGAGAGAGAAGCGGTAGGCACCGAGGCCGAGGTCGGCCACGAGTCCCACGTCCTCGTTCCACCGGTGGAACGAGTCGCAGGCGTCCCCGCTCGATTCGACGCACCCGGAGTCCGGGTTGTGCTCCCAGTCCCACCAGTCGTTGTTGACGTCGCCACCCTCGATCTGGTGCGAGGAGGTGGCTGTTCCCCACAGGAATCCAGGCGGGAACTGCAGTGCGTGCTCGTCTTTCGCTGCGGCGCTCATTCCCGCACGGTAGCGGGCGGACGTCAGGGCCGAAAGCTCCGGCCGGGCTGCTACCCGCCCACCTTCACGGCGCCGGCGCGGTCGGCGAGGGCCGGGTCACGGAGAAAGCGGGCGATGTCTTCGAATTCGTCGGTGGGGCCCTTCCACCGCAGGTCCTGCACCGACGCCAGCAGCGCGCGGTCGACGCGCAGCGTCGCCAGGTCACGGAACAACAGTGCCAGGTCGACGTCCGACGCGAGGCGCTCGGCGAGCTTCGCCGCGCCGCGCACCGTCCGTCGAAGGTCGGGGTCCCAGTCCGAGACGGCGGGGGGGATCGCCTCGAGGTGCTCGTAGTGCCCGAGCACGGTCGACGCCGACTGCTTTCCCCAGCCCGACAGCCCGGGGAACCCGTCCGCGCTGTCCCCGACGAGCGCCAGCCAATCGGGGATCGACGCCGGCCCGATTCCGTAGCGGGCGCGCACTGCTTCTTCGTCGGTGACCACGTCCTTGCGCCGGTCGAGCTGGACGACGCGCCTGCCCCGCACGCATTGGGCCAGGTCCTTGTCGGGGGTGCACACCAGTACCTGCTCGACGCCGGCGTCGTCGGCCGCGACGGCGGCCGCTGATGCGAGTGCGTCGTCCGCCTCGAGCGCGACCATGGGCCAGACCACGACGCCCATGGCCTCGAGGGCGGCCTCGAGGAGGGGGAACTGTGCCATGAGCAGCTCGGGCACGCCCTCGCCGGTCTTGTATCCCGGCCACAGCTCGTTGCGAAACGACTCGATCACGTGATCGGTGGCCACGCCGACGTGCGACGCGCCGCCCGCCAGCATCGAGAGCACCGACTGCACCACGCCCCGCACGGCGCCGATCTCACCGCCCTCGGCACTGACCCGGGGCGGGGCGCCGTAGAAGTGCCGGAACAGCTCGTAGGTACCGTCCACGAGATGCACCTTTACGCCCTTCACCGGACAGGGTCCCGTCGCATGTACCACGTTTCGACACCCAGAACCGTGGCAACGGAGGCCACCTCGAATCCGAGGGCCGAGTAGAAGCGGACGTTGCGCTCCTTGTCGGTCTCGAGCCACGCCATGCGCCCGCCCTCGTCGAGCCAGCCGCACACCTCGTGCATCACGAGCCCGCCGATGCCCCGGCCCTGGAAGCCCGGTTCGACGCCGACCGGGCCGAGATGCCAATGCTCCTCCCCGACGTCTGCCTGCGCCCAATGTGCCCAGAAGGCGTGCGCCCGCGCCGGGTCGCCCACCGGCGGCAAGGGTGCGTCGAGGAGCTCGGAGATGTTCCCCGCCAGGAACGAGCCGATGCAGCCCCCCGGCGGTGCGACCCCGGCCGCCGCCACCACGCAATCGCCGGCGAAGGCGGCGATCTGCGGAGAGGGGAGCAATTCGAAGAACGGTCCGAGCTCCCGGTACAGCCCCGCCAGCGCGTTCAGCGGGTCGCCGCCGTACATGGCGACCGACGTCGGTGAGTCCGCCAGCGCGCGCGACGTCACCGCCGCCGCCGCCCGGTGCTCGTCCTTGCGCAGGGCGCGTACCTCGGTGCCGTTCACGCCCCCATCATGTCCACAACGTGTCCCCGGTGCCTCTCCGGCGTCGACTGTGGCACGCCCCCGCTTCGGCCCCAGCACTCGAGGGAGGGCGCCCCGAGGATGGGTGCCTCGGGTGATGGCGCAGGGCCGTGGTGAGGCCGGACGGCCCCGGTGACGGGGCCCGAGCACAGAAGATGGGCGGCCTCCCCGTCCTGTTACCATCGCGCGCCTCTATGACGGTGCGTCAGATCCGGGGGGAGCACACCACCGTCACCGGCGTCCTGCGGGCCGCCGCCGACACGAACGCCGAGGTCGAGGCCTATGTCGAGATGGCCGGGCCCGGTGCCTCGGGGCTGGTCGCGCCCGGCACCGACGGGCGGGGGCGCCTGACGTTCGCGGCATGGGACGCCGCCGCCGGCGCCGTGGCGGGGTTGTTCAGCGACTTGGGAGTGGCCAAGGGTGATGTGGTGTGCCTCCTTCTCCCCTCGTCCATCGACTACGCCGTGTGCTACCAGGCCGCCGCACGGCTCGGGGCGGTCACCACAGGCGTGAACCTGCGCATGGGCGCGGCCGAGCAGGCCTCGATCACGGCCCGGGTGCATCCGGCGCTGACCGTCGTCGACACCGATGCCGTGGCGCCGGGCGCGGTTCCGCCCGGGTCGGGCCTCTTGCTGGCGCGCCACGCGCTGGCCGGCGCGTGGGAGCACACCGCGCCGCCCATGAGCGCGGCCGACGCCCGTGATCCGGTCGCCATCGTGTGGACCAGTGGGTCCACGGGTGTGCCCAAAGGGGCGGTGTTCGACCACGCCAACCTCCAGGCCGTGGCGGCGGGCACCGACGTGCTCTCCCATCCCGGGGACCGCCGGTTGTCGCCGTTGCCCTTTCCCCATGTCGGCTACATGACCCGCGCCTGGGACGAGATCGCCCACGGCGTCACCACCGTGATCGCGCCCCAGCCGTGGACCGCGGCGTCGGCCATCGAATTGCTGAGCTCGGAGCGGGTCACCGTCGGGCAGGGTGTGCCCACCCAGTGGGCCCTGATGCTCGCCCACCCCGACTTCGCCGGTGCCGACCTCTCTCACCTGAGGATCGCCGGCACCGGTGCGTCGCGCGTCCCGCCCGAATTGGTCCGTGCCATGCGCGCCCGCCTGGGATGTCCCGTCGTGGTGCGCTATACCTCCACCGAGTCGTCGCTCGGGACCGGAACCCGGCCCGAGGACTCCGACGAAGTCGTGGCCACGACCGTCGGCCGGCCCGTGCCCGGTGTCGAGCTCGAGGTGGTCGACGACGACGGCACGCCGGTCGCGACCGGCGAGGTGGGAAGGGTCCGGCTGCGGTCCCCGGCGGTGCTGCGCGGGTACGTGGGCGACCTCGCCACGGGGACGCTGCTCGACCCCGTGGCCACCGCCGCGGTGCTCGACTCCGAGGGTTGGGTCACCACGGGTGACCTCGGCTCTGTCGGCGAGGACGGCAACCTGAGGCTGGCCGGTCGTGTCACGGAGATGTACATCCGCGGCGGGTACAACGTCTACCCCGCCGAGGTAGAAGCGGTGCTGGGCGAGCTGCCCGGCATCGCCCAGGTCGCGGTGGTGGGGGCTCCCGACGCCGTCCTCGGCGAGATCGGTGCGGCCTTCGTGGTGCCTGCGGGCGCCGGTGCTCCCCCCGAACTCGACGCGCTCCGATCGGAGTGCCGCGCCCGCCTCGCCGACTACAAGGCACCCGACCGCCTTCACCTCGTGGCCGAGCTGCCCCTCACGGCGATGGCGAAGATCGACAAGCGGGAGCTGGCGGCGCGCGCCGCCGAACTCGAGACACAACGAGTGAAGGAGCGAGTGACCACATGACCGAGGCCAAGGACCCGGTGACCAAGAGCGACGCTCCGGCCAAGCCGGCCGGGGAGCGGCCGCCCCGCCAGCACCCCATCGTCGCCGGGGCGGAGCCCATCAAGCTGGGGTCGATGCTCTTCACGTTGGTCGAGCCCCGGCGGGGCCACGAAGTGGCTTACAACCGCTGGTACGAGCGTGACCACTTCTATGCAGGGTGCATGATCGGTCCCTACCAGTTCGCCGGGAAGCGCTTCGTGGCCACCGCCGAGCTGAAGGCCCTGCGCGACCCCGATCCCTCCAGCATCACCGGCGAGCCCGATCGGGGAAGTTTCCTGTCCGTGTACTGGGTGCTCGACGGCTACCACGACACCTGGAACCGGTGGGCGGTGGACCAGGTGAAAGCGCTCCACAAGGCCGGCCGCATGTTCGAAGAGCGCGACCACGTCCACACCCTTCTGTACCGCTACGCGTGGGAGCGTTCCCGTGATCCCGACGGCCTGCCCGCCGAGCTCGCACTCGACCATCCCTCGGCCGGGCTCGTCGCCGTGTTCACCGATCGCTCCGAGGGTGTCGACGCCGCCGAGTTCGAGGCGTGGATGCGCGACGAGCACCTTGCGGCGCTGCTCCCGGGGACAGCGGCCCGACTCGTGATCGCGGCGGACCCGCTGCCGCTCCTGATCGACGCGCCGGGGGACGTGCCGCGCTCGGAGTCCGACGACCGCCGCCAGTTGACCCTGTGGTTCCTCGACACCTCGCCCCAGGAGGCCTGGGACTCGGTGGTGGTGGCACACCGGGCCGCTCTGGAGAAGTCGGGCAAGGCCACGGTCGTGGCCGCCCTGCCGTTCATCCCGACCATCCCCGGGACCGACACCTACACCGACATGCTGTGGCCCGACCAGGACGACCGCAGCCAGAACGACCACAGGAGGTCTTCGTGAGCCCCGATCCCGCCGTAGTCACACCGCCGGCGCGCCGTTTCGAAGGCAAGACCGCCATCGTCACCGGGGCCGGCTCGGGCATCGGCAGGGCCACGGCCATCCGCCTCGCGGTGGAGGGAGCATCGGTGGCCTGTCTGGACGTGGTGGCCGACAATCTCGACGAGACCGTGGACGCGCTGGCCACCCTCGGAGCGAAGGCCGTCGCCTACCGCTGTGACGTCACCGACGAGTCGCAGGTCAACGAGACCGTGACCGAAGTGGCCTCGGCCCTGGGCCGGCCCGAGGTGTTGTGCAACGTGGCCGGCATCGGCACCTTCGCCCACACCGCCGAGATGCCTCTCGCCACGTGGGACCGCATCATCGCCGTCAACCTAACCGGGACCTTCCTCATGACGAAGGCGGCTCTCGCCTACATGCTCGAGGCTCCGGGAGGCAGCATCGTCAACATCGCGTCGACGTCGGGCATCATGGGAGCGGCGTACTCGGCCGCGTACTCCGCCTCCAAAGGCGGGGTGATCATGTTCACCAAGGCCCTGGCGATCGAGTACGCGGGCCGGGGTGTGCGCATCAACGCGGTGGCGCCCGGGGGAGTGGACACGCCGCTCATCGGGAGCTTCCGGCTTCCCGAGGGAGGGGACCCGAAGCACATCCACAGGATCACCAGCCGCATGGGTTTCTGCACCCCCGACCAGGTCGCCGCCGCCATCGCCTTCCTGGCGTCGGACGAGTCCGCGTACACGACCGGCGCGGTCCTGGCCGTGGACGGAGGCATCACGGCGTAGGGCCCCGGCCGTGCCGGGTCGCTACCATCCACGACCGTGAGCCCGCCCCCGCTGTTCATCGTCACCGACGTCTCTCCGTACCCTCACGGGCCGGCCGGCGTCCACGGCGTGCTTCCCCAGGCGGCGGTGGCACTGTCGGAATTGGCCGGGCTGGCCGCCTTGGACGCCGTGCGTGTGCACGCCGTCCCCGATGTCGAGCCCGCCGCCCTGGCGGCCGGAGGCGTCCTGGCGCTGTTCACCATCGGCGAGACCCCGTGGTCCTCCGAACAGCGCGCCGCCATCACCGACGGCGTCCGCTCGGGTCGACTGGCGATCCTGGGTGTCCACGCCGCCACCGACGCGTGCACGGCGTGGGAGGAGTACGGATCGCTCCTCGGGGCCCGCTTCGACGGGCACCCGTGGACCGAGACCTTCGACATCGAGGTGCTCGACCAGTCGCACGCGAGCACGCAGCACCTCGGCGCCGTGTGGCGGTGGCACGACGAGGTCTACCTGTTCCGTGACCTGCGGCCCGACGCCCGGGTCCTGCTGCGCGTGGCGGAGGGCCAGCTCGACATGAGTGTCCCCGGGGCGCGCCGGCCGCCCGTCGGGTTCCCCCTGGCGTGGTGCTTCACCGAAGGACAGGGACGCGTCTTCTACACGTCGCTGGGGCACTTCCCCGGGGCGTGGGAGACCCCTGCCTATCTCGGGCATCTCCAAGGTGGGCTCACGTGGGTCCTCGGCGACGGGGAATGAGGCGGGAACGTCGGCGATGATGCACCTCGTCGACACCATCGAGGTCGAGTCCGAGCACGTGGACGGCTACCTCGAGCTGGTCAGGACCTTGGGCATGGCGGTCATGACCGACGCCGGCGCCACCTTCGTGTCGTGTGCGACGACCCCGGGCGGGCTCGGCGAGCCCCAGCACGTCCAGGTGGTGTGGTCATGTGACGACTTCGTGCACTGGAACGAGATCCGCAAGAACATGGTGCTCGATCCCCGCTACCACGAATACGGGAGCACGGCCGCCTCTCTGCGGGTGGGTGGGTCTCGCCGTTTCTTCGTTCCCGTGACCCTGTCGCCGTCTCCGTGATGCTCCGGCGCTTCGAGGTCTACGCGCTCGGGCCCGACGCGCCGGTCGATGGCGTGCACGCCCTCGAAGCGGCGTGCCGCCTCTGCGGGCGGTTCATCCCCGAGGTCCTCGACTGCGCCATCGGCAGGAACCTGTCCGATGCGCCGGTCCAGCTCGTGTGGGAGCACGCCTACGCGTCGCCTGATGCGTACGGGCGCTACATGGTGCACCCGTATCACGCCGTCGTCGTGGACCGCCATCTGCTGCCCGACGCACCCGAGAGGATCGTCATCGACGGCCCGTTGGGAGCCGGGCTCTACGGCTATGCCTGTGACACTCCCGCGTACCGGATGAGCGGTGGCGGTGTCCGGCGCCTCGTCCTTCTCCGCGTCGACAACGAGGCGTCGGAGACCGACCTGTCGCGGCTGCGCCAGGAGCTCGAACGGACCCCCGAGGACGTCCCCGAGATGGTGGTCTCGGTCATGGCCGCCAATTCCATGGGCTCGGCCTGGTTCGACGGGGTCACGCCGATCATGGGCCCACCGAGATGGACCCATCTGTGGGAGCAGGGTTTCCCGAGCCTCGACGCCCTCGACTCCTATCGCCGTGGCGAGTCGACCATGGCCGGCGTCGAGCGCGCCGGCTGGGACGCCGGTACAGGTGGCATCGTGAAACGTTCGGCCGAGCTCTATTACGAAGTGTGGGGAGGGTGAGGGTGTCGGGAGACCGGGCCCGAACGCAGAGCAATGGGTGACGACCGGTACCTGCTCGACAACCGGTCGGCCGGGGCCGGGACGCGCCTCGACGCCCTGGCGGCGATCTTCGACCCCACCACGTTCCGTCACATCGACGCGCTGGGCATCAGCACCGGATGGCACTGCTGGGAGGTGGGCGCAGGTGGTCCTTCGGTGGTTCGTTGGCTGGCGCAGAGGGTCGGGCCCACGGGCAGGGTGCTCGCCACCGACATCGACGTGTCGTGGACCCAGGACGGGTCGGGCCCCGGGGTCGAGGTCCGGCGCCACGACGTCGCCCGCGATGCCGCCCCGGCGGAGACGTTCGACCTCGTCCACGCCCGCCTGGTGCTCGTGCACGTCGCCGATCGGGACGAGGCTCTGCGCTCGATGGTGCGCGTCCTGCGCCCCGGTGGCTGGCTCCTCGTCGAGGACGCCGACCCTGCGTTGCAGCCGCTCAGCTGCCTCGACCCGCACAGTCCCGAGGAGGAGCTCGCCAACACGCTGCGCACCGGGTTCAGGGCGCTCATGGAACAGCGCGGCGTGGACCTCGCCTACGGTCGAAAGCTCCCGAGGCTTCTGCGGGGCGCGGGGCTGGTCGACGTGGCCGCCGACGCCTACTTCCCCGTGGCGAGGCCCGAGTGTGCCCGGCTCGAGTCGACCACGATGGACCTGATCCGCGACGACCTCGTGCGACACGGGATCGCCACCGGCGCGCAGATCGACCGGCACGTGGCCAGCGTCGCCGCCGGTCGCCTCGACCTGGCACAACCGCCCATGATCTCGGCCTGGGGGCGCGTGCCCGAAGCGTGATCCTGGCGTCGCAGCTGTGACTCCACTGAGATACGAGGTGTCCGGCCTGTGGGGGCCCGATGTGTGAAGGCACCAGGCAGGTGGGTGCAGGGCACCAGGTGGCAGAGCCGCCTGACAACAACGGACCGGACCCAGGTACGCTGCTGAGGATGCAATTCCGCCGAAGAACACCGGAGCGGAATGGGGAGCAGGTGTGGTTGACGCCGCCGGCCGGCGCCCGTGGTCGGGGGTCGAGGCGGTGGAGATGGCCTAGCGGAGGCTCCAGCTCGCTCCTGTTGGTGGTGGCCGTGGCGTCGATCGCGACGGGAAGCGGCGCCGTCGCGCTGGACTTGGCCGGGAATGCGGGCACCCCGGCGCCGTCCGCGCAACACGACGCTGCCCGCGGCACTCCGACCGCGCACAAGAATGTCGTCCCCACACGGATCCCGCCCGCTCCGGCCCCGGTGCTCATCCCACCCGCGCCGACCACGACGATGAGCGCCGTGGACGCGCCGGTGGGACCGGCGCCGGGTGTGTGGAGGAGCTACGTCGTTCCCCCTGTGGCGCCGGTGCTCAACAGCGCGCCGTCCAACGTGACCGATCCCTCGGTCATCGCCACCGCCGCCGTGCCCACGGTCCCGTTGTACTCGGCGCCGGGCGCTCCCAAGCCGGCCAAGACCATGGCCAATCCCAACTACCTGGGCGCGACACTGGTGTTCCTCGTCACCGGCTACCAGCCGGGGTGGGTGCAGGCCTACATCCCCGAACGCCCCAACGAGTCCACGGCGTGGATTCCCAGTGCGGACGTGGCCATCTCCTTCGTCCCGGACCACATCGTCGTCAGCCTCTCGGCTCGCTTGCTGACCCTGTACCACGACAACGTGCCGGTGTTCCAGACTCCGGTGGCGCCGGGGGAGCCGAGCTCACCCACTCCTACCGGGTCGTTCTTCGTGGCCTATATCGTCAAGCTCACCGATCCCGGCGACGTCTACGGCCCCTACGCCATGGGCACGTCGGCCTTCTCCAACACCTACTACAGCTTCGACGGCGGACCGGGTCAGGTGGGCATCCACGGGACCAACCAACCCTGGGTCATCGGCTCGTACGCCAGTCACGGCTGCGTCCGTCTCCCCAACGCCGCCATCACGACCCTGGCCCAGCAGGTGGTCCCGGGCACGCCCGTCGAGATCGAGCACTGAGGCGGCGATGAAGGGGTACGTGCTCACGGTGGAGCGGGTGGTCCCGGCCTCTCCTGATGCCGTGTTCGACATCCTGGCGGACGTGAGCCGGCACCACCTGATCGACGGTTCGGGCATGCTCCAGGGTGCCCGCGAGGACAACCCCCGGCGCCTCGCGCTCGGCACGACCTTCGGCATGGGCATGAAGTTGCTCGTGTCGTACTCCACCGTGAACCGGGTGGTCGAGTTCGAGGAGAACCGGTTGATCGCCTGGAAGACCGGGCCTCCCGGGTTCATGGGCCGCCTCGTGGCCGGCAGGGTCTGGCGCTACGAGCTGGCGCCGGTGGACGGGGGCACCCTGGTCCGGGAGAGCTGGGACATCACCGCCGACCATCAGCGCCTCCTGTTGAAGCTGGGGGACATCTATTCGGGCAAGACGCGTCGGGACATGGAGCGGACCCTGGAGCGCCTGAGCCGGTTGGTGGCCGGTGAAGGCGCCCGGGAGGACCCGGCCACGCCTGACCATCACGCCTGACCATCACGCCTGACCATCACGCCTGACCATCACGCCTGACCATCACGCCTGACCACAGGGCGGACCGCCCGGGGCAACCCGTCTTCCCTCACGCTACGGTGGGCCCTTCGCAGCCCACAGCGGGCGTCGAGGAGGGTCAGGCCATGCCGGATATCGTCGCTGGCGTCATCGGGATCGCTGTCGTCTTCGTCTGGATCTACTGCCTCTACGACGTGATCACCACTCAGGACGCCCTCGTGCGCAACCTCCCGAAGCTGGCCTGGTTCGTCATCGTGTTGCTGCTCTTCGACCTCGGTTCCATCTTGTGGCTGTGCTTCGGCCGACCCCGCGTCCAGAGCGCGCGGATCGCGAACGTCGAACGGCACCGTCCCCACCGGGCGAGCTCCGACATGCCCGCGTTCGAGTCCTCGTCACTGGACCATCTGCACCCCGTCGTCCGCGAGCGCGAGGAGATGGCCCGCCTGCGCATGCTCGAAGCACAGTCCCGACGCCGGGACGCCGAGCTCCGCCGGCGCGAGCTCGGAGACGGCTCCGGCTCGTAGCGCGGCGCCCGAGGGCCGGCGCCACCGTCGATGCCGTCGGTCTCGGTCAACGGGATCGAGCTCTACTACGAGCGGTCCGGCCACGGACCGCCCGTGCTCTTGCTCAACGGGTCTGGATCGACCCTCGCCGACGTCGCCCCCCTCATGCAGGTGCTCGCCGGTCACCTGGACGTGGTGGCCCACGACCAACGGGGCCTGGGGCGCAGCGCCATACCTCGGGGGGCTTACACCATGGCGGACTACGCCGCCGATGCCCTCGGGCTCCTCGACGTGGTGGGGTGGCAGGCGTGCCGCGTCGTCGGGGTGAGCTTCGGTGGCATGGTGGCCCAGGAGCTGGCCGTCACCGCTCCCGAGCGTGTGGAACGCCTGGCGCTGCTGTGCACGTCGCCGGGTGGGGCGGGAGGCTCGTCGTTCCCGCTGCACGAACTGCGCGGGCTCCCGCCGCGCCGACGCGACTCGGAGTCCGGGCGGCTCCTCGACTCCCGGTTCTCCGAGGAATGGCTGGCGACGCATCCCGCCGACCGCGTGCTCGCCGACACCATGGCGAAGAGGCATTCACGCGCCGTGTCCGACGAGGTCCACCGCGGCGAGGCACAACAGCTCGAGGCCCGTCGCCATCACGACGTCTGGGATCGGCTCGGGTGTGTCGCGTGCCCGACATACGTGGCGGCCGGCCGGTTCGACGGGATCGCCCCCCTCTCCAACAGCGAAGCCATCGTGAGCGCCATCGCAGGCGCCACGCTGCACGTCTACGAGGGAGGCCACGCCTTCTTGGCGCAGGACCGGCGCGCCCTGCCCGACGTCATCGACTTCCTGGGGTCTTGAAGGTCACCGCGAGGCTGCCGACTCCTCGGCGAAATCGCCGACGATCCGCCCGAGCTCCTCGCCTCTCTCCTCGGGGACGAAGTGCCCGGCACCGCGTATGGTCGGGTGCGTCCGTCCCGCCGCACCGGGCACGTTCGCCTGGAGGACGGTCTCCCATCCACCGGTGGCGGGGTCGCCGTCGGAGAAGGCGGTGAGAAAGGGACGTTGCCAGCCCTGGAGCACCTGCATCGTGGCGCGTGCGATGCGCGCCCCGGGATCGTTGGGTGTGATCGGGATGAGACCGGTCATCTGCCGCATCCCGGCGGTGAAGGCCCGGTCGGGGAAAGGTGCGTCGTAGGCAGAGAGCACCTCGGGGGACAGGGTCCTCGAGGTGGCGTACAGGAACGTGCTCGCCACCAATTGCGGTGCCCGCTGGCAGTACTGCAGGTAGTCGAGGAGGGACTCCTCGAGCACGACCCGGCCGTCCCCGGTCCCGTGATTGGCCCAGGTGAGCTTGCCGGCGAGGGCAGGGTCCGCGCTGTGGAGGGCGGTGTTGGTCGCCACCACCCGGGCGAAGCGCTCGGGCACCGCCGCGAGGGAACTGAGCCCGATGGGCCCTCCCCAGTCCTGGACGACGAGGGTGACGTCGCGCAGGTCGAGCCCCTCGACGAGGCTCGTCATCCATTCCACGTGGCGCCGGTAGGTGTAGAGGGTCCGGTCCGCCGGCTTGTCGGACCGGCCGAACCCGATGTTGTCCGGCGCCACGGTGCGAAACCCCATCTCGGTCAACACCGGAATGACGGTGCGGTACAGGTACGACCAGGTGGGTTGGCCGTGGAGGAGGAGCACGACGGGCCCGTCGGCAGGCCCGGCGTCGACGAAGTGCATGCGCAGCGGGTCGACCCCCTCGGCCCGTACCGACACGTAGTTGGGCTCGAAGGGGTAGTCGGCCAACGCCGAGAAGCGCTCGTCGGGGGTGCGCAGGACCTCGGTGCCGGTCGGGCGCGCCCGGCGTGGATCGTCGCTGCTCACCGTGGTGCCACCACCGTCCGTGGACAGAACAGCTAGTCGGACCCGCTGCCGGTGTGCGCCTTCTTCGCCGCCATCCAGTCCTTGACCACGGGCG
This sequence comes from Acidimicrobiales bacterium, assembly GCA_031292675.1. Classification (GTDB taxonomy): domain Bacteria; phylum Actinomycetota; class Acidimicrobiia; order Acidimicrobiales; family UBA8190; genus Chersky-840. The sequence goes on from JARLGQ010000355.1 coordinate 21,986, forward strand.
CGAAGTTGGCCGGGTTGTACACGTCCTCCTCGGAGGAGAAGCGCATGTCGCCCGCGTACTTGAGGATCGTGATGTTGGCCGACTGGTAGACCCCGCCGTCACCGGGGTCGTTGAAGCGGTTCTCGATCTGGCAGATCCACCAGCCCCGCTCTTCGTCGCACACGCACCAGTCGTGGGGGAACATCGTCATCTCGTTGTTCGGCCACTGTGCCATCGTCTTCGAGATCCATTCGTAGATCTGCTCCCGCCCCACGAAGCGACCGTAGAGGTGCTCGACGTACTCGGCGTCCTCCGTGAACACGTCGGCCCACGGGCGCCAGTCGCCGCTTCGTCCCGCCTGTGCGGCCACCGCCAGGTAATTGTCGTGTGCCCGTTGCAGCTCGGCGCGGTCCCACTTGCCCACCAGTGCCTCCGGTGCTCGGTGATCAGTCCAATGCCAGGCTGGCGGCGCCGACGAAGAGGTCTTGGGCCAGCGCATGGTCGCCGTCGACGACGGTTGCCAGTGCGGCCGGGTCGACGCGGTTGGCCACGAGCCGGCAGAAGTCCACCGCGTCGAGGACGATCCGGACGTCGGCGGGGCCCCGGGACCGGGAGTCGTCGGGAGTCGAGCCCAGGTCCCTCTGCCAGGTCCCGCCCCCCGGGCCCGTCAGCACGATCCGGGCACAGCGCCCGCCGGCGTCACGATCGGCCCGCCGCATCCCCGAGGGCAGCATGGCGACGGCCAGCTCGGTCATGAGCCGCAGGCTGGCCGCGTCCGGTGCCTGCAGGGGCCGGGCCGTGGCACGGCGGATGTCCTCCTCGTGGGTCCAGAGCTCGAAGGTCCGCACCACCAGCATCGGTCCGAGGGGCAGGCGCAACCCGTGGAGTGCGACCGTCTCGTCCAGGTGCGAGGAGGTCTCTGCCTCGGACAGGGCACCGAGGGTCTCGGCCGCCGCCACCTGCCAATGGCGCAAGGTCTCCGCCGGCGACCGACCGCCCTGGGCGAGCGCCACCGCGTCGGTCGACGCCACGTGGTCGGCATCGGCCTGCGCGCCGTCGGGCTCGTGGAGGGAGGCGAGGAAGCCGCGCTCGACACCCGTCAGGTGGCCCACCAGTCCCTGGACGTCGAGGTCGCGCAGCGCGGGAAGCCGCCATTGCTCTGCATCGAGTGACTCGAGCAACCGGTCGAGGGACGCCACGGCACGTCGGAACGCCTCGAACTCGGAGATGGGCGGCGGCTCGTGGACCGGCCGCCCGGCGGCCCGGGTCGCAAGTGCGGCGTCGAGCACCGTCTGCACCAGGCCTTTCGGCGGGTGAATGGCATCTCCCTCCGCCAGCGCGAACTGCAGCTCCTCCAGTGGCTCGACGTGTCGACGGGTCTCGGTCATACGAGTTCCAAGAGGTTGGGGTCGAGCCAGGAGTGGAGCTTGGTCTGAGCAAGCCGGAGTCGCGACTTGGCGGTGCCCTCGGGGATGTCGAGAGCGACGGCCACCTCGCGATGGGTCAGGCCGCGGTAGTAGGCGAGCTCGACCGCCTCGCGTTGTTCGGCGGGAAGCCTTCCTATGGCGTCGCGCACGGCGTCGTGCAGCTCGGCGCACTCGGTCCGCTCGTCGGGCGACGCCTCGGCTTTCGGGTGCAGCCGGTGGTGCCGATGCTCTCGTTCGGTCCGGCGACCTTCACGGCGCAGTGCGTCGATGGCACGTCGCTGGGCGTGCACCCCCAGGTAGGCGCGCAGCGAGCCCCGTCGGGCGTCGAAGCGCTCGGGCTGTTGCCACAGGGTGACGAAGACTTCCTGGATGACGTCCTCGGCGGCCGACGGGTCCCCCGTCAGCCGGCGGGCCAGCCCGAACACGAGGGGGGCGTGTCGCTGCCACACTTCGGCCAGGGCCTCCTCGTCACCTGCGGCCAGCCTGGCCACGAGCACGGCGTCCCCCGAGTCCACGGCGCGCACCATATCTTCCCGCCGGGGCTTCTGCCGGGGCTTCTGCCGGGGCTTCTTCCGGGGCTTCTGCCGGGGAAGGACCCGGGGGCCGGGCGCACAGGGCGGGGCCGGACGCTCGCGTGTGAGCACCATCACGGCGACGCCCTCAGTTTTCCTGCGTGCTCAGCCGGTCGTGCCAGGCGTCGGGCTCGGTGCACGGAGGCTCCCCTCGGCTCGCTCCGGTGCGGTCGTTTCGTCTTCGTCGCCCACGGCCAGCTCGGATCACGGCGGCCCCGAGTCGTCGGGAATCAGCTGGTCGCCGTCACCAACGAAGGGGATGAGCTTCTTCGTCCGGGCGCAGTAGTCGTCGTAGTCCGGGAGCTCGCGTCGGAGCAGCTCTTCTTCGGCTGCCATGCGCCGGTGGTAGGCCGTGCCCATGAGCGCACCGACGAGGGCCACGACGAGCAGGCTCGATGACGTGAGCGCGAACCCGGTCCAGATCAGGAGCGAGCCGGCGTAGCCGGGGTGGCGGACGAGGCGGTACGGACCGGTGTCGACGACCGACTGACCCGTCTCGGTGCGCAGCGTCCGCGAGTAGGAGCGCCCCAGCGTCCGCATCGCCCACAACCGCGCCCCGAGCCCCACGGCTTGGAGCACCACCCCGGCAGGGGCGGCCCGGCGGGGCAGCGGGAGCAACGCCGAGTGCCGCAGCACCGGGGCCAGGGACGATGCCAGTGCGTAGGCGCCCACGATCATGCCGGTGGTGCCTCGGTCGTCGCCCGACGCGTCGAGGCTCGAAGCCCCGCCCCCACGGCGGGTCGTGGCCTCCAGCACGAAGAAGCCCGTCACGCCCGCGTAGCCGGCCACGAGCCACAGGCCCGACACCCGGGAGCCCTCGCCGCCATCCCGCACGGATCAGAGCATGGCACCCGTAGCCCGAACCGCGGAGATCGGGTGAACCGTGGGGGCCACGGGTGGCGAAGACCAGGGGAGAAGACGATCGGAAAGGGGATCCCATGAGCGCGGACGACAACATCAAGACCATTCAGGCGATCTACGAGGCGTTCGGTCGGGGGGACGTCGGAGCCATCCTCGACGCCGTGACCGACGACGTGGACTGGGCTTCGGACACCAGCTCCACGGTGGCGCCGTGGTACGGGGTCAAGCACGGCAAGGAAGGCGTCACCTCGTTCTTCGAGGCCTTCGGGTCCACCATGGAGGTCGACGAGTTCACTCCCTTCACCTTCGCCGCCAACGAGGACGCCGTGTTCACCGTGGTGCGCTTTCGGGCGAGGCCCCGCGCTACCGGCAAGCCGGTGTCGATGAACCTGCACCATTACTTCCGGTTCCGGGGCGGCAAGATCGACTACTACCGCGGCACCGAGGACAGCGCGCAGACCGAGGCCGCCCTCCGGTCCTGAGGACGACCGGCCACCTCGTCGTCGCCACACCGTGAGGGCCCCCTGACCGACCGGAGCCTCTGAAGGCGCCCCGCCGGCCCGCCCTCGCCGGTGGCGGGCGCCTACCCTTGGGTGTGATGACGACGCGCCAACCAGGACGTCCCGGGGACACTCGGTAGGGCTGTCGTGCGCAGCGCCAACATCGTCCTCCTGGTGTCGGTCTTCCTGGCCAGCGCGGTCGAGATGGTAGAGGCGCTGACTGTCGTGGTCGCCGTGGGGGTGACCCGGGGCTGGCGGTCCGCTCTCGAGGGAGCCGCGGTCGCCCTCACCACCCTGGCCGCTCTGGTCGTCGCCATCGGGCCCGCCCTCGTGCACTACGTGCCCCTGAACGGCCTGCGGATCGCGGTCGGCGCGCTGTTGCTCGTGTTCGGGCTGCAGTGGCTGCGCAAGGCGCTGCTGCGCGCCAGCGGCCTCAAGGACAAGCACGACGAGGACGCCATCTTCACCGAGCAGGTGGCCGAGCTCGAGGCCTCTGCCCGGCCTGCCAAGGGCCGTGACTCCACCGCGTTCGCCGTCGCCTTCAAAGGGGTGTTCCTCGAGGGCCTCGAGGTGGTCGTGATCGTCCTCACCCTGGGCGCTGCCGATCACCGCCTCGGTCTCGCCGCCGTCGGTGCCGGGGCCGCCGTCGTGGTGGTGGCGGGGGTGGGAGCCGTCGTGTCCCGCCACCTGGCCGGGGTGCCCGAGAACGCCATGAAGATGGCCGTGGGCATCATGCTGGTCAGCTTCGGCACCTTCTGGGCGGGCGAGGGCGTGGGAGTGCACTGGCCCGGGGGCGAGGTCGCCCTTCCCGTGCTGGTGGGGGTGTACGCCGTGGTGGCATGGGCGACGGTGTCGGTCGTGGGACGAGGGGAACGGGCCGGTGTCGAGGTTGCCTGACCGGCGCCCGGGAGGGGAACGAACCCCGGTGTCCCTGGTGCGCCGCTACGGGTCCGCGTTCGGCCGGTTCTGGTGGGAGTTCCTGGTGGGGGACACCCCCGAGCTCCTGCTCGGCGCGGCACTGGTCGTGGTGGTGGGAGCCGTGCTCGCCCACCAAGGTGTGGCGCGCCCCGTGGTGGTGGCCGCCATGCCGGTGCTCGTGATCGCGCTGCTCGGGGCATCGGTGCGACGCGCCCAGCGGGCGGGCCGTCCGCCTCGGCGGCCCGGAGGGTAGGAGCGCCGGCGGCTATTGCCGGGCCAGGGCGAAGTGGGCGTCGGCCTCGGGGTCGGCGAAGGGCGGTCCGTCGACGTCGATGACCACCCGGAGGATGCGCCCGGTGAACTCGAAGGGCGCGGCGTACCGGCGCGACACGGGGACGCCGTCGCTGTAGCCGCACGTGAGCCCGGCACCGCTGATCGAGAAGCGCATGGGCGTGAAGCGGGGGATCGTCCCTTCGCCGACCTCGACGCCGTCGACGAGCAGCCGGCCGGTCCCGGCGTGGTCGGCGGTCCTCGTGAACGCGAAGGCCACCTCGTGTCGCCCGGGAGTGACGGGGGGAACGTCCGCGTCCGCCTCGATGTGGTGCTCCTCGAGGCTCACGAAGTTGTGGACGTACGCGGGCCGGCCCTCCACCATGTAGAGAGCCCACCCCCCGAGGCCCGAGCCCTGGGAGACGAGCACGCCGCTCGCCTCCGGAGACGGCGCGGGTCCACCGGCCCCGGCGCGATCCCCGGGGATCTCGAGCTCGGCGCGCACGACGTGGGGACGGTTGCGGATGTTCACCGCCACCATCTCCGGGACCGGGGAGGCCCCCGGGTAGTAGACGTAGCGCGTGCGCGGCTGCACGGGGGGAGGCCGCTCCAACACGAACGCCGAGAAGGGACGGTTGTCGAGGGGGAGGACCTGGTGTCGCTCGGCCTCCTCCCACCACAGCCCCATCATCTCGCGCAGCTTGTCCGGCTGCACCGCCGCCAGGTCGCGGCACTCCGAGGCATCCTCGGCCACGTGGTACAGCTCCCAGACGTCGTCGTCGAACGCGACCCGAGTGTCCTGGATGGGGTGATACGTGACCGCCTTCCACCCGTCGTGGTAGATCGCCCGGCATCCGAACATCTCGTAGTACTGGGTGGCGTGGCGGCTCGGCACGCCGGCGTCGTCGAAGCAGTACGCGAAGGCGGTGCCCTCCACGGGGCTCTGCTCGACACCGCCCAGAGTGGCCGGCGACTCGATCCCGAGGGATTCGAGGACGGTGGGGTAGATGTCCACGGCGTGGACGTACTGGCGACGGGTCTCACCCCGGGCCCGCATACCGCCCGGCCAGCGCACGATGAGCGGGTCGGCGACACCACCTTCGTGGGTCTCGCGCTTCCAGCGCTTGAACGGTGTGTTGCCGGCCACCGTCCATCCCCATGGATAATTGTTGTGGCACCACGGGCCGCCGATCTCGTCGATGCGGGCCAGGCCCTCCTCCACCGTGCGGGGCGCCATGTTCCACGGGCGCACGTCGTTCACCGACCCCGTGGGGCCTCCCTCGGAGCTGGCGCCGTTGTCCGACAGCACCACCACCATGGTGTTGTCGAGGTCGCCGGTCTCCTCGAGGAAGCCGAGCAGCCGCCCGATGTGGTGGTCGGTATGGCTCAGGAACCCCGCGAACGCCTCCATGTACCGGGCGTAGAGGCGTCGTGCGTCGGGCGAGAGCGAGTCCCACGCCGGCACCCAGTCCGGCCGGGGGGACAATTCGGTGCCGGGGGGCAGCACGCCGGACTGCAGCTGTCGGGCCAGCGTGGCCCGGCGCCATTTGTCCCAGCCGCCGTCGAACGCCCCCCGGTAGCGCTCGATCCACGGCGCGGGCGCCTGGTGTGGGGCGTGGCACGCCCCGGGACAGAAGTAGAGGAAGAACGGCTTGTCGGGGTCGACGGCGCGCAGGCCCTTTACGAGCCCGAGGGCGTGGTCCACGAGGTCCTCGGTGAGGTGGTAGCCGTCCTCGGGGCGCCGTGGCGGAGGGACCTGGTGGTTGTCGGCGACGAGGGCGGGGACGTACTGGTGCGTCTCGCCCTCCATGAAACCGTAGAAGCGCTCGAAGCCCCGGCCCAGCGGCCAGCGCGTCCGGGGGGCGGCCTCGTGGCACTCGTCTTCGGGCGTGAGGTGCCACTTGCCCACGGCCCAGGTCGAGAAACCACGCTCCACCAGCACCTCCGACAGCAGGCCGTTGGACTTCGGGATGCGGGAGTCGTAGCCCGGGAACCCCGTGGCCAGCTCGACGATCCGGCCCATGCCGTTGGAGTGGTGGTTGCGGCCGGTGAGGACACAGGCTCGCGTGGGTGAGCACAACGAGGTGGTGTGGAAGTTCGTGAACCGCAAGCCCTCGGCGGCCAGGCCGTCGAGCACGGGCGTGTCGATGTCGGAGCCGAAGCAGCCCAGCTGGGCGAACCCGACGTCGTCGAGCACGATGATCACGACGTTGGGCGTCGCCGGATCGGCGCGTCGCATCTCGGGCCACCACGGGGTCGACTCCGAGTAGTCGCGCCCGATCACCCCTTCGAACTGACCTCGTTCCATCGTTCCCCCTGTGGTCGGGCGCCCCACGGGCACCGATCGGGCGCGCTTGAGGACCCGCGGACCGTGGGAGCGGGCGTCGAGGGCCGCGCCGCCGGAGTCAGCCCCCAAAGGGCTTGTCCGCCAGCTCCTCGCGCAGCTTGTACTTGAGCACCTTGTTCAGAGTCTCGTTGCGGGGGAGGGCGTCGACCACCTCGAGCTGTTCGGGCACCTTCTGTTTCATGTGGTGCGCGGCCCGCAGGTGCGCCACCATCTCGTCGAAGCGCAGCGGCTCCGCGCCCTTGGCCGTCTCGACCACCGCGCACACACGTTCGCCGCGCTCGCGGTCGGGCAGGCCCACCACGGCCACGTCGCCCACCTTGGGGTGGGTGTAGAGGAGGTCTTCGATCTCCTTGGCCGAGATGTTCTCGCCCTTGCGGATGATGATGTCCTTGAGACGCCCGGTGAGCACGACATGGCCGTCGGGCCGCAGGTGCCCGACGTCGCCGGTCCGGAAGTAGCCCTGGTCGTCGAAGGACTCGGCGCTGAGGACCGGGTCGGTGTAGCCCTTGCACACCATGGCGCCCCGCACCCGCACCTCGCCGTCCACCCCGGTCGCGGCTTCGGTCTCCTCGAGGGTCACGATGCGGACCTCGGCGCCGAAGACCGGCTTGCCGACGGTGTGGGCCAGCTGGTCCTCGGAGTCCGACGGCGATCCCATGCAGATCATGGGGATCTCGGTCATGCCGTAGCCGTGGGCGACCACCACGCCGATCTCGCGGGCCACCTCGTGGAAGATCTCCGGCGGCATGGGCGCCCCCCCGCCTGTCAGGAGGCGCAGTGTCGGGATGATCTTCTTCCCCGGCTGCTTGCGCTGTTCGTTGAGATAGGCCATGTAGAAGGCGGTGCTCCCCCCGGCCATCGTGACCCCGTTGCGCGAGAACACCTCGACGGCGACATCGGGCACGAACGACTCGAGCAGCACGGTCGAGAAGCCGGTGGCGAGCACCGTGACGAGATAGTCGGGACCGGCGATGTGCGCGAAGGGGAAGGCGATGGACCCCACGTCCTGCTCGCTCAGCTCCACCGCCATGGCGAGGCCGCGGCCGCCGGTGACGAGCGTGGTGTCGGTGTGGCGCACGCCCTTGGGGTCGGAGGTGGTGCCCGAGGTGTAGTAGATCCAGCGGACCTGCTCGCCCCCCGGCGGCGGGGGAGCGGGAAGCGTGGCGGGGTCGCCCTCGGGGAGCGAGTCGTAGGCGACGACCACGGTCGGGGGCCGTTTCAGACCGGCGCCGATCGTGTCCGCCATGGCGACGTAGTCGAAGCCCTTCCACACGCCGGGGACGAAGAAGAACTCGGCCCCGGTCTGAGCCAGGGCGAAAGCCACCTCGCGCTCGCGGTAGATGTGGATGATGGGGTTCTGCACCACGCCCAGGCGCGCCAGTGCCATCGACAGGACGATGGTCTCGATCCGGGTGGGAAGCTGCCACGACACCGCCGTCGACGGGCCCACCCCCATGGCGTGCAGCCCGGCCGCGACGACTTCGCACCGGTCCCGGAACTCGCCGAAGGTGATCTCGCGGCCGGCCTCGTCGACCAGCATGCGATGGTCCCCGGACGCGGCCGCCCGGGCCTCGACGAGCTCCCACATCGAACCCACGTCGTAGATGACGCCGGCCACGCCGATCCCCCTCTGTCCCGGACGTGCCCGTCTACGACAGGCGTTCGACGACCATGGCCATGCCCTGGCCGCCACCGACGCACATCGACTCGAGCCCCCACGTCTTGTTCTCGTCGTCGAGGGCGTTGAGCAGCGTGGTCATGATGCGCGCCCCGGTCTTGCCGAAGGGGTGGCCCAGGGCGATGGCGCCTCCCCGCACGTTGAGCTTGTCCCAGTCGATGCCGAGATGCTTCGCCGACGGGATGACCTGCGCCGCGAAGGCCTCGTTGATCTCGACGAGTTCGATGTCGTCCATGGTCTTGCCCGCCCGCTTGAGGGCCTGACGACACGCGTCGATGGGCCCGAGGCCCATGATCTCGGGGTCGAGCGCGGAGACGCCGCTGGAGACGATGCGCGCCAGCGGGGTGATGCCCAGCTCGCTCGCCTTGGACTGCGACATCACCACCACCGCCGCCGCGCCGTCGTTGAGAGGACAGGCGTTTCCGGCGGTGACGGTGCCCCCCTCGCGGAACACCGGCTTGAGCGCGGCCAGCCCCTCGACCGTGGTGTCGGGCCGGGGCCCGTCGTCTTTGGAGACCACGGTGCCGTCGTCGAGGGTCACGGGGATGATCTCGCGCTCGAAGAACCCGTTCTTCTGGGACTCCACCGCCAGGTTCTGGCTGCGGGCCGCGAACCTGTCCATCTCCTCGCGTGTGACCTTCTCGTACTCCGCCACGTTCTAGGCCGTCTGGCCCATGGCGATGTTCACGTCACCGATGCCCTTGGGCGGCGTCCACGGCTCGGTCACCGCCGGGTTGCGCGCCGCGGTGCGGGCCTCGGCTTCGGCGAAGGCCGGGTTGTGGGCTCCGACGTCTGACGCTCCGAACTGGAACCGGCTCACGGTCTCCACGCCCGCCGCCACGAACACGTCGCCCTCCCCGGCCCGGATGGCATGGGCCGCCATGCGGATGGTCTGCAGCGACGAGGAGCAGTAGCGGTTGACGGTGACCCCCGGAACGTCGATGCCGGCCAGGATGGCCGCCACCCGGGCGACGTTGTAGCCAGCTTCCCCCGCGGGCTGGCCGCACCCGAGCATGACGTCCTCGATCAGCGCCGGGTCGAGCTGGGGGACCTTGGCCACCACTTCCTTGATGACCAGGGCGGCCAGGTCGTCGGGGCGGCAGCTCACGAGCGAGCCCTTGTTGGCGCGTCCGATGGGCGTTCTTCCGGTGGCGACGATGACGGCGTCGGGCATGTGTCGTGGCTCCTTGGCTGCGTGCTCGGGGAAGGCCCTAGGTTGGCACAGGCGGCCGGGGACGGCCCAAGTGTCCTGGTGCCACGCTCGATGTGTGTGGGCTCGCCGCTTCCCCGCCCGTCGGTGAGTGGGCCCCCGTCGGAGGGTGGTCGCCCTGTCCCGCCGGCGGCCGGCCGCTGGCCCCCGCCGAGGGCGGAACTGTAACCTGTTCCAGGTTCGACCCGGAAGAAGGGCAGGGCGGGCATGGAGATCGGCTACACCGAGGAGCAACAGGCGCTGCGCCAGGAGCTGCGCGAGTACTACGAGAACCTGCTCACCCCCGAGGTCGAGGCGGAGCTGTCCCAGAGCCACGGCATCGGGCCCACCGTCCGGCGGATCACCAAGCAGATGGCGAGCGACGGGTGGTTGGGGATCGGATGGCCCAAGGCGTACGGGGGCCAGGGCCGCTCGGCCATCGAGCAGTTCATCTTCTTCGACGAGTCGATGCGATCGGGTGCGCCCGTGCCCATGCTCACCATCAACACCGTCGGCCCCACCATCATGAACTTCGGCACCGACGAGCAGAAGGCGTTCTTCCTACCCAAGATCCTGGCCGGCGAGATCCACTTCTGCATCGGCTACTCCGAGCCCCA
>JARLGQ010000356.1 GCA_031292675.1 Acidimicrobiales bacterium
GCCTCGGGCCTGGGCGCAGCCGTCGTGCCCGCCATCGCACTGCCCCGCGACGGCTCGCTCGTGGGCATCCCGTTCTCGGGTACCACGATGCGCCGCACCGTCGCGCTGGCCCAGCGCGGTGACCGCACGCTCGCCCGCCCGGCGCGCGCCCTCGCCGACCAGCTCGTGGCTCGGCATGGCCACGAGGGTCGGTGACGAGACAGGGCTGGGCCGTCAGCAGGGGGCCGGTGATGTCTCGGGAAACTCTCATCAAGCTCGTTTATAGTTTTCTAGAACAACCCCACGGACCCTCGGCGGAGTGGGCCGAGGACGACACCCCACTTGGGATCGACGACACCCGAGCTTGACCGCGAGACGGGCGCGCCGGGTCACAAGCCATGGGTTTAGGCTTCGTCCATGGACGGCCCTTCGCACTTCGACCCCTCCGCGACCCCGGCCCCGGGTGGGCTCAAGCCACCCGACGACCTGCCCCGCGCCCTGGTCGATCTCCGCGCCTCGGGCTGGGAGTCGGTGTCGGTGGCCGACGAGATGCGCCGCAACACCGCCAAGGCCATCGCCGCCGGCCGGTCGCTCGTCCCCGGCGTTCTCGGCTTCGAGGAGACGGTGGTGCCCCAGCTGGAGAACGCCATCCTGGCCGGCCACGACCTCATTCTCCTGGGCGAGCGCGGCCAGGCGAAGACCCGCGTCATCCGCTCCCTGGTCGGGCTGCTCGACGAGTGGATGCCCATCGTGGCGAGCTCGGAGATCAACGACGACCCCTACAACCCCGTGTCGCGCTTCGCCCTCGACCTGGTCGACGAGCTCGGCGAGGCCACGCCGATCGAATGGGTGCACCGCTCGCAGCGCTACGGCGAGAAGCTGGCCACGCCCGACACCTCCATCGCCGACCTCATCGGCGAGGTGGACCCGATCAAGATCGCCGAGGGCCGCTACCTGAGCGACGAGCTGGCGCTGCACTACGGCATGATCCCGCGGGTCAACCGCGGCATCTTCGCCATCAACGAGCTCCCGGACCTCTCGGAGCGGATCCAGGTCGGGCTGCTCAACATCCTCGAGGAGCGCGACGTCCAGATCCGGGGCCACCGCATCCGGCTGCCGCTCGACATCATGCTCGTGGCCACCGCCAACCCGGAGGACTACACCAACCGCGGCCGCATCATCACGCCGCTCAAGGACCGCTTCGGCGCGCAAATCCGGACGCACTACCCGTTCGAGACGAACACCGAAGTGAAGATCATGGAGGGCGAGGCCGACCTGCCCACTGCGGGCGTGCCGGTCTCGGTGCCGCCGTTCATGAAGGAGGTGGTGGCCGAGATCAGCCAGCTCGCCCGCCGCAGCACGCACCTGAACCAGCGCAGCGGCGTCTCGGTTCGGTTGTCGATCGCCAACTACGAGACGCTGGTGGCCTCGGCCGTGCGGCGCGCCCTGCGCACCGGCGAGCCGGTGGCGGTGCCGCGCATCAGCGACCTGTCCTCGCTCGTGCCGTCGACCCAGGGCAAGATCGAGGTCGAGGCCATGGAGGAGGGGCACGAGGAAGAGGTGGTGGCCCAGCTGGTGGCGGGGGCCACGCTCGCGGTCTTCCGCCGCCGGGTCACCCTCGACGACCCGCAGTCGATCGTGGCCGCATTCCACGAGCAGGTGGTGGTGCACGTGGGCGACGACCTCCCGTCGTCGGCCTACCTGGCCGTCCTCGCCGACATCCCCGAGCTCGAGCCGCCGACCCGCAAGCTGGCCGGGCCCGAGGCCGCCGACGCCGAGTCGCCGGCCCTCATGGCCAGCGCCATGGAGTTCCTCCTCGAGGGCCTGCACCTGACCAAGCGCCTCAACAAGGACGCCTCCGGCGCCCGGGCGCTCTACCGCGGGCGCAAGTGAGCGTCCGGTGAGCGTCCGCTACGACTACTCGGAATGGGACGGCACCCAGGAGTTCGCCGACCTCGATCCCGACGACCTCCTCGCCGGCCTGACCGACGAGCTGCTCGAAAAAGGGGACCTCGACGAGGCGCTGCGGCGGCTCCTGCGCAGCGGCTTCCGCACCGCCGACGGCGACCAGGTCCCGGGACTGCGGGACCTGCTGGACCAGCTCCGCCGCCGGCGGGCCGAGATGCTGGCCGAGGGCGATCCCGACGGCCGCATGGCCGAGCTGGGCCGCCAGCTCGACGAGATAGAGGAGGACGAGCGCGCCGCCATCGACGAGCTGGTGGATGAGGCGCACAACTCCGGGGACCAGCGCCGCAGCGAGGTCACCGACGACGTCGCCACCGAGCGGCGCATGGCGCTCGATCTCCAGCCCGACGACCCCGCCGGCCGCATCAGCTCCCTGCAGCACTACGACTTCGTGTCCTCCGAGGCACGGGAGCGCTTCGAGGAGCTCGTCGAGGAGCTGCGGCGCGAGATGGCCGACACGTTCTTCGAGGGCGCCTCCGACGCGCTCTCCAACATGAGCCCCGAGCAGATGGCGCGCATGCGCGACGCCTACGACGCCCTCAACAAGATGCTCGAGCAGCGCGAGGCGGGCGAGGAGCTCGACCCGAGCTTCGAGGAGTTCATGTCCCAGTACGGCGACATGTTCCCGGGCGACCCCAAGACGCTCGA
>JARLGQ010000047.1 GCA_031292675.1 Acidimicrobiales bacterium
GCGGCAGGGTTAGGGAGAGGAACGACGCATGGCCCGAATTTCTGGGGTGGACATCCCGCGTGAGAAGCGGCTCGAGATCTCGTTGACTTACATCTACGGCGTCGGCCCGACGCTGTCGTCGCAGATCTGCGAGGCGACCGACGTGAACCCCTCCACTCGCGTCCGCGACCTGACGGACGAGGAGGTCGCCAGGCTCCGCACCTACATCGACACCAACTTCCGGGTCGAGGGTGACCTGCGCCGTGACGTCTCCCAGGACATCAAGCGCAAGATGGAGATCAACTGCTACCAGGGCGTGCGGCACCGCAAGGGCCTGCCGGTCCACGGCCAGCGCACGCACACCAACGCCCGCACCCGCAAGGGCCCCAAGAAGACGGTGGCCGGGAAGAAGAAGGTGAAGAAGTAGTGGCCAAGCCCACCAAGCCCGGCGCCCGGCGCCCCCGCCGCAAGGAGCGCAAGAACGTCGCCTACGGCGTCGCCCACATCAAGAGCTCGTTCAACAACACGATCGTCTCCATCGCCGATCCCGAGGGCAACGTCCTCGCCTGGGCATCGGCCGGCAACGTCGGCTTCAAGGGGTCGCGCAAGTCCACCCCCTTCGCCGCCCAGCTGGCCGCCGAGGCGTGCGCCAAGCGCGCCATGGAGCACGGCGTCCGCAAGGTCGACGTCCTCGTGCGCGGGCCCGGCTCGGGCCGGGAGACCGCCATCCGCTCGCTCGCCGCGGTCGGCATCGAGGTCGTCGGCATCAAGGACGTCACCCCGATCCCGCACAACGGCTGCCGCCCCAAGAAGCGGCGCCGGGTCTAGGCGCAAGAGGAAGAGGAACCACACCCCATGGCTCGATACACCGGTCCCGTCTGCCGCCTCTGCCGGCGCGAGCGGACCAAGCTGTTCTTGAAGGGCGAACGCTGCTACTCGCTGAAGTGCCCGGTCTCCGAGGCGGTCACCGACCGCCACAGCCGCGCCTACCCGCCCGGCGAGCACGGCCGCGACCGCATGCGTCAGGGCTCCGAGTACCTGGCCCAGCTGCGCGAGAAGCAGAAGGCGCGCCGCATCTACGGGATCCTGGAGAAGCAGTTCCGCAACATGTACGAAGAGGCCAACCGGCAGCCCGGCATCACCGGTGAGAACCTGCTGCGCAACCTCGAGCTCCGCCTCGACAACGTGGTCTTCCGGGCGGGCTGGGGCGCCAGCCGCCGCCAGGCCCGCCAGTTCGTGCGCCACGGCCACGTCCTGGTCAACTCCAAGCGCGTCACCATCCCGAGCTACCGGGTCCGCAAGGGCGACACGGTCGTGCTGCGCGAGGCCACGCGGGGAAACTTCCTCGTCCGCCGGAACATGGACACCCTGGAGCGCCAGATCCCGGCCTGGCTCGAGACCGGCGACGCCGGCTTCTCGGTGGCCGTCCTCAACCCACCGCTGCGAGAGCACATCGACGAGCCGCTGCAGGAGCAGTTGATCGTCGAGCTCTACTCGAAGTAGCCCCGTCCCCAGCAACAGGAGCCCCACCATGCTGATCTTCCAACGCCCGACCGTCGAAGTCCTCGACGAGGAGCAGAACAACCGCCAGCGCTTCGCTGTCGGCCCGCTCGACCCGGGCTTCGGCACCACGCTCGGCAACTCGCTGCGCCGCACCCTGCTCTCGTCCATCCCCGGCGGTGCGGTGACCCAGCTCCGCTTCGACGAGGCACTGCACGAGTTCACGACGCTCCCGGGCGTCAAGGAGGACGTCACCGACATCATCCTGAACCTCAAGGACCTTCTGGTCCGGGTCAACTCGGACGAGCCGGTGACGCTGCGCCTCGACGTGCGCGGCCCGGCCGACGCCACCGCAGCGGACCTGCAGCTGACGCCCGACGTCGAGGTGCTCAACCCCGACCTGCACATCGCGTCCATCAACGCCAAGGGCCGCCTGGCCGTCGACGTGACGGTGGAGCGGGGGCGCGGCTACGCGTCGGCCGACAAGAACAAGCGCTCGACGACGATCGGTGTCATCCCGATCGACTCCATCTTCTCGCCGGTGCACCGGGTCACCTTCGACATCGAGCCGGTGCGGGTGGAGCAGTCGACCAACTACGACCGCCTGGTGCTCGACATCGAGACCGACGGGACCATCTCGCCGCGCGAGGCCCTGGCCTCGGCCGGTGCCACGCTGCGCAACCTGGTCTCGCTCGTGGCGGACCTCGAGGATGCGCCGCAGGGCCTGGAGCCCGGCGACGTCGGCACGACGACCAGCGGCTCGCCCGACCTGGACCTGCGCATCGAGGAGCTCGACCTGTCCGAGCGGCCCCGCAACTGCCTCAAGCGGGCCCAGATCAACACGATCGGCGAGCTGGTCGAGCGCACCATGGAGGACCTCCTCGCCATCACCAACTTCGGGCAGAAGTCGGCCGACGAGGTGGTCCAGCGCCTCGACGAGCGCGGCCTGTCGCTGCGCACGAGGGACTGACCGGCCATGCAGGCAACCCCCAGGCGCGGCCGGCGGATGGGCGGCTCCGCCGCGCACCAGAAGGCGATGTTGGGCAACCTGGTCGCCTCGCTGATCGCGGCCGAGTCCATCGTGACCACCGAGGCCAAGGCGAAGGCGCTCCGCCCGGTGGCCGAGAAGTGCGTGACCGCGGCGCGCAAGGGCGGCGTGGCCCAGCACCGCCACGTCGTCGCGCTGATCCGGGACAAGGACATGACCCACAAGCTCTTCGAGGAGATCGGGCCCCGCTACGCGGACCGGCCCGGGGGCTACACCCGCATCCTCAAGCTGGGCCCGCGCCC
>JARLGQ010000357.1 GCA_031292675.1 Acidimicrobiales bacterium
CACCTCGACCACCTCGGCCGGCGTGCGGTAGCTCACGGTCAGCTCCACCAGCCGGGGCGGGCGCTGGCCCGGCAGGTGGGCGGTGACCTCGTCCCAGCTTGCCGGAGCCCAGGGCCCGGTGGCCTGGCCGATGTCCCCCACCATGGTGATGGACCCCGACAACGAGCGGCGCGACACCGAGCGCAACTGCATGGGGGAGAGGTCCTGGGCCTCGTCGACCACGATGTGGCCGTAGGTACGGGGACCGTCGTCCTGGTCGGCCCCACCCTGGCTCCGGGGACGGCGCGGGCCGAGGAGGACGCGCGCCTCGTCGATGAGGGCGAGGTCGGCCACGGTCCAGGGGATCTCGGCCAGCGACGCACTCCGGGGGCGTTCCAACAGGTGCTGCTCGGCGGGGCTGAGCACGCTCTTGGCCGCCAGCGCCAGGAGGGGCGGCGACCCGAACAGATCGTGCAGCAGCTCTTCGGCGCTCAGCCGGGGCCACATGCGGTCGAGCGCCTCGGCCACCACCGGCAGGCGGCGGACCTGGCGGGAGAATTCAGCCAGGTCGAAGCCGCTCTCCTCGTCGGCGATGTCTCCCGCCGGTCCCGGGGCACCGGCCAGGTCGGAGGGCACCGGTCCGTGGCCGTTGCGGTTCCCGTTGCCCTGGTAGCCGAGCGCGCCGTCGGTGCCGGTCCCGGCCGGCTCCCCGGGCGGGACCGGAAAGGGGAGAGCCCCGGGCGGGGCGGGGAAGACGGGCTCGGGGCCCGGGCCCGAGGCCTGGCCAGCTCCGGGCGCGACCCCGTGGATGTTCAACGTCCGCAGGTACTCGTCGGCCAGCCTGCGCACCACGAGCTGCTCCAGGAACCGGCGGCGGGCGTTGTGGGATCCGGGACGGCGCCTGGTCGCCGACACGATCCCGGCCGAGGCTTCGGCGGTGAGGCGCAGCACGGTGGCGCCGAAGGGCACCTCGGCGTCCCGGCGCAGGGGACGCTGGCGGCTGCGCACCGCCCGGACCACCACGTTGGCCATGCGGGGCTCGCCTTTCAGGCGGGCCACTCCCGACCTGTCCTCGGCCCTGGCCTGGACGCCGTGGACTAGCCCTTCGATCGTCGACAGCGTCACCCCGCTCTCCCCCAGCGACGGCAGGACGTGCTCGATGTAGCGCAGGAACAGGGGATTGGGCCCGATCACCAGCACCCCCTGGCGTTCCAGCGGGAAACGGTGCGTATAGAGAAGGTATGCCGCACGGTGCAGGGCCACCGCCGTCTTGCCGGTACCGGGGCCGCCCTGGACGACCATGACGCCCAGGAGCGGAGAGCGGATGATCTCGTCCTGCTCCCGTTGGATGGTGGCCACGATGTCCCGCATGACCCCGGTCCGGGCCCCTTCGAGCGCGGCCAGGAGGGCGCCGGGGCCGCCGAGCTCGAGCTCGCCCTCGGCCCCCTCGCCATCGGCCCCCTCCCCGTCGACCCAGCCATGGTCGTCCTGGTCGGCCCGGCCGGTGCCGCGGGCCCGGTCGGTGCCGGGGACCGAGCCGTTCGCCGCCGGGGAGGAGCCGAAGCGCTCGTCCTCGATCCCCACGATCCGACGACCCTGGGCGGCGAGGTGGCGACGCAGGACCAGTCCCATCGGGTCCCGGCCCGTGGCCCGGTAGAACGGCTCGGCCACCGGGGCCCGCCAATCGACCACCAGGGGCTCGAGGTCCTCGCCCGAGATCCCCAGCCGCCCGATGTGGAAGCTCTCGGTCTCCTGGACGCCGGGCGGCCCGTCGCCGTCCTCGCGCCGGTCGATCCGGCCGAAGCACAGGGCCTGTTCACCGATGTCGAGCTGGTCGAGCCGGGCCAGGCTCGTGCGGACGATGACGTCACGCTCCTCGCGGAATTGGTGCGTCCCCCCGCGACCCTGGTCGATCACGGACCGGATGAGCTCCTCGGTGTCGGAGCGCAGATGGTCGAGGCGCTCGTAGGCCCGGTCCACATGGGCCTGTTCCGCCTCGAGCTCAGGATGCGTTGGCACAGCCGCTCCCTCTTCACCCCGGTGCGCAGTGAACCATCGATCATATCGTCCGGACGCGCGCTGTCGGCATGCCGCCGGACGGGATTTTCGTCCGGCTACACCGAGGCAACATCGGCCGTCGAGCTGGAGGAATGCGCCCCGTACCGTCAGGTAGCGTCCCTTGCGTGCCAGTCGCCGACTCGGCGTTCGTGCGAGCCTGCCGGTGCCAGCCGACGGACAGGGTCCCGGTGTGGTTCATGCGCCAGGCGGGACGCTCCCTGCCCGAGTACCGGGCCGCCCGGGGCGACGGCAGCATCCTCGACGCCATCCGGCGTCCCGAGCTGGCGGCCGAGCTGACCTTGCAACCGGTGCGCCGCTACGGCGTCGACGCCGCCATCCTCTTCAGCGACATCGTGGTGCCCGTCGCCGCGGTGGGATTCGGCGTGGAAGTCGAACAAGGCCGGGGGCCGGTGGTCGAGCGTCCGTTCCGCCACCGCGCCGACCTGGCGCGGCTGCGTCCCCTGGGGCCCGAGGCCGACACCGGCTACGTGCTCGAGGCCGTGCGCCTGGCCACCCGGGAGCTGGACCCGCTCGGGATCCCGCTCATCGGATTCGCCGGGGCCCCCTTCACGGTGGCGAGCTACCTGGTCGAGGGGGGCCCGTCCCGGGTCTACGCCCGAACCAAGGCCCTCATGCACGGCGACCCGGCCCTGTGGAGCCAGCTCCTCGACGCGCTCGCCGACATGGCGCTGGCGTCCCTGCGCTCCCAGGTGCTGGCAGGCGCGTCCGCGGTGCAGCTCTTCGACAGCTGGGCCGGGGCGCTGTCCCCCGCCGACTACGAGCGATCCGTCCTCCCCGCCACGAGCAAGGTCTTCGCCGGCCTGGCCGACCTGGGGGTGCCACGCATCCACTTCGGGGTCGGCACCGGTGAGCTGCTGGCCCTGATGGCCGGGGCGGGTGCCGAGGTCGTGGGCGTGGACTGGCGGGTGCCACTCGACGAGGCCCGGCGACGCGTGGGCCCGGGGCATGCGCTGCAGGGGAACCTCGACCCCACGACGTGCCTGGCGCCGTGGGACGTCGTCGAGGCCCAGACGCGCGACGTGCTGGAGCGGGGGGGCGGCACGGGGCACGTCTTCAACCTCGGCCACGGCGTGCTGCCCGAGACCGACCCCGACGTCCTGGCGCGCATCGTCGAGCTCGTGCACGAGACCTCCCCCGCACACGCGTCGACACGGCGGTGAGCGTGGTCAAGCCCGTCGGCGTGCTCGTCATGGCGCACGGCACGCCCCGCTCGCTCGACGACCTGCCCGCGTTCTACACCGAGATCCGCCGCGGGAGCCCGCCTCCGCCCGAGCTGCTCGCCGATCTCGAGCGGCGCTACCTGGCCATCGGAGGGACCTCCCCGCTCAACGAGCGCACCGACGCCCAGGTCGAGGGGATCCGGCGCGCCCTCACCCGGCGGGCGCCGGGACGATTCCGCGTCGCCGCCGGTGCCAAGTTCGCGCCCCCGCGCATCGCCGAGGCGGTGGAGGCGTTGGGGCGCGCCGGCGTCGGCCGGCTCGTCGGGCTCGTGCTCGCCCCCCACTTCTCGGCCGCCAGCGTGGGCGACTACGAACGCCGGGCCCGCGCCGCGGCCGATGCGCTGGGCCCCGACCAGGGCGGTCCCCTCGAGCTCGAGATGATCCAGCACTGGCACCTGGCTCCGGGGCTCGTCGCCCTCCTGGCGGCGCGGGTGGGCGACGCCATCATGTCGCTCCGCGCCGATGCCCGGGGCGACGCCGCGGTCGTCTTCACCGCGCACAGCATCCCGGCGCGGCTCGTCGACGCGGGCGACCCCTACCCGACCCAGGTGCACGAATCGGCGGCGGCGATCTCGGAGGCAGCCGGCATCGCCCGCTGGTCGGTGGCGTGGCAGAGCGCGGGACGGACCGCCGACGCGTGGCTCGAGCCCGACGTGCGCGCCGTGATCGCCGAGCTGCCCCGTTCCGGGGCCTCCGGTGTCGTGGTGTGCCCGGTGGGCTTCGTTTCCGACCATCTCGAAGTCCTCTACGACGTCGACATCGAAGCACGTGCCGCGGCACGTGACGCGGGCCTCGACTTCGCGCGCACGGCGTCGCTCAACGAGGACCCCGCGTTCTGCGACGTCCTGGCCGGCGTCGTGCTCGACGTGGTCGAGCCGGCGCGCGCCTGACCATGACCGCGGCGTCACACTCCATCGGAACGGACGCCGCTCCCGGCACCACCGTCGCCGTCGTGGGCGGCGGCATCGCCGGCCTCAGCGCGGCGTGGGCGCTGAGCTCCGCCGCGCCCGAAGTCCGCGTGGTCGTCCTCGAGGCGGAGGAGCGACTCGGCGGCAAGCTCCGCACCGCGACGGTCGGTGGGCGCGACGTGGACCTCGGGCCCGACGCCTTCCTCGCCCGCCGTCCCGAGGCCGTGGAGCTGTGCCGGGAGCTCGGACTCGGAGACGAGCTGGTGGCGCCCGGAAGCCGCACGGCCTACGTGTGGGCGCGTGGGCAACTGCGCCCGCTCCCGGGCGGGCTGGCACTGGGCGTGCCCACCCGCTTGGGACCCCTGGCCCGGTCGGGCATCGTCTCGCCCCGGGGCACGGCGCGCGCCGCCCTCGACCTCCTGGCAAGGCCGCGGCGGCGCGCCGGGGACCGCGGCGGGCCCGATCGACCCGTGGCCGAGATCACCCGGCGACACCTCGGACTCGAGGTGACGGCGCGACTGGTCGATCCGCTCATCGGGGGTATCCACGCCGGGGACACGCGCCGGATGAGCACCGCCGCGGTGTTCCCGGCGCTGCTCGACGCCGACTCCACCGGGGGCAGCCTCATGCGCGCCCTGCGGAGTGCGGCCCCGGCGTCGGCGCCCGCTGTGCCGGGACACGTCCCCACCGGCGACGGCGGGGCCCCGGTCTTCCATTCCGTGCGCGGCGGGTTGTCACGCCTCGTGGAGGAGCTGGCCCGAGCGCTGGGTACGCGGCGGGTCGAGGTGCGCCTGCAGACACCGGTGGAGCATCTCGAGCTCCGGCCGGCGGACGCTGAAGCCTCGCGCCGGGGAGACTGCGGGACGCGCTGGGCCCTGCACACCCCCCAGGGCGCGGTCGAGGCCGACGCCGTCGTCATCGCCACCCCGGCGGGGCCGGCGGCCCACCTGCTCGGTGCGGTGGACCACTCCGTCGCGTCGATGGTGGCGGCCATCGACTACGCGGACGTCACCCTCGTCACCCTGCAGGTTCCCGAGCACGGCGTCGGCCGGCCTCTCGAGGGGACCGGCTTCCTCGTGCCCGCCGGTGGCGGGCACCTGGTCACGGCGTGCACGTGGCTCAGCTCGAAATGGCCCGAGCTCCGCCGCCCCGGTGACGTCTTGCTGCGGGCCTCGACGGGGCGCAGCGGTGACGATCGCCCCGCAAGCCTGTCCGACGACGAGATCCTCCGGCGCGTCCTCGACGAGCTCGGGCCCATGATGGCCTTGCACGGCGCCCCGACCCAGGCGGTGGTGACCCGCTGGGTCGGGGCGTTCCCCCAGTACGCGGTGGGCCACGTCGAACGGGTGGCGGCGATCGAAGAGGCCATGGCCCGGTTGCCGGGGGCGGCACTGGCGGGCGCGGCGTACCGGGGCGTGGGCATTCCTGCGTGCATCGCCAGCGGCCGGCGAGCCGCCGACGCGGTGCTCCGGCGCCCCGCTTCGGCCGGACAACGGACTCGGTGAGCGACACCGAGCCGGGCCAAGGGGGCCCGCGCCACCGCCGCGGACCACAGAACCGGAGGGGCCGCGTCGTGGTCCCGTCGGTGCTGGCAGGCGTCGGGCTCGCCCTTTCGCTCCCCCCTTGGGGCTTCTGGGTCCTTGCCTTCCCCGCCGCGGCCCTCCTGTGGTGGCGGCTCGGAGGACTTCGCCTCCGGGCCCGCCTGTTGGCAGGGTGGTGCGCCGGAATCGGGCTGTTCGGCCCCGGCCTGTGGTGGGTGACGACGTTCAACACCTACGGGGGCGTCGTGCTCATGGTGCTCGAGTCCCTGGCTCCCGCCCTGGCGTGCGCCGTGGTCCCGCGCCGGGCCCGAGGGCGCACCGCCGTGCTGGCGGGCGCCATGGTGCTGGGGGAGGCGCTGCGGTCGACCTGGCCCTTCGGGGGCCTGCCCATCGGGAGCGTGGCTTTGGGCCAGGCGTCGGGACCCCTGGCCGGCGCGGCCCGGCTCGGTGGTCCGCTGCTGCTCGTGGGCCTGATCTGGCTCGGTGGCGGGGGCGTCGCCATCGTGACGACCACGGCGGTGAGGAGCTTGAGCGCACGGTCGGGCCGCGGCGGGCGAGGGCGGGACGCAGTGCTGCGACCCGCCCTGGCAGCGGTCGCCGCCCTGGTGGCGGTGGCCGGGCTCGGCGTGTGGGGCGCGGCGGCACCCGACGGAGGTCCTGGCATCCGCACCGTGCGGATCGCGGCCGTGCAGGGCGGTGGCGTCCGTGGTCTGC
The DNA here is from genome assembly GCA_031292675.1 of Acidimicrobiales bacterium. Taxonomy (GTDB): domain Bacteria; phylum Actinomycetota; class Acidimicrobiia; order Acidimicrobiales; family UBA8190; genus Chersky-840. Next base: position 6,442 of record JARLGQ010000357.1, read on the forward strand.
GCAAGGCCGAGGTCGACCCGGCCACGGTCACCGCCGCCCAGTACGCGGCGACCAAGGAGATCGCCGCACACGACGGGGGCCGACCCCCGACGCTGGTGCTGTGGCCCGAGGACGTGGTGTCGCTCCAGACCAGCATCGACGGAACCCAGGCAGAGTCGCAGCTCGAGGCGCTGGCCGCCCGCTTGCACGCCACGCTGGTGGTGGGGGTCACCGAGACGGTCTCGTCCCAGAGCTTCCGCAACGAGGTCATCGCCTTCTCCCCCGCCGGAAGACTGGTGGCCCGCTTCGAGAAGGTCCACCGCGTGCCCTTCGGGGAGTACATCCCCTACCGGGGGTTCTTCAAGCACCTGGCCGATCTCTCGAACGTCCCTCTCGACGCCATCCCCGGGCACGGGAACGGCGACCTGCACACTCCCGCCGGCCCGCTCGGCGTGCTCGTGTCGTACGAGGTCTTCTACGCGCAACGCGGGTGGGTGGCGACGCGTGCCGGCGCGCAGCTCCTCGTCGTCCCCACCAACACCTCCTCCTACCTCACGAGCCAGGTGCCGACCCAGGAGATCGCGGCGTCCAGGATCCAAGCCGTCTCCGAGGGGCGGGACGTGGTCCAGGCGGCCCCGACGGGGTTCAGTGCCGTGGTCGACCACCGCGGCCGGGTCCTGGCGCGCACCCACCTGGCGGTTCGCGCCGTCATCGTCCGGGACGTGGAGCTGCGCAGGGGCCGCACCATCTACGAACGGACCGGCGACCTCGCCGTGCTCGTGCTCTCGGGGCTCCTCGTGGCGGCGGGATGGCTGGTGGCGCGCAGGACCCCCGTCGACCCCGACCGCCCGGGCCCGGCGCGCGGCCCGCGACGTGGCCCATGGCGCGCCTGAACCCCCGGGACGAGCCCCGCCCGCCTCAACCCTTCAGCAGCTCGCCGTGGCGGGCCGCCACCATCTGCCGCATGCCGTCCTTCCAGTCGACGGCGCTGCGGCCGGCGATCTCGTGCATACGAGTGAGATCGAGCTGCACGCTGTCGATGGTGTGCTCCGTCGGCTCGAAGCGCGCCTCGATCCCGGTGAGCTCGCCGAGGTACGTGCACCACTCCTCGATGCTCACCGCGGCGTCCCCTCCCCAGTTGACGACGGTGGCCGGCACCGACGCCGCATCGAGGAACGCAGGCACCATGCGGGCGATGTCGCGCTCGTGCAGAGGGTGGTAGACGCTGGGGGCGTCGACGTGGACCGGGATGGCCGACCCGTTGATCATCATGTGCAGGTGCACGGCGGGCCAGCCGCCACCGTCACCGTAGGGGACCGACAGGCGGACGATCGTGGTCGGGAGCTCGAAGCGTCGCGCCGCCCACCGCGCCGTGGCCTCGGCCGCGATCTTGCAGATGCTGTAGGTCCGCAGGAACCGCCACACGCCGTGGTTGTCGCCGAGCGGGTCGGTCTCGGCGAAGACGTGGTGGCCCATGGGCTTGTACACCGCCGTCGACGAGCAGTGCAGGAAGGCGCGCGCCTCTCGATGGTGCTCCATGAGCCACGCCACGCCGCCGCAGTTGGCCTGCAGGTCGACGTCCCAGTCGTTGGTCTTGGCGACGGCGAAGTTCAGCACGTAGTCGGCATCGGCGGGAAGCTCCGAGGGCTCCCCCGCCGACAGGTCGAAGGCGACGCAGCGCACCCCGGCGGACTCCAGGCGCCGGCGGGCGTCGGGGTCGTGGAAACGGGCGGCCCCGTAGACCTCGTTGTCGCGGGCCAGGGCGCACGCCAGGGGCTCGGCCACCTGGCCGGTGACCCCCGTGACCACGACCTTGGCCCCCTGCAGTGGTTGCGGCGCCCCGTCCATCCTCGTGCTCCCCTCGCCGGCCTCGCACCTTGCGACCGGTCGAGACTACGGCCCGAGGGTGGGTGCGATGCCAGTCCCAGGCCCGGCGCGTACCACCGCGCCGACGGGAATGCGGGCGCCGGTGCGCACGCCCTGCCGCTGTGCATGGCCCTGCGGTGTGCATGGCCCTGCCGTCGTGCACGGCCGGTTGCTAAATTCTCCGCTCGCCGCGGCGGTCGCCGCGCACGGCCCGAAGTCCGCGGCCGGGTCGGGGGTGGGTGACATGGGCGAGAGACCTCGGTGGCGTCGCCCGCGGACGGCGGCGGTCGTCGCCGCCGGCCTGCTGGGAGCGACCCTGGCGGCGTGCAGCTCGGGAACGGGCCCGACCGCGGGGCCGGGCACCGCCGGCTCGGCCGGGGCCCACGTGCTGCTGGTGGGCACCTTGGCAGGACACCGCGGCGCGTACCGCACGATCCAGGCGGCCGTCGACGCCGCCCGGCCCGGGGACTGGATCCTCGTGGCGCCGGGCGACTATCACGAGGCCGACGACGAAGCCAACCCTCCCACCGATGTCGACCACGGCGACTTCGGGGCCGTGCTCATCACGAGATCGGACATCCACCTGCGGGGCATGGACCGGAGCACCGTCATCGTGGACGGCACCAAGGCGGGCTCGCCTGCACCGTGCGGCGCTGACCCGTCCGAGCAGAGCCCCGGTGTGGTCGGTTCGAACGGCAAGGCCGCGGGGCGCAACGGCATCGTCGTCTGGAAGGCGGACGACGTGAGCATCGAGAACCTCACGGCGTGCAATTTCCTCAGTGGCGCGGGGGACGCCGGGAACCAGATCTGGTGGAACGGCGGGGATGGTTCGGGGCTCATCGGCCAGCACGGGTACACGGGCCGGTACCTCACCGCCACTTCGACGTATTACGGGGGCCAAGCCACCGCCTCGCAGTACGGGATCTTCTCCTCCAACACCCGGGGCCCCGGGTCGTGGGACCAGATCTACGCCAGCAACTTCGACGACTCGGGCATGTACGTAGGGGCATGCCGCCAGGTGTGCGACACGACCGTCGACCACGCGTGGATGGAGTACAGCGCCCTGGGCTACTCGGGCACGAACTCCGGAGGGGCCGTCGTGATCGAGAACTCCCAGTTCGACAACAACAAGGACGGGGTCGACACCAACACGCAGGTCGACGGGGACGCCCCCGCCCCACAAGACGGCGCCTGCCCGGACCGGGCCACGAGCGCCATCACCCACACCCACTCGTGCTGGGTCTTCGAGCACAACTCGGTCCACGACAACAACAACCCCGACGTGCCCCAGGCCGGCAGCGCCAGCGCGGGCCCCACCGGGACGGGCATGACCATCTCGGGCGGCACCAACGACACGGTGATGGACAACACCTTCTCCGACAACGGTGCATGGGGGGTCCTGTTCGTGCCCTACCCCGACAGCAATCCACCGGTGCTCGGCCAGACCTGCGCCGGAGCCGGCGGTGCCGAACTGACGGGGTTCGGCTGTGTCCTGGACCCCAAAGGTGACGCGCTCCTCGACAACACCTTCACCCACGACGCGTACTTCGGGAACCCGTCCAACGCCGACTTCGGCCAGATCGTGATCAACGGGAACGGTCCCCGGAACTGCTTCGCCGGGAACACCGCGCCGGTGGGGAGCGCGCCGCCGGGTCTCGAGCAGGCCCAGCCAACCTGTGACGGGACCAAGGCCGCGCAGGACTCGGGGGGCAGCCTCCTCGCCCAGGTGTTGTGCGACACCGGCTTCGGGAAGTGCCCTCCGGGGTCCCGGTACCCCGCGTCGACGGGGGTGGTCATGCACCCCTTGCCCTCCGACCTGCCGTCGATGCCCAACCCCTGCGCGGGGGTACCGGACAACGCCTGGTGCCCCGGGGGACGGCCCGCCTGACGCCCCCCAGGGGCCCGGCCGTCGCCGGCCCTGAGACCGGGCGCCATCGCTTCCCGGGGCTCAATAGGTGGAATTCCCTGATCAGCCCAGGTGGAATCCCGCTGGTGGCGCGCCGTCGGACAGGCGTACCGTGCCTTGGGGTGGCCCGGGAACCCCGCATCCCACGCTGACAGGGCCACCCATTCAGGGATAAGGGCGACGCGGAGCAGCTCCCTTCGTGTCGTGGACTTCCCGGAGCATGGGGTGGTAGCTCCACACCACCGAGAAGGTGGGGCATGGGCGGCGGCCGGCGTAGGCGTGCTGCCCATGTCTCACCCCTCAGCGCCGATCGGCACCCGCCACCGGACCAACCCACCGACACCACACCCACCGACTGGGGGTCATGCAGGAATGAAGGTCTGCAGGGGAAGCCTCGTGCTCCACAAGGACGGGACTCCCGTGTTGTGTTCGGAGGAGCTGGCAGGTCGATTCTGCGGTGACCTCAGCTACGAGCGCCACCGGATCTTCCGCTCCTGCGGTTTGACCTTCTTGCGCGGGTGCCCGGAGTGTGCCCCAGGCGCGGCACCGACACCGGCATCGACAGCTCGGGTCGCAGGCGGGTGACCGGCCCCGACCCGGGTCCCGACCCGCTACCCCGCTAGGGCTCGAGCTCGCTCGACGGCGTCGTCGAGATCAGGCCGTTGGTCAGGACGTAGCGAACCAGCTCGGTGCGCGATTCCACACCGAGCTTGACGAAGACGTGGTTCAGGTGGCCCTCGACCGTCCGGGCACTGACTCCCAGACGCGCTGCGATCGCCTTGTTGGAGAGCCCTTCGGCGACGAGTTCGACCGTTTCCCGCTCGCGCCAGGTCAGGCGGGGCCCATTGTTGGCGCTGCGGGAGCCCTGCGCTCCGGCCAGTCGAGACGACAACGTGGGGTCGAGGACCGTGGTTCCCTGGCCGGCAGCCCGCACGGCGCCGACCAGCTCCTCGCGCGCCATGGTCTTCAAGAGGTATCCCTTGGCCCCGGCGTCGAGTGCGGCGCGGACAAGGGCGTCGTCGTCGTAGGCGGAGAGGATCACCACGCGGACATCTGGATGGGTGAGGCCCAACTGACGGGCAACGTCGATGCCGCTCTGATCCGGGAGCCGAACGTCGATGAGGACCACGTTGGGGCACAGGCCGTCGATCATGGCGATGGCGGCCGCCCCGTCATCGGCCTCACCCACGACGTCGATGTCGTCGAACGCCTCGAGCACCTGTCGGGTTCCGGCCCGCAGGACCTCGTGGTCATCGACGATGAGCACGCGCAGCCCGTCGGGTTTGCTCGTCTCGCCCCCGGCCGCACCCTCGGTCACGGGCCCGATGATAGCCGTGGGGGTGAAGACGACGGCCGGTCGACAACGGCGCGATGGCTCGAACACGCCGTCTCGCCTTGCTCCCCGGTGCTGAGCGCACCGGGCTCCAGGCTTGGAAACACCTGGGAATCCAACCCCTCAGGTTCCGGACCCGGCACCGAGCACGGCGAGGACGGCTTTGAGAAGCTTCTGAGGCGACACGGGTTTGTGCAAGTAGTCCACCACCTTGTCGCCCAGGCGCTGGCGCTCGGCAGCGTCGAGCGAATAGGCCGAGTGCACCACAACCGGGGGCACGTCCGCCACGGCCTCGATGAGCGACACGCCATCGCGGTTCGGCATCCGGAGATCGAGAAGGACCATCCGGTAGCGGTGGGTGTTCAGCAGACCCAGGGCGATCTCGCCGTCCTCGGCCTCGGCGACACTGAACCCGGCTGATCGCAGGACTTCGGCAACGGTCCAACGGACATCGGCGTCGTCGTCGACGACCAGCACGTCGGCACTCATCTGGCTGGGGACCGGATGTGCAATGACCGCGTCATCCCCGGTAGCACGATCCCTTTCGCCTTCCGGTGAGCCACCGGGGTGGGGCCGAGCCGACGATAGGACCTTCGTCGGAGCTACCCCTGCGCCGTCCCGGTTCTCGTGCTCGCTCATCGTGGCCCGCTTCTCAGGAGCGTAGGCCACCAAAACCAGAGGGTGCGTGTCTAGTGCCATGCCAGCTCTTTTGACGGTTCGGTCGGCAGGCGCAGCGTCACGATGGCTCCGCCCGATGGCCCGTTCTCGATGGCGATGTGTCCCCCGTGCCCCTCGGTCAGACGCCTGACGATCGCCAGGCCGAGACCTGTGCCATCCGATCGGGTTGTGAAGAACGGCTCGAAGAACCGATCCGCCAATGTCTGGTCGATCCCTCCTCCGCTGTCCTCGACCGTGATGATGACGGCGTCGGTGTCGGTTTGGGCGGCGATACGCAACGAGCCCCCGCCGGGCATCGCCTGATAGGCGTTGTCGATGAGGTTCGTGAGGATCTGAGCCAGCTGTTTGGGGTCGGCGGCCAGGGCGACCGAATCCACGTCCAAGACCACCTCGACGTTGGGGGGCATCGGCGTCGCCTCGAGGACGTCGTCGAGCACATCGCGCAGCTCGAGGGGCGCAAGCTCCGGCTCGTTCTCGCGCATGTACGCAGTCAGGTCCTGGGCGAGATTCACCGCCCGGGCGGTTTGACGCTCGGCCACGGCAAGGTGCGGTTCCGCCGCCGCAGGGTCGTGCAGCGATCGGCGCAGCATGTAGAGGTAGTTCATGACCGCTCCCAGAGGATTCCGCAATTCGTGTCCGACCACCGTGGTCATCTGCCCCACTGCCGACAAACGCTCGCTCCGCACGAGCGCCTCTTGAGAGGCCAACAGCTCGGCTGTCCGCTCTGCCACGAGGGAGCTGGCGTATCGCTGACGACGAACCACGACTTCGATCACGCTGCCGACCGCAAGCGCCAGAAGCAGGCCGAAGGCCAAGACGACATAGGGTGCCGCATTCGGGAACCGACCCGCCAAGGGGGTCTTGGCCGCCGCCACCAGCCACCACGTCGTACCACCGATGGGCACAGGGACCTCGGACGTGGCTCCCGTGATCGGCACGGCACGGGTGTTGGCCAAGATCAACTGGTTCGTTCTCGGCGAGCGTGTCGCGTAGATCGCAGCCTCGAGCACGTGGAACGGGGCTGCCTGGGTGGCGGTGGTGGCGACAAAGGGATCGAGGGTGACCTGCTCGTAGATCGCGATCCCGGCGGGCACCAGTGGAGGGCCGAGGGCCAAGCCGAAGGTCGTCGTCTTGCCGTTGTACTGAGCGGGACCGGCAGTCACATCCGACCCCGCGTGCTCGAGCGTGGCACTCAGCTGAGGGCTGAGCACCTCGCCGGAGGTGAACCCCTTTCCGGCCACAGCCCTCGCCACGAAATGCGTTCCCACCTTGTGCGCAAGCAGCAGGGTGAGGGGACCGACGGCGAGTGGCTGGGCTTGTGCTTCGAAGGCGAGGGATGAGCCCTTCGTCGAGGTGACCCCGGGGGCGAGGGCGTCGAGAGTCGAGCCGAGGCTCGAGACCAACGAAGAGACGTACCCGGCTGCCTGGGTGGTGTCGTCCTTCAGGAGCGCTTGGTTCTGGCTCTCGACACTGTGTTTGGCCAGCACGAAACCGAGAACGGCAGCGGCGGCGATGACGAGCCCACTAGCCAAGGCAAGTGGCGACGCCGACGCCCGCCAGGTGCCGTCCTTCATCGCGCCTCCCCGCTGGATCCAAGGGTGCTCCAGGCCCTACCCGGGATTGTACCCATCCCCCTGCCAAATTCGCGGGGGCAGCATGCCCGCCGTCATCCCGAGTCCATGGCGGAGGTCGGGGGTCGTGGATCGGGACGAATCTCGAGGGGACCGACCCGGGGCCCGTACCGAGACAGGCCCGCACCGAGACAACAGCCTCGCCACGTGGGGCCGGAGGGGCGACCACCGAGCCCGGAGTCGACTTGGCGGTCCACGCAACGCCACGCAAGCGTGAGACCGGCCAATCCCGCGTTTGTGAGGGGAGACGAGTGGGAACGATCAAGGGTCGACGTTCTGTCCGCCTGCCCTTCGGGCCAGATGACCCGCAGGAGACAACGATCGGGGGTGGCTCGTGGCGTCCGCCGGCGATGACATCCTGGCCATCACGTGGCACCCCGAAGGCGCTGGCCACCGCGCAGTTCGGCCCCGAGAAATCCGAACGCGAGCTCCCGG
>JARLGQ010000358.1 GCA_031292675.1 Acidimicrobiales bacterium
AAGCTCTACACCGAATCGCTGGTGCGACGCGGTGACATCACCTTGGAGGAAGCGGAACGGGCCCTCGAGGACTTCCAGGCCCGCCTGCAGGTGGCCCTGGACGAGACGCGGCAGACCGCAGCACCGCACCCCACGGCGTTGCCGGCGCCGCCGGTGCCCCCCGGCCCGGTTCCCGCCGTGCCCACCGGGGTGGCGCGCGACGAGCTCGAGCGCCTGGCCGCCGCGGCCATCGCGGTGCCGGCGGGCTTCACCGTGCACCCCAAGCTGCTGCGCCAGTTCGACCAACGGGCCCAGATGCTGGCCGGTGGCGAGGTGGACTGGGCGCTCGGCGAGGCCCTGGCCCTCGGGTCGGTCCTGCTCGAAGGCACCGACGTGCGCCTTTCGGGCCAGGACACCCGGCGGGGGACCTTCAGCCAGCGCCACGCCGTGCTCGTGGACCACCGCACGGGGGAGGAGTGGGTTCCCCTCGCCCATCTCGACGGTGAGGGCGTGGGGCATTTCGGGGTGCACGACTCGCTGCTGTCGGAGTACGCGGCGGTGGGATTCGAGTACGGCTACTCGGTGGAGTCTCCCGACGCCCTGGTGGCGTGGGAGGCACAGTTCGGCGACTTCGCCAACGGCGCCCAGATCATCATCGACAACTTCTTCGTGTCCGCCGACGACAAGTGGGGCCAACGGTCGGGCCTCGTCCTGTTGCTCCCCCACGGCTACGAGGGCCAGGGTCCCGAGCACTCCTCGGCGCGCATCGAGCGGTTCCTCACCCTGTGCGCACGCGACAACATGCGCCTGGCCCAGCCCACGACCGCCGCCCAGTACTTCCACCTACTGCGCTCCCAGGTGCGCGGCATGGGCCGGCGCCAGCCCCTGGTGGTATTCACGCCCAAGTCGCTGCTGCGGGCCCGGCAGTCCCGTTCGCCACTCGACGACCTCACGGTGGGCTCGTTCACCGAGGTGCTCGACGATCCCGCCACGACCGGGACCGGAGAGGGTGGCGCCGTGCCGCCCCGGATCGACCCCGGGGCCGTACGCCGGATACTCCTGTGCTCGGGCTAGGTGGCCTTCGACCCCATGCCCCGGCGCGAGGCGCTGCTCGGCGCCGGGGAGGGCCTCGCCGCTCCCGGGGTCGATCCCGCCGCGGTGGCCGTGGTGCGCATCGAACAGCTCTATCCCTGGCCCGAGGAGGCCCTGGCGGCCGTCCTCGGCAACTACCCGCACGCCGATCAGGTGGTGTGGGTGCAGGAGGAGCCCGAGAACATGGGGGCGTGGTCCTTCGCGCACGGACGGCTGCACCGCCTCTTCCGGGAACGCTTCACGCTCAGCCACGTGAGCCGGGCAGAGTCGGCCAGCCCCGCCACCGGCAGCGCCGCTCTACACACCCTCGAGCAGGAGGACCTCCTGCGTCGAGCCTTCTCGTGAGCCCCTCGGCTGATCCGCCGCGCCCAGTCGTCTGATCCGCTGCGCCCCGTCGGCTGATCCGCTGCGCCCTGTCGTCTGGCTCGGCGTGCCCGGCCTCAGCGCAGCGGGATCCCGACCACCTCCTCGAGCTCGGCGAGTGCGGTCGCCGAGTCGGTGACCTTGATGGTGACCATGCCCAGTGCCCGGGCCGGTTTCAGGTTCACCCCGAGGTCGTCGAGGAACACGGCCTGGTGTGGGGTGACGCCGAGCGCGTCGCAGGCCATGAGGTAGAAGCGCTCGTCGGGCTTGCGTACCCCGACCACCGAGGACTCGACGACGACGTCGAACAGGGCGAGCACCTCACCGAGAACCGAGTCGCGAGAGCGTGCCATGGGCGAGAGGAAGTTGTTGGTCAGCAGGCCGGTCCTGAAGTGCCGAGCGCAGCGGCGGACGGCCTCGACCATCTCGGACCGGAGCTCGCCCGAGAACATGGCGAACAGGGCACGCCCGTCGACATGCCCACTCGCGGCCCGAGCCTCCGAGGCATAGGCGTCGCAGAACGCGTCGAAGTCGAGCTCGTTGCGTTCAAGGCGGGCCCACGCGTTGTCGAGATTGTTCGTCGCGTTGAGCGTGCGGATGAACCCGGCCGGAAGCCCGTGCTGCTGTTCGTAGCGCTCGAAGGCGTCGAAGGGGCTGTCGGCGATGACACCGCCCAGGTCGAAGAGCACCGCCTCGATGCGCCTGGACCCGGGCGCCTCCGGCGCGATCACCGGAGCGACTGCCTGGCCAACCCGTCCCAGAGCTCGGCGGTGAGCCCCAGCGAGGCGATGTCGACGCGCTCGTCGACGCCGTGGAACATCGCCGCGTACTGCTCGAAGGACAATCGCTCGCTGAAGAGGCCGAAGCCATAGGCGACGGTGCCCATGCGTCGGAAGAACCGGGCGTCGGTGGCCCCCACCGTGAGGAAGGGGACGCAGCGGGCGTCGGGATACGACCGCCGCGCCACCCGCTCGAGAGCGTCCCACAACGGGGTGTCGGTGGGGGAGGTGCTGGCGACGTCCACACTGTCCCACGACAGCTCGACGTCGCCGGCGAGGTCGCCGAGGGCGTCGTGGATCATGGCCTCCACCGCAGGTTGGTCCCAACCGGGCAGCGTACGGATGTCGACCTGCAGGTGCACCCGGTCGGGGATCACGTTGACCTTGCTCCCCGCCGACATGACCGTGGGGGCCATCGTGGTGTGCGTGCACGCGTGGGCCTGACGGGCGAGGCCGAGCGCGGGAAGTGTGTCGCAGAAGGCGCCGATGCGATCGGGATCGAGCAACGGCGCAGTGAATTCCTCGGGGAGGCCGATGCCTTCGACGAAGCGGCGCCAGGCGTCGTGGATGTCGGCGGGCGTCTCGTGTTCGGCCAGGCGGCGCACGACCTCGGCGGCCTTCACCAACGCGTTGTCGGTGCGGAGGGGCTGCGAGGCGTGCCCGGGCGTCCCCCGCACCGTCATCGTGCACCAGAAGGCGCCCTTCTCCCCGGTGATGACCGGCAGCCGGACACCGCCGGGGCTCCCCATCGGGAACCCGCCCGCCTCGGTGATGAGGTAGTCGCACCGCACGTCTTCGGGGACGTGCTCGGTGAGCCACTGCGCGCCGTGGGTCCCGAGGGCCTCCTCGTCGGCGACGCCGATGAACAGGAGGTCTCCTTCGGGGCGGAATCCCTCGTCAGCCAGGTGCCTCACAGAGACGGCCATGGAGGCAGTGAGGTTCAGCATGTCCACCGCGCCCCGGCCCCACACCTCGCCGTCGATGATGTCGCCGCCGAAGGGGTCGTGCCGCCAGTCCTCGGAGTTGGCGGGGACCACGTCGGTGTGGCCGAGCAGGGCCAGGGCCGGCGCGCCACGGTCGCGTCCCTCGAACCGAGCTACCAAGGAGGTGCGGCCGGGCACGGGCTCGTAGGTCTCGAGGTCGAGCCCGGGACCCTCGAGCACGTCGCGTAGGACCTCCGCATTGCGCTGTTCGTGCCCGGACTCGGGCGACCCGTCGTTCACACACGCGTTGCGGATCATCACCTGCAGCAGCTCGGCCACCTCTCCACCCCGGTCACCGGCCACGGGCGCATCCTACGGTGAGCGCCGGGGCCGGCGGGGCGCCGCCAGGGAGGGTCGGACAGATTCCGCCCGCCGGATGGTTGACTGGAACCCACATGGCCTCCTCTTACGTCGTCGTCGACGGATCGAACATCGCGACCGAGGGCCGCTCTGTGCCGAGCCTGGCCCAGCTCGACGAGGCCGTCCGCTGGTACCAGTCGGAATTCCCGGGCACAGAGGTCATCGTCGTGGTCGACGCCACCTTCGGCCATCGGATCGACCCGTCCGAGCGCAAGGCCTTCGACGAGGCGGTCGCCCACGCCGAGCTCGTCTCCCCCCCGGCGGGGGCGGTGGGGCGCGGGGACGCATTCCTTCTGCGCGTGGCAGAACGCGTCGGTGCCCAGGTCCTGTCGAACGACTCGTTCCAGGAGTTCCACGCCGATCACCCTTGGCTCTTCGACCCGGACCGGCTGATCGGCGGGAAGCCCGTGCCCGGCGCGGGTTGGATCTTCACCCCCCGCAGCCCGGTGCGCGGTGTGCGGAGCAGAGCGGCGCTGGCGGTGGGCTCGTCCAAGGCGGCCAAGGCCGCCAAGTCCACTAAACCGACCACGGGGAGCGCCCCGCGCCGAGCCGCGCCGGATTCCGCGGAGGCGGAGAGGCTCCAAGCGGCCGTGGCCGCGGCCGGCGAAGACGTTGCGGGAACAGGGTCAGCGCCACGTTCCGTCGCCAGGACCAAGAAGGCGGCCAAGACGGACAAGGCAGGCACGACGGCCAAGGCAAGCAAGACGGCCAAGGCAAGCAAGACGGCCAAGGCAGGCAAGACAGACAAGACGGTCACATCAGACAAGGCAGGCAAGGCCGACAAGGCAGCCAAGAGCACCGCCAAGAAGGCGAAGAAGGCGACGGAGTCGGGTGACAAGACCGCGACGTTGCCGGCTCGAAAAGCCCAGAAGGCCGAGAAGACCCAGAAGGCCGAAAAAGCCCAGAAGGCCGAGAAG
>JARLGQ010000359.1 GCA_031292675.1 Acidimicrobiales bacterium
CGAGCCCGGCGGGCACGCGGTGCGGCCGTGAACGTGTTCGAAGCGATCAAGCGCGCCAACCGGCCCGGGCCCCCCGAACACTCGATCACCTTGCGCGTGGCGTGCGCGGGCGCGGTGATCACGGGAATCGCCGCGTGCCGGGCGGAAGGCGAGCTGTCGTGGGCCGTCGCAGGCGGGTCGATCATCCTCGTGACCCTGGGCATGATCCTCGCCTACCTGACCCGGGCCCGACCGCTGCCCTGGATCAAGCCCATCCTGGCCGTGAGCGCGGTGGCGGCGTTCGTGTGGTTCTTCGGTCAGTTGACCGGCCAACCTGTCTACGACGTCAGCACCGTGGAGAGCCCCCTCGCCGTGCTGTTCGTGTGGGTGCAGGTGGCACACTCCTTCGACGTCCCGGCGCGGCGCGACCTCGCCTTCTCGTTGGCCGGCTCGGCGAGCCTCATGGCCGTGGCGGCGGCCCAGGCCATCGACATCGGCTTCGGGGTCTACGTCCTGGTGTGGTTGGCCTTCGGGCTGGCGGCACTGCTCGCCATGTGGAGCTCGGCCAGCCAGGGGGGCCGCCTGCGCCCGCGCGGCGTGCTCGCCTCCCTGGTGGCCGTCGCCGTCACCGCCGGCGTCGTGCTGGTCATCCTGCCCGCTCCCCATGTGGCGGGAAGGATCGACTTCCCCGCCAATGCCGGGTCCGGGAGCACCCTGCCGGTCCCGGGCGCTCTGGCCGGAGACGCCAAGGTGGCACAGCTCGCCAAACCGGGAAGCCCCGCCGGCGCCACCCGGGTGGGTGGCTATCTGGGATTCGCCAATCATCTCGACACGGCGCTGCGCGGTGGACTGAGCGACACCGTGGTCATGCGGGTCCGGACCGACCGTCCGTCGTACTGGATCGGGGAGACCTTCGACACTTGGGACGGCGCCAATTGGAACGTGCCCTCGAAACGACGCGGCTCGCAGCGACTGGTCGAGAATTCACCGTTCGTCATCCCCGCACCGACGCCGGGCCCGGCGACGGCACAGGCCGACCTGCAGACCTTCTACATCGTCCAGCCGTCGCCGAACCTCGTCTTCCACGCCGACACGGCGCACGAGGTGTGGTTCCCGGCCGGCGAACTGTTCGTCTCCAACAGCGACTCGATCGTCTCCCCCATCGGGCTCGGTCCTGGTGCCATCTACACGGTGCAGTCGTACGTGGACACGCCCTCGCCCGACCAGCTACGCGCCGCGGCGGGCCCCGACGGCGATCCGGCATCTGTCCAGAGGCTGGACGTGCAGCTCCCCCATCCCTATCCACGGGCCCAAGCACTGGCCGAGTCCGTCACGGCCCGGGCTCCCACCACCTACGACAAGGTGCAGAGCCTGATCACCTGGATCGGCAAGCACACGCACTACTCCACCGACATCCCTCCGCTCGCGCCCGGACAGGACACCGTCGACGAGTTCCTCTTCGGGAACCGCACCGGCTTCTGCGAGCAGATCTCCACCGCACTGGCCGTGATGCTCCGGTCCGTCGGCATCCCGGCCCGAGAGGCCGTGGGATACGTGCCCGGGTCCTACAACCCGATCACCGACCTCTACGACGTGGAGGCTAAGGACGCGCACGCGTGGGTCCAGGTGTGGTTCCCCGGCTACGGGTGGGAGAGCTTCGACCCCACCGCCGTGGTCCCCCTCGCCAACCCGTCCCCGGGGTCGACCCTGCTGCACGACGCAACCCGGCTGCTCGGGCGGCTCCCGTGGGTTCCCATCGGGCTCGTCCTGGTGGCGACCTCGGTCGTGACGCTCATCACGGTGCAGCGACGGCGCCGGCCGCGCACGTGGGCCGACAAGGCCGGGCGGAGCATCGAGGCAGCCGGGAGGCGGGCCGGACGACGGCGGCGACCCAACGAGACTCTTATCGAGTATGCGGCCGCCATCGACGATCTGGCCGGAGACAGGTCCGGAACCTGGCAGGCACTGGCGGCCGTGGTGGAGGCGAGCGCGTACGGAGGTAGGCATCCCGCGCCCGAAGACGACCGCCGGCTCCTGGCGTCGATGCGCGTCCTGGGCAGCGAGCTGCCGCGAGCGGGGGTGCTCGTCGCCCCGGGTGCCCTCAGGCGGGCCGGTGGGCCAGGGCGTCGTCGAAACTCGCCTTCGCCTCGAGAAGAGGGCGATATCCCATGAGCTGGCGGGGACGGCTGAAGCCCAGGGCGGCGGTGAGCATCCCGGCGCGTCCGTAGAGCGCCACGAAACGGCGCTCGGGCACCGACCCGTCGACCACCACGACGTCGTCCTCGGGACCGGGGTGGCCGAGCACCTGGATCTTCACGTCGTACTGGTCCGACCAGAAGTACGGGACGGGCACGTACGCGCCGCTGTCGCCGGCACCGGCGACCAGGCTGCGGGCCGCGGCCACTCCCTGATCGGCGGCATTGGTCCAGTGCTCGATCCTGATGTGGGCACCGAGGCCCTGGTCGAACCAGCGGGCCACGTCTCCCGCCACCACGATGTCGTCGGCGGCGTGCAACGTGGCGTCGGCCACGACACCGTCTGACACCTCGAGCCCCGAACCGACCAGCCAGTCCGTGGTGGGCACCACCCCGATCCCCACCACCACCACGTCGGCCTCGACCACCGTGCCGTCGTCGAGCTCGACGCCGTCGACTTCGCCACCGCCGGCTGAGGAACGGAGAGCGGAGACTCCGACCCCGGTGAGGAGGTCGACACCGTGGTCGGCGTGGAGCGCGCCACATGCCGCCCCCATCTCGGCGCCGAGCACGCGGGCGAGCGGTTGGGAGAGGGCCTCCACCACCGTCACGCGTGCACCGAGCCCCCGGCATGTCGCCGCCACCTCGGACCCGATGAAACCGGCCCCCACCACCACCACGCGCACACCGTCGGCGCGCGCGGCGCGTCCGAGGTCGATCGAGTCCTCCAACGTCCTCAGGGTGTGCACGCCCGCCGGCGGCACCGCCCCCGGCAGGCGACGGGGGTGGGCGCCGGTGGCGATCACGAGGCCGTCGAAGCGCAGCGTGGCGCCGTCGTCGAGCTCGAGCGAGTGCCCCTCGACGTCGAGCGCACCCGCGCTGTGTCCCAGCCGCAGGTCGAGGCCGAGGGCAGCGATCTTCTCCGCAGGCCGCAGCAGCACGCGGTCGAGTCCCCACGTGCCGGCCAGGAATTGCTTCGAGAGCGGGGGGCGGTCGTAAGGCAGGTGGGGCTCGGCGCCGATAAGCGCCACCGTGCCGGTGTGCCCTTCGGCGCGCAGCGTCTCGGCGGCCCGCAGACCGGCCAGGGACCCGCCGACGACGGCGATGGTGGAGCTCGGGTCAAGCACCATGGGCGGAGGAGACCCTAGCGGCGCGGTGCATGGGCTCCCGACACCGGCTCAGGACCCGAACATCCTCATCCACTGCTCGGGGTTGCGAAGCCGGAAGACGTAATTTCGCTGGCGCGTCTCGCCGAGGCTGGCCGAGGGCTCGGGCGAGTAGAGGTGGCCCGGGTACAACACGGTGTCGTCACCGAAGCGCGCTAGGCGCGTGGTGAGTGACTCGTACATCTGCTCGGGGTCGCCACCGGGAAGGTCCGTGCGCCCGCAGCCGTCGAGGAACAGCGTGTCTCCCGACACCAGACGGTTGTCGACCGAGAAGCACTGGCTTCCCGGGGTGTGTCCGGGGGTGTGGACGAGCTCGATGTCGACGTCGCCGACGGTCACGACGTCGCCGCTGGAATGCTCGACGAGCTCGTCGCCCGACACTCCGGTGGAGCGCATCACCCACGGGGCCTCGGCCCGCTGCACGTGCACGGGGACCTGGACGTCCTCGAGGAGACTCGTGACCCCCTCGATCCGGTACCCCATCAGGTCGCCGCCCACGTGGTCGGCGTGGAAGTGGGTGGCGAGCACCCCGACACAGCGCATGCCGTCGGCGGCCAGGATGCCGAGGAGTCCCCCCACGTCATAGGCGGGGTCCACGATGACCGCCTCGCCTGATCGCCGGTCGCCGATCAGATAACAGAAGTTCACCATCTGGCTCGCCACGGGGTCGTCGGCGGCGAAGTCCCGGCCCGACAGGAGCTGGCGGAAGTAGAGGCGGTCGTCGGCCATGACCTGATGGTAGGGGGTGCCGCGTGGGGGGAACACCCGACGGTCGTGCTCGACCCCGGCCGGCACCCCCGGCCCTCGGTCCCCGGTCCAACGGAGGTGGCCAGGATCGAGCCACCACCCACCATCCCGCTCCCCACGACCCCCGACCCCGCCACCCCACGGGCGACGGTTCGGCGCGGGGACGACCTACAGTGTGCGGGGCCTGCGGCGCCACCCGCGGCCAGTGCGAGGGGGAGTCGATGCGGCGTTCGAGCGTGGCGGGGATGTTGCGTGCCAACGTCGTCGACCACGGCGACGAACCGATGTTCCGGTTCCAGGGCACCACGGTCACCTGGGCCCGGCACCACGACCGCGCCTGTCGCGTCGGACACGCGTTGCGGGCCGACGGCGTCGGGATCGGCGACAGAGTGGCCTTCCTCGATCGCAATGGGCTCGAATACTTCGAGGTCCTCTTCGGCGGTGCTCTGGGTGGCGCCGTCAACGTGGCCGTCAACTGGCGCCTCGCTCCCCCCGAGATGGCGGCGGTGATCGACGACGCCCGGGCCAAGGTGCTCGTCGTCCACCCGGAGTTCGTGCCGCACCTGGCGGCCATGGAGAGCGGGTTGCCGTGGGTGTCGCGCGTCGTGGTCCTCGGAGACCCCAAGGCCCACGCGGAGCTCGGAGGCGCCTCGGACCTCGCCCGCCGGGTCGGCTACGAGGACTGGCTCGCAGACCACCCCGGTGGCGACCCCGGGCACCAAGGTGACCCTGACGACGTCTCCATGCAGCTCTACACGTCGGGCACGACCGGAGTGCCCAAGGGTGTGATGCTCGGGAACCGCAACGTGGAGATCATGCTGGAGCTGGCCGCCAAGCAGGCCTTCGGCATCGACGAGCACACCGTGAGCCTGGTGGCAATGCCCTTGTTCCACATCGGCGGGTCGGGCTGGGCGCTCAGCGGGATGTCGTGCGGAGGGATCTCGGTGATCTTGAGGGACGTGGACCCCATCGAGCTCCTCCGGCTGGTGGCCGCCGAGCGGATCACCCACGCCTTTCTCGTGCCCGCCGTCCTGATGGCGCTGTCGGCGACTCCGGCCATCGCCGAAACCGACATGTCGAGCCTCGACACGATCTTCTACGGAGCCTCACCCATCGCCGAGGACGTCCTGGTCCGATGCCTGGACGCATTCGGATGCCGCTTCGCGCAGGTGTACGGGATGACCGAGACCTCCGGGGCGATCGTCCTGCTCGAGCACGAGGACCACGACCCCCGGGGCCCGCGGCGACACCTCCTGCGCGCCGCGGGGAAGCCCCTCCCCGGGGTGGAGCTGCGGATCGTGGATCCCGACACCGGAGCCGACGCGCCCCGGGGCTCGGTGGGCGAAGTGCACACCCGCTCGGGGTTCAACATGCTCGGCTACTGGGACAAACCCGACGAGACGGCGCGCACCATCGTCGACGACGGGTGGTTGCGAACGGGAGACGCCGGCTACCTCGACGAAGACGGCTTCCTGTTCCTCCACGACCGCATCAAAGACATGGTGGTCTCGGGTGGGGAGAACGTCTACCCGGCGGAGATCGAGAACGTGCTGCTCACCATCGCCGGCGTGGCCGACGCCGCGGTCATCGGGGTCCCCGACGACAAATGGGGTGAGACCGTGAAGGCCGTCGTGGTGCCCGGGCCCGATGCGGACTTGGACGCAGCGTCGATCATCGCCTTCTGCCGCCGGCGGCTGGCCCATTACAAGTGCCCGACGTCGGTCGACTTCGTCACCATCCTCCCCAGGAACCCCTCGGGCAAGGTGCTGAAGCGAGAGCTGCGTGAGCCCTACTGGCGTGATCGTGAGCGCGGGATCCACTGACCGATGACGGGAACCGTCGCACCCGACCCGATGTCGACACCGACCGTCGGGTTGATCGACCCCGATGCCGAGCTTGTCGCCGTGCTCGGCACGCCCGGGGGCCGCGCCGACCCCTATCCCCACTACGCCCGCATGCGGGAGCACGCACCGGTGTTCTGCTCTGCGATGGGCAACTGGGTCCTCACCCGCTTCGCCGACTGCCAGCAGGTCCTACGAGCGCCCCAATTCGGCAAGGGACCCGACCAGGACGCAACCGCTCGCGCACGGCTGGCGCGATGGGGTGTCCCGGCCGAGGAGGCCGAGGACTTCTTCGAGTTCTTCCAGCGACGGCAATCGATGCTCACCCTCAATCCCCCCGACCACACGCGCCTGCGCGGGCTCGTGGCCCGCGCCTTCACACCCAACACGGTCGAGTCGCTGCGTCCTCACGTCGCGGCCCTATGCGACGGGCTCCTCGACACCATGGCCGAGCTCGCCGACGGGGGCCGCAGCGTCGACGTGATGCGCGAGCTCGCCTTCCCCCTCCCGGTGGCGGTGATCGGCGAGCTCCTGGGCGTCCCCGTGGAGGACCGTGCTCAATTCCAGGCCCTGGTCCGTGCGGCCACCGCCATCCTCGAGCCCATGTCGGACCTCGAGGAGCTGCGAGCGGCCCGAGCGGCGCGGCTCTCGATGGAGCAGTACTTTGCCGATCTCGTCGGCGACCGGCGGAGGCATCCGGCCGACGACCTCCTGTCGGAGCTCGTCGCGGTCTCCGACGGTTCGGACCGGCTCACCGAGGACGAGGTGATCTCCACCGCCATCCTGCTCTTCGCGGCGGGCTTCGAGACCACCACCAACCTCATCGGCAACGGCCTGTTCGCCTTGCTCAGCCATCCCGAGCAGCTGGCGCGCCTGCGGTCGTCGGCCCAGGACCCCGGCTCCGTGCAGCGTGCGGTGGAGGAGCTGCTCCGCTGGGACAGCCCGGTTCAGCTCGACGGCCGCGTGGCACTGCGCGCCACGGTGGTGGCGGGACAGGACATCGCACCCGGGGAACAGGTCATGACGCTGCTCGGTGCCGCCAACCGCGACCCACGACGATTCCGCCACCCCGACGTCCTCGACCTGGGCCGCGACGAAGGCGCTCCGTTGAGCTTCGGGAGCGGGATCCACTACTGCCTGGGGGCGGCTCTGGCCCGACTCGAGGGACAGGTGTGCTTCGGCCGCCTGCTGACACGCTTCGAAGAGGTGGAGCTCGGAGACGGCGGCATCACCCACCGCGACACGATCACCCTTCGGGGTCTGGCCCGTCTCCCGGTGACGTTGACTCCCTCCTGAGCCCCTTGAAGCGCTCAGAACGGAGGGGTGTCTCGGTCTGACTCCCCCGTGTCCCCGGGGACCACCGATGCGTCGTCGTCGGCATCGTCGCCCGCGCCGGGAGCATCTTCCTCGTACTCGGGGGTCGTGTCCGATTGGGTGCGGCCCACCGCCTCGAGCTTGGGCACGAGCTCTTCGACCTGGGCGCGCGTGCGCCGGATGCGCCTGTCGAGCTCGTCGACGATGGCCGTCGCCCGTTCCAGTCGCGCCACCAGCTGGTCGACGTCGACCTCGCTCCTCTCGAAGAACTCGACGATGCCGTCGAGCTCGCGACTGGCGGCCATGTAGCTGAGCTCCGCTACCGGGTCGTCGGGGTCGGGGGTGGGCTCGTCGCGCCCTGCTGCGTTCATGTCTGTCCCTCGGTCGTCGATCGATGATCGGTTGCGTCCACAGTCGAGCTCGCCCCCCCGTCCGCGAACCTCGTGAAGATCTTCGACCCGGCCCGAAGGTCGGCGACCGAGCGAAGCACGGCGCCGTCGGGGCCCAGCGTGATGGTGTACCCCCGTTCGAGCTGGCGCTCGATGTCATAGGCGGCCAGCAAACGTCTCCACGTGGCGGCCCTGTCCTGTTGGCGGTCGACGGCACCCAGCGCACGCGGCCCGATGAGGCCGGCGCGTCGCTCGACCGAGGTGCCGGCGAAGTCGAGCTGACGGCGGGCCTGGCCTGCGATCTGTGCCACCCGGCGGTCGAGCCGCTCCGCGTGCCGTGACAGCTGGTTGCGGGTGGCACTGCTCAGACGGCTGCGAGCCGCGGCGTGCCGCGTGGCGGCATCCTGCAGCGCATCGACCGCACCCCGCCCGACGCGGACGCCGGAGCGCACGACCGACTCCCACCACTGCCGCACCTGCCCGACCAGCTCCTGACCACACGCGGTGGGCGTCACAAAGGCGCGGTTGGCGACGATGTCGGCGACGGACTGATCGCCGGTGTGCCCGATCCCCGTCCACAGGGGGACCGGCAGGGCGGCGATGGCCCGGGCGACGGGCTCGGCGTCGAAAGCGGCCAGATCTCCCCGAGAACCACCGCCCCGCACGAGGACGGCGACGTCGAAGTCGGAGCCCGAAAGCGCGCCGAGCGCCCTGGCGATCGAGGCCGGGGCGCCAGATCCCTGGACATTGGCCCGGAACAGGGTGACGACAAAGGCGAGCTGCGACCCCTGCAGCCGGCCCATGAAGTCGTTGCATCCTTCGGATCCCGGGCTCGCCACCAGCCCGACGCGCAACGGCACCAGGGGCACCTCGAGCTCCCGGTTGCGATCCAGGAGACCCTCGCTCCCGAGCGCGTGGAGAAGGGCGGCCCGCCGGGCCGCCAGTCGGCCTAGCAGCGCGGTCACGTCGACGTCGGAGGCGATGAAATTGACCTGGCCCTTCGGGGGGTAGAACTCCACGCGCCCACGCAGCGACACCACCATGCCGGGCTCGAGCACGACTCCTTGTTGTCCGAGTGTCGCCTTGAGCGGGCCCCAGGTCCTCCCCCAACAGTTGACCTTCAGCACCGGAGTGTCCCGGCCTCGCGCCACGTCCGGGTCGACCAGCTCCATGTAGCAGTGCCCGGTGCGGTCGGAGATGCTCTGGATCTCTCCTCTCACCCACGGCAGGTAGCCGCGGGGGAAAGAAGCCGTGATGGCGGCCTGCACCTGGCGGTACAGGGCGGCGATCGACAACGCCTCGGGCTGCTCCTCGAGGGCGAGCCGGCCGGACTGCGGGTCCATGACGCCAACCCTATCGAGGGGATGGTCGCGGACGGCACCCCCACGCCGTGCACCCGGCATGCTCTCAGGGGCTCCCGACCTGACAGACTGATCGGGACGGTGAGTCGGCCGGGTGGCCGCGCCACGGGTCCGTCCTCGGACGGGGACCGTGGCGAGGAAGGTCGGGGCTCCACAGGGCAGGGTGCTGGCTAACAGCCAGTCGGGGTGACCCGAAGGAAAGTGCAACAGAGAGCAGACCGCCGATGGCGGGCGCAAGTCCGCACAGGCAAGGGTGAAACGGTGCGGCAAGAGCGCACCAGCGGTCGGGGTGACCCGGCCGGCTCG
>JARLGQ010000360.1 GCA_031292675.1 Acidimicrobiales bacterium
CTCGCTGGCGGCCGCATTGGCGGCCGCGGCGGCGGCCTCGGCTTGCTGGGCGGCACGCTGCGCCACCAGTTGCGCCAGTTGCCCCTTCACCTGGGTGAGCGTCGCTTCCGTGGCGGCGGCGGTCGTCTGAGCCGCCTGGTGTTCGGTCCCGACCTGTGCCGAGGCCCCTGTGGCCTGTTGCTGCTGCGCCCGCAGGGTGGCCTCGGTCGCACTGAGTTGTCGCTCACTGGCCTGGAGCTGAAGCACGGCAGCGTCGATGTTGCCCAGCGCGGTCTGCTGGTATTCGTCGTGGAGCGCGTTCGAGCCCGTCGGCGTCGAGAAGACCGAGCCGAGCTCGTCGGAAGGGGTGTCGAAGATGTAGGCGTTCACCGCGGCCACCTGCAGCGCGTGACGGGCCGCGGCGTGTTTCTGACGTGCCACCGAGAGCTGCGCGTCCGTGGCCGCCAGTTGCGCGTTGATCTGCCCGAGATGGACGGTGGCCTGGTCGTATTGCTCGGACAGCTGCGACAAGGTCTGTTGCTGCACGGCGAACTCCGCCTCGATCGCGTCGACCTGGGCCTGGGTGGTGTCGATGGCGCTGCCCGAGCTGCCGGCGTCGCCCGGGGCGGTCGGACCCGGGGAAGCGCCCGGGGAGGCCGCCGCCGGTGTCACCGCCACGGAACCGGTCACGACGATCGCAGACATCGCCACGACCACCCGGCGGGCGATGACCGGTTTCCGGGCGCGACGGAACAGACCAGTCACAACAGTCACTTTGTCCACAGTAGCCACGACGGGGTCCCTGCGGAAGGGGCGGACCCCATTCCTTGACCTCCCCGGAGGGGGCCTCTACCTTGCCCATACGGGGCTGGGCACTGACCAGGGGCCGCTCAGGCGTGGGGGAGGATCGTGGAGGGCGTGACCCGCACGACGGCCGGAGTGCTCCGGGGGGTGCTCGAGGCCGGTATCTGGGTGTTCCGCGGGGTTCCCTACGCCCAGGTGACCGGGCCGGAGGGCCGGTGGCGGGCGGCTCAGGCCCCGGCCACCTGGACCGGGACCCGGGTGGCGTCGTCGTGGGGGCCGATCGCGCCGCAGACCCCGCCTGTTCCGGGTTTCAGCTTCCCCCACGATCCCATCGCGTCCGACGAGGACTGCCTGAACCTCAATGTCTGGACCCCGGGGCTCGACGACGGATGCCGGCCCGTCCTGGTGTGGCTGCACGGCGGTGGCTTCACGACCGGTTCGGGCTCGAGCGCGTTGTTCGCAGGCGGCCGGCTCGCCTCCAAGGGTGTCGTCGTGGTCACCGTCAACTACCGACTGGGTGCGCTCGGCCTCCTGGCCCATCCGGACCTGGTGAGCGAGGACGGCGCGGGAAGTGGGAACTGGAGCCTGCGCGATCAGCTGGTGGCTCTCGGTTGGGTGAAGGAGAACATCGCCGGGTTCGGCGGGGATCCCGGCAACGTGACCTTGTTCGGGGAGTCGGCCGGGGCCATGAGCATCTCGACGCTCTTGGCGGCGCCCGAAGCGTCCGGCCTCTTCCACCGAGCGGTCATCGAGAGCGGACCCCCGGCGACGGCGAGCACGCAGTGGGCGACCAAGCGCGCCGAACGGCTGGCCGCACATGTCGGTGTGCCCACCGATGCCCTGGCGACGCTCCGCCACGTGACGGCTGACCGCTTGGTGACGGCAACGCAGCGCTTGGCGGTCGAGGCGCCCTCCGACGGTGGCCTGCCGATGGCGCTGCTCCCAGTGGTGGACGGCGTGCTCCTCGAGCGACCTCCCGGTGACCTGATCGTGGAAGGAAAGGCCGCCTCGGTGCCGATCCTTGTGGGCACCACCCGCGACGAGTGCGCGCTGTTCACTACTGCCGACCAGGGCGACCCCGAAGTCGACGACGTCCGGGTGGCACAACGGCTGGCTCGGTTGGTGGGGCCGGCAGGAAGTGACATCGTGGACGCGTATCGCCATGCACGATTGGCCCGGGGCGAGCCCGCGGCCGGTCGTGACCTTTGGACCGCGGTCACGACCGACTACGTGTTCCGGCTGCCGCTCCAATCGCTCGCCACTGCGTATGCCAAGTATCAACCCAGCACGTACTCATACCTCTTCACGTGGGAGTCACCCTTCCTGAGCGGGATGTTCGGCTCCTGTCATGGGCTCGAGATCCCCTTCGTCTTCGGCACCGTGGGAGACCCGGCGATACAGGTGTTCACGGGCTCGGGCCCTGAGGCCACGTCGCTCTCCGAGCAGATGCAGCATGCTTGGATCGCGTTCGCTCGCAATGGAGACCCCTCATGTGACGCCGTCGGGTCCTGGCCTGCCTACGACGCAGCCCGGCGACCCACCATGGTCCTCGGTCCCGGTGCCCGGGTCGAGGACGACCCCCGTCGGGCCGAGCGGCTTATATGGGAGGAGACGGGAACCGCGGTGAACCTCGGCCACCATCACCAGTAGCCGGGGGTGGCCCAACGTCGCGGATCGCCGCCAGGTCGATCCACCGGAGAAGACGCCCGCAGCGGGGGTGTAGCCCAATCGGCAGAGGCAGGGCGCTTAAAACGCCCCCAGTGAGGGTTCGAGTCCCTCCGCCCCCACTGAGAAAACGTGATGGCGGCGAGACGTCGTCGCTTCGCCGGTGTGTGCCGCCATCACGGGCATCCCCGCGCGTTCGTCCGGTTGTCCATATCCTACTCACTCCGGCAATGACGATCCCTGCGAAGGAGACCATCGGAATGACCGAATCATCGTGGCCGAAGAGCCGTGTTGTCAGCGTGCGTCGGAAGCTCTTTCGGATGGGCGCGATCGGAGTGGTGACCGCGCTTGCGGTGGCCGGATCGGCCCTCTCCACGGGTACGGCATCGGCTGCCCCGCGGTCGGTTCCGTCTCCCGTGACCTATTCGGACTCGTCGACCACGGTGACCGCTGCTGTCCCGACAGGGGTCTGCGACGTCAACTTCAACGTGACCGGCGGCCAAGGTGGTGGCACCGAAGGAGGCCTGGGTGGTGAGGTCGAGGTCACCTTGGCTGTCACCGCCGGCGAGAGCTACAAGGTGGCGGTGGGAGGCGCGGGCGCAACGCTCACCGCGGGCCAGAGTGGCGGTGCGGCATCGGGCGGCGTCGGGGGTTCCGGTGACACCGGCAACGACGCCGGGGGCGGGGGTGGTGCATCGGTCGTCACCGCGAACGGGGCGTTGACACCCACCATCGTCGCCGCGGGCGGCGGTGGTAGCGGGCTCGGGGACTCGGGCCCCGGTTCCTCCCTCGTCACCGCGGGAGGTTCGGGCGGCGCCACCGGCGGCACCGGGACCCCGGGTCCCGGTGACCCGGCGAGTGGTGGTGGTGGTGCGACGGCGAGCGCGCCCGGAGCAGCCGGGACGGGCGCGGGAAGCGGGTCCGCGGGAGTCGGAATGGTCGGCGGTGCCGGAGAGACCCTGGTGGGCGCCTCCGGCGGTGGCGGAGGCGTACTGTTCGGCGGTGGTGGAGGCGCCGACGAGGGCTCCTTCCACGGCGGGGGCGGGGGTGGGGGATCGAACCTGGCGCCGTCGGGCGCCACCTTCGACGGAACCGCCTCGACGAGCGGGAGCGGCTCGGTGGTGGCGACGTTCATCGCGTGTCCTGCGCCTCCGGTCACCACGCAGGGCTACTGGGAGGTGGCCTCCGACGGCGGCGTGTTCTCCTTCGGGAGCGCCACCTACGAAGGCTCGATGGGCAACAAGACGCTCAACGCCCCGGTGGTGGGCATCGCCGCCACCCCCGACGGCAAGGGCTACTGGGAGGTGGCCTCCGACGGCGGCGTGTTCTCCTTCGGGAGCGCCACCTACGAAGGCTCGATGGGCAACAAGGTGTTGGCGAAGCCGGTGGTGGGCATGGCCGCCACCCCCGACGGCAAGGGCTACTGGGAAGTGGCCTCCGACGGCGGCGTGTTCTCCTTCGGGAGCGCCACCTACGAAGGCTCGATGGGCAACAAGACGCTCAACGCCCCGGTGGCGGGCATGGCCGTACCCGGTTGACGGTCACGTCGTACGAGCCGTGATCCGTGACCCGTCGGTGCCCTAGGGACAGGAGGGCCCGGTCGTCGCGCTGTCGAGGGTGACGCTGTCGAGCGCGTCGGCGAGCATTTCGAGCTGCTTGCGGCTGAGCCGGTCGACGAAGTGTCGGCGTACCTGCTCGACGTGGTCTGGAGCGGCGGCCTGAAGTCGGGCGCGTCCGGCCACCGTGAGCACGGCGAAGGCGCCACGGCGGTCGGTGGGGCACCGATGGCGCTCGACCAGTCCGGCGGCCACGAGCCCGTCGAGGCGCCGGGTGAGACCACTGGGCGACAGCAGGAGCCGGTCGGCGAGTTCGCTCATGCGCATTCGACCGTCCTCTTCTTCCGACAGTTGGACGAGGACTTCGTAGTCGGTGACCGACATGCCCTGGCTCGCCTGGAGCTCGGCGTCGAGCCGGGCGAGCAGTCGTGCGTGGGCGCGCAGGAGCGAACGCCATGCGTGCATCTCCACCTCGTCGAGCCAGCGTGTGCCACGTGTCGCGGACATAATCCCAGCGTACCGGAGTGACCATTGGTTGTGCACGCAAGCAAAACGGTCCTCATCCCCCGGGACGCGACCACGGCCTCCTCCCGGGGTCTGTCCGGGCCATAGCCTGAACGGGCGATGGCGCCCGGTCCCACCACGTTGCCCGCCTTGCTCGAGGACCTCGAGGCCGAGCACGCAGATCTCGAGGCCATGGTGGGCAGGCTCGACGAAGCCGCGTGGGACCTCGCCACTCCCGCTCCGGGGTGGGCGGTGCGGGACCAGATGAGCCATCTGGCGTTCTTCGACGACGCCGCCACGGCCGCCATCGTCGACCCCACCACCTTCACCGCCAAGGCGGAGGCGGCCCTGGCGGCGGGGGGTGATCCGATGGAGGAGCATCTGCTCCGGGGACGGGCCTTGCCCGGACTCGGCGTGCTGGCATGGTGGCGCGACGCCCGACGCCAGATGGTGGAGGCGGCGCGCACGCTCGATGCCCGTGACCGGGTTCCGTGGTTCGGGCCTCCCATGGGCGCGCTGTCGTTCGTCTCGGCGCGCCTTA
>JARLGQ010000361.1 GCA_031292675.1 Acidimicrobiales bacterium
CATGTCGTGCAGCCAGGTCCTGTACGCCGCGGTGTCGGAGTACGCGTCGAGCCCGTAATTCACCTCGAGGTCCGGCTCCTCGACGTCGTCTTGGAGGCCCGCCACGCCGGCGAGCATGTCGACGGCCCGGAGAAGTGACCTCCACACGAATCCCGCTTCGTCGTCGGCGCCGCCCGGGGGAGTCGAGCCCGCCGGCTGCGCCGTGTTCGGTGCGGTATCGCCCTCGTGGCCGAGGGCCGCCGGCTCCTCCCGCCCCGTGTTCATGGATGAGGACAATTGATCACTCTCGGTCACAGCCCTGCGTCAAAATGGCAGCAAATAGTGAGCAACCATGGACCGCGGAACGGTAGCACGGGGTGTTTGCATCCCTGGTCATGCACGGGCTCCCTCGAGCCTCCATGCGTCGGTCTGGCGGTGGTGGCATCGACCGTGCCTAGCATCCTCGGGTGATGTTCAGCGATCGGGTGCTGATGGGGCCCGGGCCCTCGAACCCGTACCCCGAGGTCGTCTCGGCCTTCACGCGGCCCCTCCTCGGGCACCTGGACCCAGAGTTCCTCGAGGTCCTCGATGAGACCTGCGACAGGCTGCGCGCCGTGTACCGGACCTCCAACTCGCTGACCCTTCCTGTGAGCGGCACCGGCTCGGCGGGGATGGAGGCGGCGTTCGTGAACCTGGTGGGGCCCGGCGACGTGGCCGTCGTCGGAGTGAACGGCCTGTTCGGCGAGCGGATGTGCGAGGTGGCCGCACGACTCGGGGCGGAGGTGGTGCGGGTCGATGCACCTTGGGGCGAGCCCCTCGACCCCGTTGCGCTGGTGGAGGCCCACCCCTCTCCGGCCGTGATCGCGCTTGTCCATGCCGAGACTTCGACCGGTGTGCGCAACGACGTCGAAGACGTGGCGCGGGGCAAGGGGGACGCCCTCCTCCTCGTGGACGCCGTGACGTCGCTCGGAGGCATCCCCTTCGACGCCGACCTTTGGGGCGTGGATCTCGCCTACAGCGGCACCCAGAAGTGCCTCGGGGTGCCCCCCGGTCTCTCGCCGCTCACGGTAGGGCCCCAAGCGCGGGCCCGTCTGAAGCAGCGGCCCTCGTCCTGGTACCTCGACCTCGGCCTGATCGCGCACTACGTCGAAGGCGCGGGCGGTCGCACCTACCATCACACCGCGCCGGTGTCGATGATCTTCGCGCTGCACGCCGGGCTCGGCGTCCTGCTCCAGGAGGGCCTCGAGGGTTCCTGGGCGCGTCACGAGGCCTGTGGTCGAGCCCTGCAGGCTGGGCTCGAGAAGCTGGGCTTCGAGCTCGTCGCCCCCGCCGCGCACCGCCTTCCCCAGCTCACCACGGTGTGGGTCCCCGACGACCTCGGTGGCCTGAGTGAAGCCGACGTTCGCGCCACCTTGCTGCAGCGCTACGGGATCGAGATCGGAGCCGGCGTGGGGGTCATGGCGGGCCGGGCGTGGCGTATCGGCTGCATGGGTCACACGGCGCGGCCGCGTAACGTCGAGTTGCTCCTCGGCGCCCTGGAGGAGGTGTTGGGACGATGATCGGACGGGCGACACGTGCCACCCCCCTCGAGCTCCGTGGAGCGCGGATCCGCCTGCGGACCTTGAGCGAGGACGACTACGAGGGCTGGCTGGAGGTCCGGGCCCGCTGTCGGGGGTGGCTCGTCCCCTGGGAGCCACGACCTGCCGGTGCACCGCTCACCCCTGAGGATCGAGCCAGCTTCGCCGCCCGCTGCGCAGCACGGGAGCGGGAGCGTCAGATGGGCAGCGGGTACGGCTTCGGGATCTTCACGGCGGATCGTTTCGTGGGTGAGATCACCTTGTCGTCGATCCAGCGAGGTCCGTTCCAGAACGCCTTCGTCGGCTACTGGGTCGACGAGGCCATGGCCGGCCAGGGGATCGCGCCCGAGGCGACAGCGGCGATCCTGCGATTCGCCTTCGAGGAGCTCGGCCTGCACCGGGTGGAGATCGCCATCGTGCCCCGGAACCGGGCCAGCCGCAGGGTCGTGGAGAAGCTGGGCGTGCGCGAGGAGGGGGTGGCGGTCCGGTACCTCGAGATCGACGGGCACTGGGAGGACCACGTCCGGTATGCGATGACCGCCGAGGAGTGGACCACTCGTGCCGAGGGATTCGTGCGCATCTGGCTCACGGCGCGCTGATCGTCCTCACCCGTCGGAGCGCACGATGGCGGGGGAGTGCCGGAAGAACTGCTCGACGTCCTGTGAGTAGGTGTACGAGGGAGGAGCGTCTCCCACGCTCCTCCGTAGGCGTACGGCACGGATGAAGCTCTCCACAGCCCCGGCCGTCGTGTAGCGACACGAAAATCCGGTCTTGCCGATGCGGGTCGTGTCGACCCCGCGGCCGTAGCGCAGCAGGCTCTCGAGCTCGGGAGGGAACTCGATCAGGCCGAGCCGCACCAGGGGGGCGGCCGCGGCGTGGGTCCCCACCGGGGAGATGGGAAGGAGGCGGGTGCCGCAGATGTCGGTCACCTCGCTCCACGGCAGCTTGCCCGTTCCCGCGACGTTGTAGAGCCCCGGGATGCGTTGCCGGGTGACGTGTTCCAGGCAGCGGACGACGTCGTCCTCTTCCACGAATTGCACAAGAGGGTCGTACCCGGCGATCGAGGGACAGATCGGCCGGGACAGGTTGGTGCTTATGGGCGTGATGATGTCGGTCCCGAGAACGTTGCCGAACCGGAGTACCGAGACGACGGTGGCGGGGTTGTCCTCGGCGAAGTCGCGCACGAACCCCTCGACTTCGAGCAAAGACCGCTCCACCCTCGTCCGCGCCGGCGAGGTTCGCGGCATCTCCTCCCGGAACCATGTCGGGTCGGTGGATGCCGATCCGTACACCAGGGTCGAGGACTTTACGACCACCTGCCGAACCGGCGACCCCGACTGACCGGCGGCGGCGAGGAGGTTCATGGTCCCGATGACGTTGATCTCGTGCAGGGCCCGGCTCGACACCCTGGTCGAGTCCACCACCAAGAAGGTGTGGACGATGGTGTCCACCTGGGTCGCAGCCACGATGCGGGACAGGATCGAGTAGGTCTGGTCGGCTCTGACGAACTCGGTCCTCTCCAGAGGAACCGTCGGCTCGCGCGTTGCCATGCCGAGGATCATCTCCACTTCGGGATCTGCTTCCAGGGCTTGTGCCATCCGACCGCCCCAGAACGAGTCGAGGCCGGTAATCAGGACGCGCCGGCCCACCTACCTCACCCGAACCAGACGCTGCGCCGCTCACGCAGCATTTCGTAAATGGTCTCCTGCATGTTGATGCGGATCTTCTCGGCCTCTTCCATCACTCGGCTCTTCGAGTACCGCTCCTGGCCGCTCGGCACGTTGAACGTCACGGGGTCGAGGACGCGCAGCTTGAACTTGGCAGGGAACCACATCGCCACACCGAGT
This sequence comes from Acidimicrobiales bacterium, assembly GCA_031292675.1. GTDB lineage: Bacteria > Actinomycetota > Acidimicrobiia > Acidimicrobiales > UBA8190 > Chersky-840. Next base: position 3,404 of record JARLGQ010000361.1, read on the forward strand.
GGGCCGAAGAGGAGCATGTTGGCGGTCACCGGGAAGTACGGCACCCCCAGGAGCTTTGCCAGCGAGGGCATCCTGAAGAGGATCGGCATCGACTCCTCGGCACCTACGACCGCGATGGGGATCACCGGGACGCCGGCACGCATGGCGATCTCGACGAACCCACCACGGCCGAAACGCCGTAGCCGGTAGCGGTCCGCGTAGGTCTTGGAGGGGCCCTTGGTGCCCTCCGGGAACACCAGCGCGAGCTGGCCCTGGTCACGGAGAAGGCGCAGGGCGTTGTCAGGGTGAGCCGGTACGCCCCCCACCCGTGCCCAGACCGTTCCGAACCAGGGCACTTCCCGGAAGAAGTAGTCGGCCATGCCGTAGACCGGGCGGCCTCGCTCCACCTCGATGCCGTGCATGATCGTGGGGGCGTCGGAGGGTATGGCCCCGGCGTGGTTTGCCACCAGCAGCGCACCACCGACTTTGGGGATCTTCTCCAGGCCCTCCCATTCGACCCGGAACCAATTGTCGTAGAGCGGGGCGAACAGCCGGCGGGCGATGGTCCGAGCGTGCTCGGAGCGTCCCCACTCGTCCACGTCCGACATCCGGTGCCCGGGAGCCGGCGTGTCGTCGGAACGGGTGAGCGGGACCAACGCGGCGCGTTGCTCGCGTGGGATTGCTTCTTTGCCGACCGTCACGAAGTCATGGTACCCGTCGGCGCGAGTGGCGCCCTCTGGCCCGAGCCGGCCGCCGGGGCCGCGTGTCGGCCCTGCTAGGGACGGGCCGCCCCCACCAGTCCCAGATACCAAACCGGGTCGAACTCGACCACCGTCCCGGTGTGGGCGGCCTGGATGATGGTGTCGGCGCCGTAGGGGCCCGACCCTGCGTACATCACCACATGGTCGATGCCGTCACCGCCGAGGTCGTAGAACAGCAGGTCGCCCGGCTGGACCTGGTTGAGTGGGACGCGGGTGGACTCCGAGTACTGGATGTCGGCCGAGTGCAGGAGGTCCACGCCCGCGGCGCGCCAGGCCAGCATCGTCAGCCCCGAGCAGTCCAGACCGCTGGCGCTCGCACCGCCCCACTGGTAGGGGACGCCCAGGTACCTCTCGGCGCCTCTGAGGGCGAGTGCGCCCGCCCCGCTCGCTGCCTCGGGTGCCCCACTCCCGATGACCTCTGACGCCCCTGCGCCGGCCGCGGCCTGGTCGGCGGCGTCGGCCGCCTGGACCGCCGCCGCCACGGAAACGACGCTCACCCAGGTGAAGGGGCAGCTGGCGCAACTGGTGGCGCAGCGTGCCGCCCAGCAAGCCGAGGCCGCCGCCGCGGCCGCCAATGCGGCCGCCAGCGAG
>JARLGQ010000362.1 GCA_031292675.1 Acidimicrobiales bacterium
GGGGACCGGCTCGCCACCAAGGCCTCCCACGTCAGGGCCCGCCTGTTGTTCATGATCCTCGACGTCCTGGCCATCGCGGCCGGGTACGGTGTGGCCGAGGTCGCCTACCTGCGCGACCGCCCGCCCGCCGAGTACTGGCAGCACTTCTTCCTCTTCCTGATCCTGGCCCTGGTCATCCACCTCGGCGCCAACTGGGCGTTCGGCCTCTACGGCCGCATCTGGCGCTACGCCGGCATCGAGGAGGCCCGACAAGTGCTCCTGTCGGCCGCCGTCGCCGTCCTCCTGATCGCCGCCATGCGCCCGGTGTGGCGAATGATCGACCTCGAGAGGATCCCGCTCCGGGTGGTGTTCGTCGGGTGCGCCTTCGTCACCATGGCCATGGGCGGCCTGCGCTTCCAGTCACGGCTCTTCGCCTGGCAGCGCGGCACCCGTCTCGTGGGCCTTCGGGTGGCGATCATCGGCAGCCGTGATGCCGGCGCCGAGGCCATCCGCGAGATGCGGCGGACCCCGGTGGCCGGCCTCGTGCCCGTGGCGGTCTTCGACGACGACGGGCACCGCCACGGCCTGTCGCTCATCGGCGTGCCGGTGGTGGGGAGCATCGAGGACATTCCCGCCGCGGCCAGTCGCTACACGATCCAGCAGGTGCTGCTGGCCATCCCGAACCCGGCGCCGGAGCTCGTGGACCGCGCCCTGCGCGCCTCGGAAGCGGCCGGGGTGGCCATGCGGATCCTGCCGTCGGTGAAGGACGTGGCGGCGGGGAAGCCGCACTCGGCTCCGATCCGCCAAGCACGCGAGCCGCGCATCGAGGACCTCCTCGGTCGCACCACGGTCAGCACCGACCTCAACGCGGTGCGCCAGTCCCTGGCCGGCCGGCGTGTCCTCATCACCGGTGCGGGCGGCTCGATCGGGTCCGAGATCGCCCGCCAGGTCGCCGACTTCAATCCTTCACAGATCCTGCTGCTCGACCACGACGAAACCCATCTGCACGACACCGCCGTGATCCTGCCCGGATCGAGCGAGCAGCTGCTCGTGGACGTGGCGGACCGGCCTGCCGTCTTCGAGGCGGTCCTGCGCTACCGGCCCGACGTGGTGTTCCACGCCGCTGCGCACAAGCACGTCCCCGTCCTCGAGAGCCACCCCGTCGAGGCCGTCAACGTCAACGTCTACGGCACCCTCAACGTCGTCGAGGCGGCGATCGCGGCAGGGGTGCAGCGATTCGTCCTCATCTCCAGCGACAAGGCGGTACAACCCATCAGCGTCATGGGCGCGTCCAAGCGCCTCGCCGAGCACGTCGTCCTGGCCCACGCCCCGGCCTCCGCGTGCTATTCGGTGGTCCGCTTCGGCAACGTCCTGGGCAGCCGCGGCAGTGTCATCCCCACCTTCGCCCGCCAGATCGCCGCCGGTGGGCCGATCACGGTCACCGACCCCCGGATGACGCGGTTCTTCATGAGCGTGGAGGAGGCGGTCCAACTCGTGCTCCAGGCGTCGGTCCTCTCCCAGGGCGGGGAGATCTTCATGCTGGAGATGGGCGAGCCGGTGCGGATCCTGGACCTGGCCCAGCGCATGATCCGTCTGTCCGGTTTCGAGCAGGGCACCGAGATCCCCATCCGCATGATCGGGCGCCGCCCGGGCGAGAAGCTCCACGAGGAGCTGTGCTCGCCCGAGGAGGGGACGTTCCCCACCGCCCATCCCTTCATCCGCCGGCTCGAACCCGTCCCCTCCTCCGAGGACACGGTGAGCAAGGGCCTGCTCGTCATGCGCGAGGCCACCGCCCGGCGCGACGCCCCCCTCGTCCGGGAGCTGTTGTTCTCCCTGGCCACCCCGGTCCACGCGCAAGAGCCGAGCGCGGCCGAAGAGACCGCAGGGGCCGACGCGGATCCCGTCTCGGCGTGAGGGCACCGACCCGGCTCGTCACCCGCCGGGCACGATGACACCGGGTACGGGCCCGAGCCCGCAACGGCCCGAGAGCCGGCCGGGGAAGGTCGTCGTCGTGGGTCAGGGGTACGTGGGCCTGGCCCTCGCCATGCGGGCCGTCGAGGTCGGCTACGACGTCGTGGGCTTCGACCAGGACGAGGAGCGGGTCAAACGCCTGGCCGCCGGTGACTCGTACGTGGAGGACGTGCCCGACGCCGTGCTGAGCTCGGCCCTGGCCACCGGCCGCTACGAGCCCACCGACCAGGCCGGCCGCTGCGGCGGCTTCGACGTGGCCGTGATCGACGTCCCCACGCCGCTCTCGGAGGGCAACCCCAACCTCTCCCACGTCGAGGAGGCGGCCCGGATCCTGGCCCGGCACCTCAGGGCGGGCGCCACGGTGGTGCTCGAGTCGACGACCTACCCCGGGACCACCGAGGAGCTCGTGGCGCCCATCCTCGAGGACGGATCGGGGCTCCTGGCCGGGGTCGACTTCCACCTCGGCTACAGCCCCGAGCGCATCGACCCCGGGAACGGCTCCTGGAACCTGGTGGCCATACCAAAGGTGGTATCGGGGATCGACGAGGCGTCGTTGGCGGCGGTGAAGGGGTTCTTCGACCGCATCGTGGAGCAGACCGTGCCGGTCTCGAGCACGAGGGTGGCCGAGCTCACCAAGCTGCTCGAGAACACGTTCCGGCACGTGAACATCGCGCTCGTCAACGAGCTCGCCATGTTCGCCGGCGACCTCGGGGTCAACGTCTGGGAGTCCATCGACGCCGCTTCGACCAAGCCGTTCGGGTTCATGCGCTTCACCCCCGGGCCCGGAGTGGGCGGGCACTGCCTGCCCATCGATCCGAGCTATCTGTCGTGGGCGGTCCGGCGCAACCTCGGCCGTCCCTTCCGCTTCGTCGAGCTCGCCAACGACGTCAACGCGGGCATGCCCGACTATGTCGTGCGCCGGCTGGTGCACGCCCTCAACCGGATGGGCAAGCCCGTCAGGGGCTCGCGGGTGCTGCTGTTGGGCATGGCGTTCAAACGCAACACCTCCGACGCCCGCACCTCACCGGGAATGGCCATCGCCGAGGCGTTGGCCTCGCTGGGCGCGGAGGTCCGGGTGTCGGACCCGCACGTGCGGACCGAGCACCTTCCCTTCATGGCCGTCGATCCCACCGCCGGGGAGCTGGCCGGTGCCGATGCCGTGGCTCTCGTCACCGACCACGACGCTTTTGACTACGAGCTGGTGCGCGAGCACGCTCGTTTCGTGCTCGACACCCGCAACCGCATCGCCGGTCCCAACGTCGAGCTTCTCTGAGCATGGTCGGCGCGCAGCGGGGAGCGCCGTCCCCGTCGGTGTCGCCCGTGCACCCCCCGGCCCGCGTCGTCGTGACCGGTGGTGCGGGGTTCATCGGCGCCAACCTGTGCCGGGCGCTGCGCCAGGTGCCGGGGATCGAAGAGGTCGTGGTGGTGGACGACTTCTCGACGGGTCGGGCCGACAACCTGGCGGGAGTGGACGGGATCGAGGTGGTCGAGGGGTCCATCCTCGACCCCGACCTCCTCGACCGTGCCCTAGCCGGGGCCGGGGCCGTCGTCCACCTCGCGGCGCGTGCTTCGGTGCCGCGCTCGCTCGAGGACCCGCTCGCCACCCACGAGGCCAACGCCACCGGGACCCTGCGGGTCCTCGAAGCCGCCCGGCATGCGGGCGGGCCCCTGGTCATCGTGGCGTCCTCGTCCTCGGTGTACGGCGCCAACCGGGTGCTCCCGGCGCGCGAGGATCTCATGCCCGCGCCGCTCAGCCCGTACGCGGCGAGCAAGCTCGCCGCCGAGGCCTACGCCCTGGCGCACTCGCGGTCGTTCGGGCTCCCTGTGCTCGTGTTCCGTTTCTTCAACGTGTTCGGGCCCCTGCAGCGCGCCGGGCACGCCTACGCCGCGGTGGTCCCCGCCTTCGTCTCGGCTGCACTCGGGGGGGAGCCTCTCCCCGTGCACGGCGACGGCGGCCAGACCCGCGACTTCACCTACGTGGGGAGCGTGGTTCGCGTCCTGGTGGAGGCGGTGCGCGCCGGAGCGGGCGCGCCGGGGCCGGTGAACCTGGCCTTCGGAGGGCGCTCCTCGCTGCTCGAGGTCATCGCCGCGCTGGAGGCGGTGCTGGGCACTCCGCTGCAGCGGCACCACGGCCCCGTCCGCCCCGGCGACGTGCGGGATTCCCAGGCGGACCAGACGCTCCTGCGCGCCATGTTCCCGGGGATCGACCCCGTGCCCCTGGAGGAGGGCCTGCGGGCCACCGTCGATTGGTTCCGCGAGTCGCTCGGCGCTCCCCCGCTCCCCTCGACGCCGGGCGACTTCAGATCGTGACCGCGTTGCGGCCCGGCTGACGGAGCACGGACCAGGCCGTTTCCCACGTCGCGGTGGCTGCAGGTGCTTCCGGTCTCCACGTAACCTTTGCCATGCCGAAGCGTCCGGGGCCGGACCAGGTCCGTCTTCCCCGATGACCCCGGGACGCGCACCGCGGCGGCCCTGGACGGCCGACGTGGTGGGGGTGGCGTGGGTGCTGCTGGCGGCGGGCGCCGTGCTCACCCCGGCCCTGGTCCACGGTGCGTCGCTCGGGCCCTTCGACCTCCTGTCGCGCTACGGGTTGACCTCGCAGCCGGGCGTGCGGGTCCATTACACCGGCCCCGGTGACCAGATCGACGCGCTGATCCCGTGGACGACATTGGCGTGGACCCAGGTGCACCACGGGCACCTGCCGCTGTGGAACCCCTACAGCGGCCTGGGACTGCCGCTCGCGTTCAACTGGCAGTCGTCGGTCTTCAGCGTCCCGGCGCTGGTGGGCTACCTGTTCCCGGTGCGCCTGGCCTACACCGTCGCCATGGTCCTCACCCTGGTCGTGGCGGGCACCGGGGTGTACGTGCTCGGACGCATGCTCCGGCTCGGTGTCCTCGGGTGCGCCATGGCGGGAACCGTCTACGAGCTGAGCGGGCCGGTCATGGGATGGCTGGGCTGGCCCAACGCCTCGGCCATGTCCTGGGCGGGATGGGTGTTCGCCGCCGGACTCTTCGTCCTGCGCGGTAGCCACCGCATCGGGGCCGTGGCGCTGTTCGCCTTGGTCCTCGCCTTCTGTGTCTACGCCGGCCAGCCCGAAGCGGTGGTGCTGCTGGGCGGAGCCTTCGCCGTCTTTCTCGTCGTGGTCCTCGTACGCGCCCGACGCCTCGACGGAGGCGCCCCGATCCTCCGTCCGTTGGTGGACCTGGCGCTGGCCACCGCAGCGGGGGCGGCGCTGTCCGCCCCGCTGGCCCTGCCGGGCCTGCAGGTGGGCTCGGCCTCCGACGGCGCCGCCGTGCAGTCCTACGGCGCGCTGCGCCCCCACGATCTCCTGCACCTGGTGTTCCAGGGCTTCGACGGCCTCCCCGTGGCGGGCAACCGGTGGTTCGGACCTTCGATCTACCCCGAGACCGCCGCCTACGTCGGTGTAATCGCCCTGGTGCTGGCGGCCACCGGGCTTTTCCTCCGTCGCGCCCAACCGGAGGTGCTGGCGTTCGGGGCCGTGGCCCTGGTCACCGGGATCGTGGCCTTCGCGGCACCGGTGGTGTCGGTCATCGACGACATCGTCGGCAACCGGAGCGTGGCCTGGCACCGGGCCGTCATCGAAACGGCGTTCGCTCTCGCCGTGCTGGCCGGCGTCGGGACCGACGCGCTGGCGCGCTCCTGGCGGGAGCGGCCCGTGCGGGCCTGGTTGGCGGGAGGGTTCGTCGTGTTGGCGGTGGTGCTGGTGGCGGTGTGGACCTTGGGCCGTGGCCGGCTCCCCCCGTCCGAGGCCGTCATCCGTTCGCGGAGCTTCCTGTGGCCGGCCCTGGAGACGATCCTCGGGCTGGCCGCCGCCGGCGCTCTGGCCCTGGCAGCCCGGAAGGGGCGGGGACGCCACCGTTCCGCGGGAGGGCGAAGTGTGGAACCCGGGGTATGGGTGGCGGCGGCCCTGCTGGTGTGCGAGACCGCATTCCTGGTGAGCTCAGGGGCCCCGCTCGTCTCCTCGAGCCCCACCTTCCTGCCCACGACCCCGGGGGTGGTCGCGCTTCGCCAGGCGGTGGGCGCCTCGGCGGTCGGGTTCGGGACGCAGGCGTGCCACACCCCTCCCACCCTGGGCATCCTGCCGAACGCCAACGTCGCCTACGACGTCCACGAGTTCGCCGTCTACGACCCCATGACGCCGCGCGCCTATTTCCGCTCGTGGCAGCAGCTCACGGGCCGACGGGCGACGACGGCGGGAGCGCCGCTCGTGTTCTGCCCGGCGCTCACGACGGCCACCCTGGCCCGGCGCTACGGGGTGGAGTTCGTCCTCGATCCGGCCGGGGAGGCAACGCCGCGCGGCACGGTCCTGGTCCGACGCGTCGGCGACGAGGACCTGTACCGGGTGCCGGGAGCGGGCGCCGCAGTCGAGATTCCCCTCGGGCCCGGCGGGACGCTCCCCTCGCTCGACGCGCCGGGGAAGGTCCTCCCCGTCGCGTATCCCGCCCCGACGACATGGAAGGTGGAGACCGGTGGGGCGAGCAACCAAGTGCTCCGGCTGCACCTGACGGACTCACCGGGGTGGCGCGCCACCATCGACGGTCGCCCGCTGCGGCTGTCGTCCTATGCCGGGATGATGCTCCAGGCCCGGGTCCCGCCCGGACGCCATGTGGTGGAGCTGCAATACCGTCCCGGTGCGTTCACCGCCGGCGTGGCGCTGGCCGGTGCGAGCGTTCTGGTCTTGGTCGCCGCCCTTGTGATCGGGCGGGTGCGCCGGAGGCGCTGAGCGCCGGGCGTCGCCCCGTGGCGGAGTCTCAGCGGCCGAGAAGCCAGTCGACCCCGCGCCACGCCGCCAGGCGCAATCGCCGCCACGCGGTCTCGCGGTGAGAAGTGGACGCCCGGGCCCACCCCCGCTCCGGGTCGAGCCCTTCGTGCACCGCAGATCGGCGAAGGGGCTCGGCACTCGTGGTGTCCACGGTGGCGAACACCACGAGCCCGGTCGGTCGCACACGAGCTCCGTGCCACTCGTCAGCCCAGTCGCCACCAGCGACCGACGAGGACCCGTCGACATCGACCCACCGGACCACGCGTTCCATCCCGACCCCCTACCCCGACGGCCGGCACAAGTCCTGCGCGGGGCCCGACGCCTGGGGTGGATATCGGTGCCGGTGCGTGGCCCGCACCAACAATGCTCGCACAACTGCGGGCGCGCCGATGCAGTCCCGAGGTCGGAGTCGTACCTCTATAGAAAGGAGCGTCCCGTGCACAGGGCGTCACGGGCAGAAGGAGCATCCCGCCGGGATCCACACGACCCCGGCGGCGGAACGACGGTCGACGCCGACGCTCCGAGACGCGACAACGCCGCGCCTTTGAAGGGCGCGGCGTTGTCAGCGTGCTTCGTTACCGAATGGTGCCGTTAACGCCCCAGGAGCCACTGCGCGGCCCGCATGGCGTGGCGCGCTGTGGTTTCGGCGATTTCACGACTCGCAGCCGGAACCCCCGAGAACCGGTCGCCGATTCCTCGCACCCGCGTGGCGGCGATCCCCGTCGAGACACCGCCGTCGGGCTGAGCCGGAGGCGTGATCGTCGTGTCCGGGACGCCCTCGCTGCGCGTCCTCTTCCACCGCATCGGGTTGAGAATAGTCAATCTGTCCGCCATGTCACCTGCCCGCACCCGGCGCAAGGTGGAAGGGCCCAGGAAGACGAGGCGTGACATCGCCCGCCGAGGAGCGTCCACCAGGACCAGCAGCGCAAAGCCCAGGACGATGAGGGCCGCTCCGAGCACTCCCAGGACCCCGATGCCGGGCCCGGCACCGGTGAAGGCCAGGTTCCCCGAGGGTGCGGTCACGGGCTTGGCGCTGGGAGCGGTGGTGCCCCCGCCACCGGCGGGTGCCTTGGTGGTGGTGGTGACCGCCGGAGGTGCGGTGGTGGTGGATGATCCGCCACCGGCCACGGCGATCACGGGAGCGATGGGGCTGCCCGAGGGCGCCGTGGGGGCGATGCCCGTGGGCACCGAGTCGTTGGGGTAGGCGCTACAGGTGAGGCTCAGGTTGTTCCCCGACACGACCAGCGTGAGGCTGGCGGCGGAGTCCTCCTGGATGGTGATGGCCGTGCTGGTGGCGGAGAAGGGCCCCACCGTCTGCGGCCTGCCGGGCAGGGTCAGGGGCACCCCCGCCGTCGGCACCGGGGAGGGGATGGGCAAGTTGATGTCGAGCGGACCCACCGCGATGTGGCCCGGAGTGGCCCCGCTCGCGTCCACC
>JARLGQ010000363.1 GCA_031292675.1 Acidimicrobiales bacterium
CACCGCTCGGAGAGCATTGACGCTTGGCCTAATAAGAGCTTGCCCTCGTCCGTCGAGTGGCTCCTGATTGCATTGCCCGCCGTCATGCCGCCCGAGAACTACCCCTTGACAAACCATAGGAGCGTCGGATGGGTCAGGTCGAAGCCGAGTCCGTCATCTTAGATTGTTTCGGCTCCGGCAAACGAAGCGTCGCCCACCCTGAACCGGGTGATCCCGCCTGGTACGGCGGCCAAGAAAGCTAACCAGCCAAGGCAGGCCGATCTGGCAGTTGCGGTGTTCACGCCAGGGGTTTTGCTCCGCTTGCCAGAGGCAGCAACGAACGCCGCATCCGACGGCAGTTGAGGACCACCGAACCGGCGACAGGTGGCACAGCAAGCGAAGAATCAGCGTCCTTGCGTAGGCTCCAGACATGACGTACTCGCTTAGGTGGCAGCGGTTGGTCGTTATTGGCGGATTCCTCATGGTCGCAATCGGGTGGATCGGATATACGGCCATCACCTGGCACTTTCGCTCGCCGTCTGATCTGGAGTTTCGATCGAGCCTGCTCTTCGGCATCGCAAGCGTTGTCGGTTATGCCATCCTCGCAACGGCGTCGTGGTCCTGGTTCAGGTGGATCGAAAGTTCCCGTGTCCCACTGGCGGGGATGTCACGGGTTTTGAAGCTCTTCGCTCTCGGCGATTTTTGCCTGGCTGTGGGTCTGGCGGCGATCAGCTACTTCTCGTCCGACCGGGCGGTCACCCAGCGGTACGACGGTCGGACCACGATCGTGACCGCCATCTCCTACGGATTCGAGTTCTTCGGGTTCCTGCTGGCCGCCGTTGCCCTCTGGGGCGCATCGTCAACGGTTGGTGCTGTACTCCCCGGCCCGTCAGTTCCTGAGGAGGTCCTGGTCCCTGGCTGATTCTGATTGGCTAGGGTCTAACCCCTCAGGCTGCCTGTGGCATGAGCGCCGGTCGGGACGCTCGCGACCGCAAGCACGATCCGGTATCTCCGAACCGATGCCCGTGAACGAGGGTACGCACAACGTGCCGGTCCCGAACGAGGTCTGAGGCATCGGTGATGGCGGTAGGCGGGTTGGTATTCGGGGGACCCGGATGGGTCATTGTCAGCGCCAACCGTGAGCCTCGAGCCCTGTTCCACAACCCGTCAGCCCGGCCCACCCGACCCGTATCGCCGATCGATCGACGATCCCGGGCGGTCAGGTGACAAAGTCACCCTGACAACCCGACCTCGGCTGGGCACCCGGCTCCGGGTGATACTTCGGGGACATGCGATGCCGTGGAACAGGCGCAGAGCGACCGAAAGGACTGAACTATGACAGAGGAGAGCAACCTTTTCGAAGTGTCACGCAGGATCGAAGCACCGGCGGCCATCATCTTCAAGATCCTGGCGAATCCGCAACGTCACATGGATTTCGACGGATCCGGCATGGTCCGGGGAGCCGTCCTCGACCGTCCCATCTCCGGCGTGGGCGACACCTTCACCATGAAGATGCATCGGCTCGGAGACGACTACCTCATGCTCAACTATGTGGTGGAGTTCGAGTCAGATCGGCGCATATCTTGGGAACCGGCTCCTGGGGACCCTTCTCGGGCTGAGGGTAATGATCCATCCAAGGTCGGCATTCCTGCGGGCTACCGCTGGAGCTACATCCTCACTCCAGACGGTGACGACGCCACCGTCGTCACCGAGGTCTTTGACTACGGCCCCTTGCCGGAGGACCTCCTACGTGATGGCGGGGCGTGGATCAACGGGACCAACTCGGTGCTTGAGTCCATGGCGGCCAGCCTGGAGAGGCTCGAGAAAGCCAGTACCGAGTAGGACCGGTGCCGGAGTGCATGTTCTCGCTCCATGGGCCCGGGTACTGCACGGTATTCGGTGATCCCGATCACATCATGTATCCCTCTGACCCCGAATCGGACGTACCGTTCTGCTCGCATGGCCCTGGCGGCAACCCGAGCAGTATTCGCGGCCCCAGAGCGTTCCCGAGCGGTCGAACCGGTGAGAGCCGCCTGACGGGCACGCTCCTCCCGGCGTTACAAGGCTGTACCCGAACCCGGTTGCCAACTGGTTTCGATATCCCAGAAGGTGAACTGTGGCTGTGGGCGCCCGGCCCCTTCCAAAGCTGGCTTGAGGCGGTCGTCCACGAACGACTGGAACTCCTCTCGCGACTCCCACAGGCTGACGACCCGCCAGCCGCCATCCATCGGTCCCGCCATGCGGAGGCGAGCACCCGAAGGAGGATCGGTGACTAGGTTGAGCGCTTTCACTACCGCTTCGTCGATCTCGGCGGTGCCGCCCGAGTTCTCGGCGATGACAAGTACAGCCATCTCCTCTTTCGCCTTTCCTTAGAGTCGGAGGAGATAGTACGTACTTCTACGTGACGATGCCGACGGGCCAGAGGGTCGCACTGGCAATTGGGCTCGGGCGCGCTGTCCTCGGGTTCCCGAGCGCCTCGGTCGCTGGGTTCGCAATGAGCTTCTACGCGCTGAGCGAGAGGGCATTCTTGTAGAGCGTCGTTTGAGCCGTCGTCAACAGTGTGAGCGGCAAGGCTGGGTGGCACGGGCAAGCGCCACACTCTGTGACAACAAAGCGCGCTCAACGTAGCTGTTCGGCTTTTCCGCTTCAGCACCGTGGATCGGCAGCCGATGAGTCGATGACCGCAAGCCAACAAGGAGGCGACTGAGATGCGTCGACTGATCCTGCTGACAGTGGTGGTCCTGGGTGGCACCGGACTTGCCTACGCCATTCGCTCCAAGTTGACGAGGGCGTAAAACCAGCACGGCGGCCAGTGTCGCCGAATCGCTACCCAACTGAGGCCTTCAATCGAGGAGGGCCTGGCGTGGCGGGTCCGTGAGGTGATGGGACTCGCCCCGCCGTCTCCCCTCCATGCGGGCGACGTTCAGCGGAACCCGGCCGGTATCTCCCGACGACCTCGTCGAACGCATCCGGGTCTTGGGGCCGCTCGTTGGAGCCGCTCAGAGCGCGTCGAGGAACTTGTGGAGTTTGAGTAGGAAGCGTTCTGGTTGCTCGTCGTGGATGAAGTGGCTCGCCCCGTGGATCACTTCGACTTCGGCACGAGAGTTCGCCGAGCGGAAGCGAGCTTCATGCTCGGCGGTGAACGCCGGGCCAAAGGCAGTGTCGGCACGAAGAACCAGAACGGGACACTGAAGCGCTGCGCCAGGCTGGGCGCCGACCAGTCCGGAGCCGTCTACGGCCGAGAGGAATACGTCGGGATCGAGGCTCGCCAGCCCCCGTGCCCGCGCCCGGGTGCCCTCCACGCCGAGGACGTCGGCGAAGGATCCGGCGCCGTTGGGGCTGGGAGCAGAACGCAGGACGATTTCGTACTCCGCAAGCGGTGCGCGGCGAGCCTGCATGTCGCTCACCAGTTGGTGTAGCAGGGCGAACACCGCCAGGAACGGATTCCCCTCCGCCTCCCCAGGCTCACCCCGATACAGCGGGGGATCTTCGAGCAACAACCCACGCACGAGGTCGGGACGGGTGCAGGCGACAGAAGCGGCGACGACTCCGCCGAGCGAATGGCCCACTAACACGACCGGGCGGGTGGTGACGGTTTCGCAGAAGGCAATGGCGTCCGGGACGTAGTGCTCCAACGTGTAGGTGCCCGATGCATGGGAAGACTCCCCGTGGCCTCGTTGGTCGAAGGCCAGCACTCGCCGCTGGTTGAAAAGCGCCGGAATGATGGGGTCCCACGTCGAGCGAGCGCTTCCCAACCCGTGGAGGAGCACTAGCGCGTCACGCTCGATACCACCGGAATCGTCGTAGGCAATCTCGATACCATCGCTCACCAACTGCACCATCTGGGATTCTAAGTTGTCAGGCGGAGGTCCTCAGGCTGTCAGGGATCGACTCTCGGTCTCGGCGCCGATAACCATCGCACCCGGACGTCACATCTCCCCGCCATGCTGGTGACCATGACCGAGTACGCACAAGTCCTGGCCGAGAGCCGAGCCGCACACAGCGCTTACCGGAGGGCGCTGCTCCCCAACTGGGTGCCTCGGGGAGAGAGACACGGTCGGTCCAGGGCTTACGCGGGGGGAGTTGAG
>JARLGQ010000364.1 GCA_031292675.1 Acidimicrobiales bacterium
CACCCAGGCCAAGGTCCAGGGCCCGGTGCCGCTGCCGACCGAGCGGCACCGCTACACGGTGATCCGCTCTCCCCACAAGTACAAAGACAGCCGCGAGCATTTCGAGATGCAGGTGCACAAGCGCCTCGTCGACATCGTGGAGCACACCCCCAAGACCGTCGACTCCCTGCAGCGGCTGGACCTGCCTGCCGGGGTCGACATCGAGATCAAGATCCAGAACGTCTGAGCCTGCCGCGCCCCGCTCCGAGGGCGAGATTCCGCTGGCAGGCCCCTAGGTCAATGGTGTAACGTCGCAGGTCGGGCCGATTTCGGCCCCGAAAGCCGATACGACGTCTCCGAGCGCCTGCCGGGCTTGCCGGGCAGGGACCTCGGGGCAGAACCTGGCGAGCGCTCCGCTCGGGTCTCCCGGGCGGAGCGTTGGCATGCACACCGGGCGCCGGAGACGGCGCGAAGGACAGAACCAGGCGTGCCGCCACGTGGCGGGCGCACCAGCTTCAGTACGGAAGGGACCACATCCACCGTGGCGACCAAGGCGATCGTCGGCGAAAAGGTCGGCATGACCCAGGTCTGGGACGAGAACAACCGCGCCGTGCCGGTGACGGTGCTCAAAGTCGCGCCCCTCCGGGTGGTCCAGGTCAAGACGCCCGAGCGCGAGGGGTACGCGGCCTTGCAGGTGACGTGGGGGGTCCGCCGCGCCTCCACCCTCACCAAGCCTGAGCAGGGTCACTACGCGGCGGCCGGGGTCGAGCCGGGCCGGCACCTCGTGGAGCTCCGCATCGACGACGCCAGTGGCTTCGAAGTCGGCCAGCAGCTCACCGCCGGCCTCATGAGTGCCGGCGAGCGGGTCGACGCCATCGCCGTGTCAAAGGGCAAGGGGTTCGCCGGGGCCATGAAGCGCCACAACTTCAAAGGTCAGGGCGCCGCGCACGGCAACCACAAGAAGCATCGTTCACCGGGTTCCATCGGTGCGTGCGCCACACCGGCCCGCGTCTTCAAGGGGACCCGCATGGCGGGGCGAATGGGGGGGCACCAGGTCACCACGCTCAACCTCGAGGTGGTGCAGGCCGACGACGAGCGCGAGTTGATCCTGGTGCGGGGGGCTGTCCCCGGCCCCCGTGGAGGCATGGTCCTGCTGCGCAACACGGTCAAGGGGACCAACGGGGTGAGCCCGTCATGAGCATTGCGACCGATCCCACCACCGCCCCCGGCGGCCAGCGGCGCCGGGTGAGGCCGGACCCCGAGCACCGAACCGTCGAGCGCAGGCGCATCGACGGCACCGTCATCGACACGATCTCGCTGGACCCCCAGATCTTCGGCCTCGTACCCAACACCGCCGTGCTTCACCAGGTGATCACCGCCCAGCTCGCCGGGGCACGGGCCGGAACCCAGTCGACTCGTACCCGTGCCGAGGTGGCCGGCGGTGGCGCCAAGCCCTTCCGGCAGAAGGGGACGGGGCGTGCCCGTCAGGGTTCGATCCGGTCCCCGCAGTGGTCCGGCGGTGGCGTGGCCCTCGGTCCCAAGCCCCGCTCGTATCACCAGAGGACCCCCAAGAAGATGATCCGCCTCGCC
Organism: Acidimicrobiales bacterium; assembly: GCA_031292675.1. Taxonomy (GTDB): domain Bacteria; phylum Actinomycetota; class Acidimicrobiia; order Acidimicrobiales; family UBA8190; genus Chersky-840. The sequence goes on from JARLGQ010000364.1 coordinate 1,570, forward strand.
CTGCACTCGGCGCTGTCGGACCGGGCGTCGGAAGGCAAGGTGGTCGTGGTCGACGAGTGGTCGTTCCCGGCGCCCAGGACCAAGGACGCAGTGGCAGCCCTGGCGGCGCTCGAGCTGGGAGGCCGTGTCCTGGTGGTGCTCGGGCCCGACGACGGGATCCCCGATCGCTCCTTCGCCAACCTCGCCGACGTCCATGCGATCCAGATCACCGAGCTCAACGCCTACGACGTCCTGCGCAACGACTGGATCGTGTTCACCGACGCCACCCTGCCGGGGGAGACGACCCCGGTGCCCGGCAAGCCCGCTCCGGCGCGCCGGGCCCGCAAGGTTGCGGCGCCCGAGGATGGCGAGGCCGACGCCGGCTCCGGGACCGCCGAGCCCCGAGCCATCCCCGAAGCAGTCTCCGAGGTGGCCGAGCCCGCCGCCGACGAGCCCGCAGCCGACAGCGAAGGGAGCGACGGGTGAAAGACGCCGAGCAGGTCCTGGTGCGGCCCGTCGTGTCGGAGAAGTCGTACGCGCTCATGGAGGACGGCACCTACATCTTCGTGGTGGCGCCGGCGGCCACGAAGGTCGACGTCCGTAACGCCGTCGAGCAGGCCTTCGGTGTCCGGGTGAAGAGCGTCAACACGCTCAACCGCAAGGGCAAGCGCCGCCGTAACCGCAAGACCAATACCGTGGGCACCCGGTCCGCCACCAAGCGGGCCATCGTCACCCTCGCCGGCGGCGACAAGATCGACCTGTTCGAGAAGAGCTGAGAGGCGACCCGATGCCATTGCGCAAGCGCAAGCCGACCAGCGCCGGCCGCCGGTTCCAGACGGTCTCGGACTTCTCCGAGGTCACCCGCTCCAAGCCCGAGCGGTCGCTCGTGGTGCCCAAGCCAAGTTCCGGCGGACGCAACAGCTACGGCCGCAAGACGGCTCGCCACCGCGGGAGCGGCCACAAGCAGCAGTACCGCCTCATCGACTTCAAGCGCGACAAGGACGGTGTTCCCGCCAAGGTCGCCGCCATCGAGTACGACCCCAATCGCAATGCCCGCATCGCTCTGCTGCACTACTACGACGGCGAGAAGCGCTACATCCTCGCCCCGGCACTGGTGCGGGTGGGTGACGTGCTGGCCAGCGGCCAGGGCTCGGAGATCCGGCCCGGCAACGCGCTGCCGCTCCGCTACATCCCGGTGGGCTCGACGGTGCACAACGTCGAGCTGCGTCCCGGCCAAGGGGGGAAGCTGGCCCGGGGGGCGGGGATGAGCGCCCAGCTCGTGGCCAAGGAGGGCCAGTTCGCCACGCTGCGGCTGCCGTCGACGGAGATGCGCCGGGTACCCATCGACTGCCGGGGGACCCTGGGTGAGGTGGGCAACGCCGAGGCCGAGCTGGTGTCGGTGGGAAAGGCCGGTCGCAACCGCTGGAAGGGCGTGCGCCCCCAGACCCGGGGCGTGGCCATGAACCCCGTCGACCACCCGCTCGGCGGTGGAGAGGGCAAGTCGTCGGGAGGCCGGCACCCGGTGTCGCCCTGGGGCAAGCCCGAGGGTCGTACCCGTTCCCGTCACAAGCGGTCGGACCAGATGATCGTGCGCCGGCGTCGCAGCCGTGGCGCGCGCCGATGACCGGAGCCCAAGGAGCACTGCCCCATGCCTCGTAGCCTGAAGAAGGGCCCCTTCGTGGACGACCACCTGCTCAAGAAGGTGGATGCCCTCAACGCCACCAACGAGAAGCGCGTGATCAAGACGTGGTCCCGGCGCTCCACGATCATCCCCGACATGGTCGGGCACACCATCGCGGTGCACGACGGGCGTAAGCACGTTCCGGTGTACGTCACCGAGTCGATGGTGGGGCACAAGCTCGGCGAGTTCGCCCTGACCAGGACCTTCCGGTACCACGCCGGACAGGAACGCCAAGCGAGACGGTGACATGCCCGGCGTGAAGACCAACGAGGTCGCCGGCACCCGTGCGGTGCTGCGCCATTATCGGATGTCCGCCTACAAGGCGCGGGAGGTTCTCGACCTCATCCGAGGGCGGGACGCGGATCGCGCCGAGGAGATCCTGAACGCCACGCCGCGCGAAGCCGCCCGGGTGGTGCACAAGGTCCTGGCCTCGGCCGTGGCCAACGCCCGCAACAACGAGCAACTCGACCCCGACGATCTCTATGTCTCGGCCTGCTACGCCGACGAGGGCACCACCCTCAAGCGGTGGCGGCCGCGGGCCCGGGGTCGCGCCACCAGGATCCGCAAGCGCACCTGCCACATCACGGTGATCGTGAGCCGGCTGCCCGAGGACCGGCTGGAGCGGCGCCGGGCGCGTCAGTCGGCAGTGACCACCGGTCTGCGTTCCCGCCGGGTGGCGGCGTCACGCCGAGGTGAGGGGGGGCGTGGCGACGAGCGCGACGCGCTCGGCCCCGAGGAGCCGACCGAGACGACGGTGTCGGAGAACGAGCTCGAGGAGATCGACACCGCGTCGGACGACACCGGCGGGGTCGAGGGCGACGCGGAGGGCTCCGAGATCGATGCCGAGCTCGTCGTGGACGACGAGGACGAGGTCGACGTCGAGGAATCCGTGTCGTCGGACGACGGAGCCGAGGCCCACGAGGACGACGGAGCCGAGCCCCAAGCCGTGATCGAAGACGAGGTCGTGGAAGAAGAACCTCCCGCGCCCAAGCCGCGGAGGACGCGCGGCGCCCGGAAGAGCACCACCAAGGCAGTCGAAAGCGACGACGGCGACGCCGGCGGAGCGGGCGAAGAGGAGAAGGGCTGAGCCATGGGCCAGAAGGTCAATCCCTACGGGTTCCGCCTCGGCGTGACCACCGACTGGAAGTCACGCTGGTTCGAAGAGCGCAACTACCAGGACTTCGTCATCGAGGACTGGAAGATCCGTGACTACTTGATGTCCCAGCTCGAGTCGGCGGCGGTGAGTCGGATCGAGATCGAGCGGACCCGTGATCGTCTCCGTGTCGACATCCACACGGCCCGGCCCGGCATCGTGATCGGCCGCCGCGGCTCTGAGGCGGACCGCCTCAAGAAGAAGCTCGAGGACATCACCGGGCTTCGCAACCGCATCCAGCTCAACATCCAGGAGATCAAGCAGCCCGAGCTCGACGCGGCGCTGATCGCCCAGAGCATCGCCGACCAGCTGACGCGCCGCGTCGCGTTCCGCCGGGCCATGAAGCGTGCCATGCAGACCGTGACCAAGGCCGGCGCCCTCGGGGTGCGCGTCCAGTGCGCGGGGCGCCTGGGTGGGTCCGAGATGGCCCGGCGAGAGGGGTATCGCGAAGGCCGGGTCCCCCTGCACACGTTGCGTGCCGACATCGACTACGGCCTGTATGAGGCCAAGACCACCTTCGGCCGCATCGGCGTGAAGGTGTGGATCTAGAAGGGCGACATCCTTCCCTACAAGCTCTCCTCCGAGGACAAGATCTCGCGTGAGGCGGCCATGGCCGCCGGCGAGACCTCGGGCCAGTCCGGTCCGCGCCGTCTCGTCACCGCCGGAGGGGGACGCCGTCGGGCCGAACAGGGTGAGCCCGGCAGTGTGCTCACCGTTCCGGAGTCGGCCGAGGCGGCCGAAGGCGTGGACGGGGCGCCGCCAGGCGACGACGCAACCGGAGACACGGCGGTGGAGACCGCGTCTGCGCCCCTTCCCGGTGCGGCGCCCGCAGGCGACGACTTCGAGCGCCTGCTGGCCGAGGAAGAAGAGATCGAGCGACGCACCCGCAACGAGCACCACGAGACGCCGCACTTCCGCAAGGAGTCCGACTGATGCTCATGCCGCGCAAGGTGAAGCACCGCAAGCAGCACCGCGGGCGCCTCAACGGGCTGGCCAAGGGGGCCATGACGATCAACTTCGGCGACTTCGGGATCCAAGCCCTCGAGCCGGGGTGGCTCACCCAGCGTCAGATCGAGGCGGCCCGAATCGCCATGACCCGCCACGTGAAGAGAGGCGGCAAGGTGTGGATCCGGGTCTTCCCCGACAAGCCCGTGACCCAGAAGCCGGCCGAGACCCGGATGGGCTCGGGCAAGGGGAACCCCGAACACTGGGTGGCCGTCGTCCGGCCCGGCCGTGTGCTCTTCGAGCTGGCAGGAGTCGATCGCGACCTGGCCCGCGAGGCCATGGAGCGCGCCATCCAGAAGCTTCCCTTCAAGGCACGCTTCGTCGTTCGCCCGGGCACCCACGGGGCGCCCGAGGTGGAGGTGTAGCCGAGCCATGCCCAACGCTTCGGAACTCCGAGAGCTCGAAATCGAGGAGCTCGAGAACCGGCTGGCCGAGTACCGCCGCGAGATGCTCAATCTCCGCTTCCAGCTCGCCACCGGCCAGCTGGACAACGTGGTCCGCCTGTCGGTCGTCCGCAAGGACGTCGCCCGCGTGCTCACGATCCTGCGCGACCGGGAGATCGCGCTGGCCGAGGGTCGCGACGCAGGCCCCGTGCCCGCCGCCCCGCCCGTGCGGCGCCGCCCCGTCAGGGAGCTCGAGGCCGAGGACGGCACCGAGGAGACCGTGGTCCGCCGCTCGAGGGCACGGGCCGAGAAGGTCGAAGAGGCTTCCGACGCGGTCGAGGACGGGGATGAGGCGGTCCCCGACGATGACGGCGACGGCGACGAGGAGGACCAGTGATGGCCGAGCAAGAGACACCCGCCCAGGCGCCGCGCCGCAGTCGCAAGACGCGCGAAGGCGTCGTCGTCTCCGACAAGATGCAGGCCACCGTGGTCGTCGCCGTGACCGAGCGTGTTCGCCACGCCCGGTACGGCAAGACCGTGCAGCGCACCCGCAAGCTCTACGCGCACGACGCGGAGAATGACGCCAAGGTCGGTGACCGGGTACGGGTGACCGAGACGCGGCCCCTGTCGAAGCTCAAGCGCTGGCGCGTCACCGAAGTAGTGGAGCGTGCCCGGTGATCCAGCAGGAGTCGCGCCTCAAGGTGGCCGACAACTCCGGGGCACGCGTGGTCCTGTGCATCAAGGTGCTCGGGGGATCACGCCGGCGGTACGCGGGCATCGGCGATGTGTTCGTGGCGACCGTCAAAGATGCCATCCCGGGGGCCGCGGTCAAGAAGGGGGAGGTCGTGCGATGTGTCGTGGTGCGCACGGCCAAGGAGACGCGCCGTCCCGACGGCAGTTACATCAAGTTCGACGAGAACGCCGCTGTGCTCATCAACGACCAGCAGCAACCACGGGGGACCCGGATCTTCGGACCCGTGGGGCGCGAGCTGCGCGACAAGAGGTTCATGCGGATCGTGTCTCTCGCTCCGGAGGTGTTGTGATGCGAATTCGCAAGGGTGACACGGTGCAGGTGCTCTCGGGAAAGCACCGGGGAAAGCGCGGCCAGGTGATGGTGGCGATCCCGTCCCAGGGCAAGGTGATCGTCGACGGCGCCAACATGGCCAAGCGGCACACCAAGCCCCGAGGCGCCACCATGCAGGGCGGCATCATCGACAAGGACATGCCGTTGCCGGTGTCCGCTGTCGCCATCGTGTGTCCGGCGTGCGGTCCCACCCGTATCGGCATCCGTGAGGACGAGGCGGGCCGCAAGATCCGTGTGTGCCGCAAGTGCGGGACCGAGCTGTCATGACCGTCGCCCCGACACACGTGCGTCCTCGCCTCAAGGAGCGCTACGTGCAGACCCTGCGTGCCGAGCTCCAGCAGAGCCTGGGTCTCTCCAACGTCATGCAGGTGCCGAGGCTGGAGAAGATCGTGCTCAACATGGGTGTGGGCAAGGCCACCCAGCAGCCGTCGCTCATCGAGGGGGCGGTACGCGATCTCGAGGTGATCACGGGTCAGAAGCCCGTGGTGACCCGGGCCCGCCGCTCCATCGCGGCATTCAAGCTTCGCGAAGGCATGCCCATCGGCGCCAAGGTGACCCTGCGCGGCGACAGGGCGTGGGAGTTCCTCGACCGGTTGATCTCGGTGGCCATCCCCAGGATCCGCGACTTCCGGGGCCTGTCACCGACCTCGTTCGACGGCAGGGGCAACTACACCTTCGGGGTCACCGAACAGCTCATCTTCCCCGAGGTCGACTACGACCGGGTCGACAACATCCGGGGCATGGACATCACCATCGGCATCACCGCCCAGAACGACGTGGAGGGCCGTGCCTTCCTCGTCGCTTTCGGCTTCCCCTTCAAGCAGGAGACCGTCTAGCACCATGGCCAAGAAGGCACTGATCCAGAAGCAACAGCGCACGCCCAAGTTCAAAGTCCGGGCCTACACGAGGTGTCGGCGCTGCGGACGTCCCCGGGCCGTGTTGCGCAAGTTCGGCCTCTGTCGTATCTGCCTGCGCGTGATGGTGCACTCGGGGGAGATCCCCGGCGTCACCAAGGCCAGCTGGTGAGGGGAGGAACGCGCCCATGACGATGACCGACCCCGTTGCCGACATGCTCACCCGTATCCGCAACGCCAACACGGCCATGCACGACAGCGTCAAGATGCCCAGCTCCAAGCTGAAGGAGTCCCTCGCGGTCATCCTCCAGCGAGAGGGCTACATCGCAGGGTTCGAGGTGGCACAGCCCGCCGATGGCGCAGGCCCGGGCAGCGTGCTCGAGATCCAGCTCAAGTACGCGCCGGACCGCACGCGCACCATCGCCGGCCTGCGCCGGGTGTCGCGGCCCGGATTGCGCATCTACGCGCGCGCCGACGGGTTGCCGCGGGTGCTCGGTGGCATGGGTGTGGCGGTCGTGTCCACCAGCCACGGGCTCATGACCGACCGCGAGGCCCGTCAGAAGCGGGTGGGTGGGGAGGTCCTCTGCTATGTGTGGTGAGAGACCCCCGGTGCCGGCCCGTGAGGAGGTGGGCTGATGTCTCGCGTCGGTCGCTCCCCCATCCCCGTCCCCGGCGGCGTCACGGTCACCCTCGACGGGGGCGTGGTCACCGTCGCCGGACCCCAGGGCAGCCTGACGCGCTCGCTGCCGGGAGCCATCACGATCCGGCAAGAGGACTCCACCTTGCTGGTGGAGCGTCCCGACGACCAGCGCCAGAACCGGGCCCTGCACGGCCTCACGCGTTCGCTCGTGGCCAACATGGTCACCGGGGTCACGGCCGGGTTCTCGAAGGACCTCGAGATCGTGGGCGTCGGGTACCGGGCCGTCGCCAAGGGCCCCTCGTCGCTCGAGCTCGCTCTGGGCTTCTCGCACCCGGTCACGGTGGAGGCCCCGGAGGGGGTCGTGTTCGAGGTCCCCAGCCAGACCCGTATCGTCGTCAAGGGCATAGACAAAGAGAAGGTCGGGCAAGTGGCAGCAGACATCCGAAAGCTCCGGAAACCCGAGCCCTACAAGGGCAAAGGCATCCGCTACGCCGGCGAACGCGTGATCCGCAAGGCCGGCAAGGCGGCCAAGTGACGATGGCCACCACCGCGGCGCGCAAGCGCACCATGCGCATTCGGCGCCACGTGCGGGTGCGCAAGCACATCGCGGGCACCACCGCCCGCCCCCGGCTGGCCGTGTTCCGCTCGGGACGTCACATCTCCGCGCAGGTGATCGACGACACCACGGGCCGCACGTTGGCCGCCGCCAGCACGGTGGAAGCGGCGCTGAGGGCCGCGACCGGGGGAAACGTCACCGCCGCGACCGCTGTGGGTCGCCTCGTCGCCGACAGGGCGAAATCGGCGGGGGTGACCCGCGTCGTGTTCGACCGCGGGGGCTTCCGGTATCACGGGCGAGTGGCGGCATTGGCCGAAGCAGCCCGCGAGGGAGGACTGGAGTTCTGATGCTCGACGGACAATTCGAAGAGCGCACCATCCGCGTGAACAGGGTGGCCAAGGTGGTCCAGGGTGGCCGCCGGTTCTCGTTCACCGCGCTCATGGTCGTGGGGGACGGCAACGGCCGGGTGGGCCTCGGTTACGGCAAGGCGAAAGAGGCGGGACTGGCGGTGCAGAAGGGCATCGAAGAGGCCCGCAAGAACATGTTCGACGTGCCGCTGGCGGGTTCTACGATCACGCATCCCGTGATCGGGGTGGCCGGCGCGGGCCGCGTCATGCTCAAGCCCGCCTCCCCCGGTACCGGCGTCATCGCCGGGGGCGCGGCGCGCGCCATTCTCGAGATGGCGGGGATCCACGACATCCTGTGCAAGTCGCTGGGCTCCTCGAACGGCATCAACGTCGCCCACGCCACCATCGCCGGCCTGAAGTCGCTCAAGCGCCCCGAGGACGTGGCGCGGCTGCGGGGCCTGCCCGCCGACCAGGTGGTGCCTCGCGGCGTGCTCCGTGCCTACCGCGAGCGCCAGCGTGCCTCGGACCTCTTCCAGGAGGTGCCCACGTGAGCGCGGCCAAGGCGGGGGAGTCCGCCCACGCGTCGGAGGGTCACCTCCGGGTGACCCAGGTGCGCTCGGGCATCAGCACGAAGCCCAAGCACCGCGCCACGCTGCGCGCCCTGGGCCTGCGGGGGGTGGGGCGCAGCCGTGTCCTTCCCGACCGGCCCGACGTCCGCGGCATGATCGCCCGTGTCCCCCACCTGGTCACCGTGGGGCCTGCGGCTCCGGAGGAAGCTGCCGACCAACGGGAGCGGTCCGAGCTGGCGCGCCGGGCCCGTCGGGCCTCCGAGGGCGGCGCCTCGGCGCCGGCTGACCCGCCCGCGCCTGCCAAGAGGGCACGGCGCGCCGAAAAGGAGCCGGTATGAAACTCCACGACCTGCGACCGCCCGCGGGCTCCAACCGGCCCAAGCGTCGGGTCGGGCGGGGCATCGCCGGCAAAGGTGGGAAGACGGCGGGCCGGGGCACCAAGGGCACCGGCGCCCGCGACAACGTGAAGCCCGGGTTCGAGGGCGGACAGTTGCAGCTGGCCCAGCGAATTCCCAAGCTCAAGGGGTTCCACAATCCCTTCCGCGTCTCGTACGCGGTGGTGAACCTCGACACGCTCGACGCCTTCACCGGGGACGAGGCCACGCCGGCGACCCTGGCCGCCGCCGGCCGCGTCCGCAAAGGTGCCCTGGTCAAGGTGCTCGGTCGGGGAGAGCTGCACCGGGCCCTCCGGGTCCGGGTCCACGCCGCGTCCGCTTCGGCTCGCGCCGCCATCGAGGCCGCCGGGGGGAGCGTCGAGATCCTGCCCCCTCCCTTCGGTCACGGGCGCCCGCCTGCACGGGGCAACGCGCTCACCAACCGGTAGCCTCTTACTCCCGGGTACCGCTGGCAGCGAGGAGGAGGGGCGTTGCTCTCGAGCTTGAAGAACATCTTCAAGGTCCCTGACCTGCGCAACAAGGTTCTCTTCACCCTGCTCGTCATCGCCCTCTACCAGCTCGGGGCGAACCTCATCGTCCCCTTCATCTCCGTCAAGCAGGTCCTGAACCTCGAGGCGCAGGCCAAGGCGAACGGCATCCTCGGCTTCCTCAACCTGTTCTCCGGAGGCGGTCTCCTCCGGATGGCCCTGTTCGGGCTGGGGATCATGCCCTACATCACCAGCTCGATCATCATCCAGCTCCTGTCCACGGTGATCCCCAAGCTCGAGGAGTGGCGCGACCAGGGGGCGGTGGGGCAGAAGAAGATCACCCAGACGACCCGCTACCTCACCATCGGCCTGGCGTTGTTGCAGTCGGCCGGCCTGGTGTACGTGTTCCACAACGGCAGCGGCGACCTCCTCGGCGGCAAGAACATCGACCTCATCCCCAACTTCACCTTGTGGAAGGCGGCGTTCATCTGCATGACGCTCACGGCGGGGACGGCCTTCGTCATGTGGCTGGGTGAGCTCATCACCCAACGCGGTATCGGCAACGGCATGTCCATCATCATCTTCGCCAACGTCACGGCGGGCATCCCCGCCGGCGGCTCGGCCGTGCTGACCCAGGGGGGGAGCCTCAAGTTCGGGGTCATCGTGGCCGTGACCCTGATCCTCCTGGTGGTCGTGGTCTTCATGGAGCAGGGTCAACGGCGGATCCCGGTCACCTTCGCCAAGCGGGTGGTGGGCAGACGCCAGTACGGGGGGTCGTCGACCTACATCCCCCTCAAGGTCAACCAGTCCGGGGTGATCCCGATCATCTTCGCCAACTCCCTGCTCTACATCCCGGTCCTGCTGGCGAACATCATCCCCTGGACCGGGTTCCGCACCTTCGTGAACAACCACATCACCCCGACGAGCCTGCTGTACGTGATCTCCTACGGTGTCCTGATCTTCGCCTTCACCTTCTTCTACGTGTACGTGGCCTTCGACCCGCACCAACAGGCCGACATCATCCGCAAGCAGGGCGGCTACATCCCCGGCATCCGGCCCGGCCCGCCCACCGAGCGCTATCTGGCGCGCATTTTGAACCGCATCACCGTTCCCGGAGGCTTGTACCTGGCCATAGTGGCCGTGCTGCCGTCGCTGCTCATGGCGCTGTGGAACATCCAGGGCTACCCGTTCTACGGGACCACGTTGCTGATCGCCGTAGGTGTATCGCTCGAGACGATGCGCCAGATCGACAGCCAGCTCATGATGCGGAACTACGAGGGTTTCCTCAAGTAGCTGACAGTGGTACCCGGCGTCAGGCTCGTGGTCCTCGGCAAACAGGGGGCCGGCAAAGGAACTCAGTGTGTGCGACTGTCGCACCACTATGTCGTTCCGCACATCTCCACGGGCGACATGCTGCGCGCCGCGGTGAAGACGGGCTCGGCCCTGGGCCTCAAGGTCAGAGAGACGATGGACCGCGGCGAGCTGCTCGGAGACGACATCATCATCGAGATGGTCTCCGATCGGCTCAGCGAGCCCGACGCCAGGGCGCGGGGCTTCATCCTCGACGGCTGTCCTCGTACCACGCGCCAGGCCGAGTCCGTCGCCGCCCTCCTGGCGCCGGGGGCCCTCGACCTCACCGTGGACATCGAGGTCCCCACCGCGCAGGCGCTGCGCCGGCTGGCGAGCCGGAGGGTGTGCACCGACTGTGGCGCCAACTACTCGGTGTCGGCTCCGCCCAAGGTCAACTGGATGTGCGACGTCTGTGGCGGCGAGGTCATCCAACGCCAGGACGACACCGAGGAGGCCATCGGCCGCCGCCTCGAGCTCTACGAGCGCCAGACCGCACCGCTCATCGAGTGGTACGAGTCGCGCCGGCAGCTGGCCAAGGTCAGCGGGGTGGGCTCGCCCGACGCCGTGCTGCGCAGGATCATCAGGGCCGTGGAGGAGCGCAGGGGCAGGGGCAAGTCCCGATGAGGCGCACCGACGAGGAGATCGCCAAGATGCGCCGGGCCGGGAAGGTGGTGGCCGAGATGCACCAGGCCACCCGGGAGGCGGCCAAACCGGGCGTGACCACCGCCGAGCTCGACGCCGTCGCCCGGGACGTGTTGGCCCGCCGAGACGCCAGGTCCAACTTCCTGCACTACCGCGGGTACCCGGCGGTGATCTGCACTTCGCCCAACGACATGATCGTCCACGGCATTCCGGGGGCATATGTCCTGGAGGAGGGTGACATCCTGTCGATCGACTGCGGGGCCATCATCGAGGGCTACCACGGGGACGCCGCCTTCACGATGGCGATCGGGGAGGTGTCGCCCGAAGCGGCCCGCCTCATCGAGACGACCGAAGCCAGCCTTTGGGCCGGGATCGACCAGCTGCGCAGCGGCACCCGCCTCCACGAGGTGGGGCGGGCCGTCCAGGGGGTGGCCGAGGCGGCCGGGTTCTCGGTGGTGCGGGAGTACGTCGGCCACGCCATCGGCACCGCCATGCACGAGGAACCCCAGGTCCCCAACTACTGGCCGGGCCAGGGTGGTCCCATGCTCAAGTCCGGGATGGTGTTCGCGGTCGAGCCCATGGTCAACGCAGGGGGTCCCGCCACCCGGGTGCTCGAGGACGGGTGGAGCGTGGTCACCGCCGACGGCAGGCTGTCGGCCCACTTCGAGCACACCATCGCCGTGACCGACGACGGGCCCGAGGTCCTGACCCTCCCCTGACCCGTCGCCGGGGCACCGGCCGGGCCCACCCGGTCCCGCGCCCCGGACAGGCAGGGACGCCCTGGCCGGGAGCGGATTTGGGCGCTATGCTGGTAGGTCGGCTCGCCGAGCGGAGGCCCCCCTCCGGTCTCGGTCGGCGGTGGGCCGAACCACCGCCGTTTCAATCGGGTCCTCGGGGCCGGCCGGGCAGCATTCCGGCCAAGCGTGTCCCGATGCGCGGCGTGCCAGTCGACAAGAACGAGGAGGAGTGACCTGCCCAAGCCCAAAGAGGATGCGATCGTGCTCGAGGGGACGGTCGTCGAGCCGCTCCCGAACGCCATGTTCCGTGTCGAGCTCGAGAACGGCCACAAGGTGCTTGCGCACAGCTCGGGAAAGATGCGCATGCACAGGATCCGCATCCTCCCCGGCGACCGCGTGCAGGTGGAGATCACGCCCTACGACTTGAGCCGCGGACGGATCACGTACCGGTACAAGTAACAGGGTCAGGCGAAGTGGGATCACGGTTCGAGGCAGGGAAGAAGCGATGAAGGTTCGACCGAGCGTCAAGGCGATCTGCGAGAAGTGCAAGGTCATCGGCCGCAACGGCCGGGTGATGGTGATCTGCGCCAACCCTCGGCACAAGCAGCGCCAGGGCTGAGCCCCGGCCCACGACCGACCAGGAACGAGAGGAGCGGCGACACCAGTGGCACGGATCTCCGGTGTGGACATCCCCCGCGAGAAG
>JARLGQ010000365.1 GCA_031292675.1 Acidimicrobiales bacterium
CCGCCGGCGTGGCGGTGTCGGGCACGGGGGCCATCACCACCACCGGGGCCCTGGCCGCGGGCGCCTACACCGTGAGCGGCACCGACGCCGACGCCGACGGCGACACCGGGACGTGGAGCTTCACCCTCACCGTCACCGCCACCGTCGTCACGGTCGTGACGACACCGAGCCCGACGGGCGTGGGTGCGACCCCGACGACCTCTACGACGACGACTTCCACCAAGACTCCGACGACCGCAGGTCGTGGACCGACGGGGCCGACCGTCCTCATCTCGTCTGCTCCCCCCGGACCGCCGCCGCGCCGACCGACGTCACACGGCCCGACGGCTCCGGCTGCGACGAAGTCGGCCACCGGGTCCCAACCCACGACGCCCTTGGTGCTCAGTCACACCACGGTCGTACCTGGGCAGTCGATCGTGGTGTCGGGTTCGGGATGCACGGCCGGGAGCGAGGTTGAGCTCTTCATCTCCGGCAGGGTCGCAGGGATGGCGACGGTGAACGCCCAGGGGATGTTCTCCGCCTCTGTCACCCCGCCGGACCTGGGAGCAGGTCAGGTGACGATCACGGCCAGCTGTGGGTCGAAGAGATTCGCGGCTGTCGTGTCGATGGTCTCCACGTCGACGGGCACGCCCCCCGAGGGCAGCGTCGCATTGTTCGGGATCTTCGTGTTGCTCGGAGCCGTGTTGATACGGGGTCAATTCGGGAATGCCACTCGACGGCGCCGCCGCAAGCGCGTGGGAGCATCTGACATCTTGGAGTCGGACTAGGGACGCCAACTGCCCCAGGGAAGACTCACCGAGCGGAGACGCCGTAGATCGTCTCTATGCCGACTCTTCCTTTGACGGTGACGGTTTCGGGATCGCCGAAGGAGAATGCGCCATCCGCCGCCTGGCGTACTGATTCGGTGGCAAGGATGTTGGGACGCCCCTCTCGCCCGGCGATGCTCGAGATGCGGAAGCCGAGATTGACGGCGTCTCCCAAGACCATGACGACGGAGCCGGGCATGAGTTGCATGACGACAGGGCCCATGACCGCTCCCCATCCCATCCTCAGGGGGGTTCCATCCGCGTAACGGAGCTCGAAGTCGGCCGTGCACTGCGATGCCAACTCGTCGGCCGCAAGGGCGAATCTCAGCGCGTTCGCCGCAGCAACGGGGTCGACGTCGAGCTCCCAGCTGGCGAAGAAGGCGTCGCCCACATAGTCGACGAGGGTTCCTTTGTGTTGCGCGAGCAACTCTCGAAGCCTGGTGTAGAGGTGGTGCACGTCGCGGACGAGAACTTGTTGGTCGGCCTGTTCCGAAACCGTCGAGAAATTGATGAGGTCGCCGACGATCATGGCCATCGTCATCGGGGTGGCGACCGAGACCGTCGACCGCTGTCCTGAGCCTTCGGGCCTCGTCGTCACGATCCCGCCGCGGAATTCGAGCACGTGGCTTCCCACCTGGATCTGGTCCCCGCTGTTCAGCGGGACACCGACGGCGCGCTCGATCCGAATGCCGTTGACCCGGACGCCGTTGCTCGACGTGTCGACGACCACCGCTTTCGACAGCTCAGGGTCCACCCGGATCTCGAGGTGATTGCGCGACACGGCGAGATCGTCACCCAACAGGATCCGGTGAGAGTCGTCGACCCCCGCGCATTCCCGACCGACGAAGATCCTGTCGTGGAGGGGCCGGGTGGCCTCGCCGGGACTCCCCGGGTCGACAACGACGTAACCGAACGGCTGGCCGTCACCCGTCACTTGCGCCCGCCTCCTCGTCGTTTGTATGCCTCAGCCTGGGCCGTTTCCAGGACGGTAGGAGAAATCGGGGTGTATACGCAACGGCCGTGAGCTACCATTTTGAAAGGGGTCCCGGCACGAAGTCGGGGGCTGGTGCGGCGTTTCGAGACGGCGGGACGTCGACGGGTACGCCAACCGAGGAGCCTGGTGGAGATCGAGAGCACCCTGGGCGCGGCTCTGCCGGGGTACGAGATTGGAGCGGAACTCGGACGCGGGGCGTTTGGCGTCGTACTTGCCGGGCGCCACCGCCAGCTCGGGCGCGAAGTGGCCATCAAACAACTGTCGCCCGGTCTTGTTAGCAACGACATAGTGCGGACCCGGTTCCTCTCTGAAGCACAGGTCCTGGCGTCGATCGACCACCCGCACATCGTGCCAGTGTACGACTACGTCGAACACGACGACGCCTGCATCCTCGTCATGGAACGGTTGGGAGGCGGCACTGTCTGGCGTCGCTTTGTCGACCGCGGGTTCGACCAGCAGACCGCCTGTGCCGTGGCTCTGGTGGCATGTTCAGGGCTCAGCGGTGCACACCAACGTGGCGTTCTGCACCGCGACATGAAGCCGGAGAACATGCTGTTCGGCGGGGACGGCGTGTTGAAGGTGACCGATTTCGGGATCGCCCGCGTCCTCGGCGAGGACGACACACTGGCAACGCGGGACGGTGAGCTCCTTGGCACCCCCGCCTACATGGCCCCCGAACAGGCCAGTGGTGTCGACCTCGGGCCCACCACCGACGTCTATGCAGCGGGCGTCATGCTCTACGAGCTGCTGTCGGGCCGGCTCCCCTACCCCGAGGAGGGAGGGTCACTGGCCATCGTCCTCCGGCACATCAACGAGGATCCGGTCCCTCTCACCGAGGTCGCTCCCGGCGTTCCCACTCACGTGGCCGACGTCGTCATGCGAGCACTGGCGCGCGATCCCGCCGATCGATTCGAGTCGGCCGAGGCGTTCGGAGTCGCCATCGGCCAAGCGGCGAGTGCCTCTTGGGGCGGCGGCTGGCTCGACCGCTCAGGCATCGCGCTCCGGGAGCCCGGCCCCATTCTGGCCAGTGCCCAGCACGCCTCGGCCATGGACACCGGCGCGGCGGGTGGCCGGGACGGTGCTGTGGTGCGCCCGGTCATCGACCTTCACGCCGGGGGTGTGGCCGGCACCGGGCTCGTCCTCAGCGATCTCATGCCGTTGCGCCGGGCGCCGGTTACCGTGCCGCCGTTCCCGACGCGCCTGGCGTGGGCCGGGGCCGTCGTCGCCGCCATCGCGGTGGTTCTCGGACTGCTCGGCATCGGCTCCTCGAGCCCCACCCCGGTCCTCGGCGCGGGGTCGGTCACCGTGGCTGGACATGACCCGGCCGCCGGGGGACGAGTGCCCCTCAACCTCGACCACCAGATCCCGGTCCTCATCCGCAACCTCCCGGCCGGCGTCGGGAGGCCCGGCACGGCCCAACTCGTGCTGTCGCTCGGGGGCCTGCAGGTGGTCCGCTCCACCGCGGTGCCCGTCGTGCACGGGTCCGCCGGGTTGCTCGCCACGATGGACGCCAGTGCCGGTCGGTACGTCGTGGGCGGGAAGCTCGCCGGTGAGCTGAAGCTGTCGGGTCCGCGGGGCACCGTGACTGATGACTTCGGCGTACAGGCCGCCCGATCCCCCTTTGCCACCTTCGGGGGAGTCGTCGGCATCGTGCTCCTGCTGTTCGTTGTCGCCTACGCCGAGTCGTTGTTGCGCAGCCTCCGGCGTGGGCGTCGACGCGACAACCGCACCGCGGCCGTGGTGGGGCTGGTCGTGGTGGGGCTGGTCGGCGGGCTGACCGCCACCTTGTGGGGCTGGATGTTGGGGATCACGGGGCCCACATTCGTGGCCTTCATCGTGCCCGCGGCCCTGGGCGCCATCGCCGGATTGTTGGCGGGGTTGGCGGGTCAGCAGGTGGGGGAGAGGACCCGCGCCCGCCGCCAGGCCAATCGACTGGTCCTGGTGGCCCGACGCTCCGCGTCACCTCCGGCCGAGCCCTCACCGGTCAGGGTGGGCGGTTGATGCCGACGCCGCTGACGCCGAAGTCGTCGATGCCGAAGCGATCGGGGCGCGCCGCGCGCGCCACGGTCTTGCGCTGGACAGCCTTGTCGGTTCTCGCCTTGCTGGGCACCATCGGATGGCGGGCCCCGGTTGCCGAAGCGGCCGCCGACGGCGTGACCTTCACGGCCTCGGTGAACGGTCAGCCGACAGTCACGTCCTCCGACGCGCACCCTGCGCAGCTCCACCCCTCGAGGCTTGCCGAGGTCCGCATCACGGTCTCCAACCACGGCAGCTCTTCCGCCACCGTCTCGTCGGTGCGGCTCGAGGGGCAGGTCCTGGCCCTTCCTCTCTTCTCCTACGACACCGCGGTGGACTTGGTGGTGGCACCGGGGCACACCAAGTCGCTCACCTTCCCCGTCAGCATGAGCGGAGTCGGGAGCCAAGCCACCGGGCTGGTCGTGGCCACCCTCACGTTGCTCGGGCCCAACGGCAACGTGATTGCGTCCCAACCACTGGTGACCGACGTGCACGGTTCGCTGCATTCGCTGTACGGGGTGTTCGGACTGGCGGTGCTCGTGCTCACGGCATCGTCACTCGGGCTGGCCCTGCTGGCTATGGCTCGTCACACGTTGTCCCAGAATCGCTGGTTGCGAGCCACTCGGTTCCTCATACCCGGATTTGGGATCGGGCTCGTGTTGACGTTCACCCTGGCAGCCTTCGACGTCTTCACGGCGGGCCCGGGCCACTGGCTGCCGCTGCTCATCGTCACCAGTGCCGCCGGGTTCGCCGTCGGTTACCTGACTCCAGCTCCCAACGAGGAGGAGTTCGACGATTACGACGACGACGTGCTCCTGGCCCAGATCGTCGTGGTCGATGACGACCCTCTCGAAAGTGAGAACGGCAGCGCCACACCGGGCGTCGTGACATCCGCGCCTCCCGGGGTGCCTGACAGCAGAGCAACCGCCGCGCCGTAGCGACCTCGCCGTTCTCGATCCCAGGAATGTTCGTGGATGAGGATCGCAGTCTCCGCGGATTTGTCACAATGGGATGGTGACGTCCCTGCTGGCAGGATCTGTTCGAGCAGCGGCTGTCGCCGCCGTCCTGGGTGTGGGCGCGGCGGCGTGCAGCTCGAACCCGGCCGCTGCTCCCCCGACACAACCCACGACGACCCTCGCGTCGAGCGCGACGACGACCGTCCCCACCTCGACAGCGCCCACCACCGCGCCCGGCCCTGTGCCCACGACGACGGCGCCACCGGCAGTACCTCCGGCCCCGCAACCGAGCGCGGAGGACGCCGCCAACGCCCTCGTCGGATACTGGGCTTCGGGCAACAGGGCCGCTGCCATGCGCGTGGCAACCGCCCCTGCGGTCGCGACCCTGTTCGGTGTGGCCTATCCCAACGGGCTGGCCGTCAACCGGGGATGCAGCTCGTCGTTCTCGCCCATCGTGTGCACCTACGGGGCACCGGCCGGCGGCCCCGTGAACGCTCCCATCTACCAGCTCGACGAGGTGCAGGCGCCGTCGGGAGGGTGGTACGTGAACACGGTCCAGATCGAGAGCTGAGGACCCTCAGCCGAGGGTGGGAACCCTCGCACCCACACCGCACCGCACCGGCGGGCGTACGCCGTGCATCTCGTTGGTCGGGCTGCCGGGATTTGAACCCGGGACCTCCACGTCCCGAACGTGGCGCGCTAACCAAGCTGCGCTACAGCCCGTGGTGCCGGAACCCCGGCTGTGCCGGGCCCCTTTCGGCCGGCCCGGCAACGGCGTCGATGGTAGTGGGAAAACCGCGGGTGTCTCTCCGGGACCGGCTCGCTGCGCAGGGCGCGGTGACCCCGCGAGCCCTTCGTGGGAGAACAGCTCAGTCGGTGGTGGGCAGCTCCTCGGGCCCGGCGTCGTCGAGGGCCTGCACGACGACCTTGGCCACCCGGCGCTTGTCCATCTCGGCCACCTTCAGTTCCCAGCCGTCGTGTCGGAGCTTTTCGCCCTCTTCGGGGATGTGCCCGAAGGCGTCGAAGAGGAAGCCCCCGAGAGTCACGTACTCGCCTTCGGGGATGTCCACGCCCAGCTGTTCGCGCACGTCGTCGATGCTGGCCCCTCCGTCCACGAGCCAACGGGCGCGGTCGACCCGGATGATCTCGGGCTCTCCGCCCGGGTCGAACTCGTCGCGCAGGTCACCCACCAGAGCCGCCAGCAGGTCTTTCACCGTCAGCACGCCTGCCACCCCGCCGTACTCGTCCACCACGACGGCGAACGCCCGTCGGTCACGTCGCATGTCGGCGAGCACGTCGAGGACGAAGCGGCTCTCGGGGACGGGATAGGGCTGGCGGATCCGGCGTGAGATGTCGAGCGGGGTCGGCTTGTCGGGCTCACCGTTGCCGTTGCCGTTGCCGTTGCCGTTGCCGTTGCGCGCGTCGAGCGCCCACCCCGAGCGGAACAGGTCGTTGACGAAGAGGATCCCGATCAGATGGTCGAGGTCGTCGTCGTAGACGGGGAAGCTGCTGTGACCGCTCTGGCGCACGGCGCGGGCCACGTCGGCGGCGTGCACCGGAATGGGGAGCCCGACCACGTCGACCCGGGGGGTCATCACCTCGCGCACCGTGGTGTCGCGCAGGTCGTGGAGCGCGGCGAGGATGAGGCGCTCCTGGTCCTCGCCCGCCACCACTCTTTTGCGGCCGCGACCGGAACGGGATCCTGGAGGGCGGTCCTCAGGCGAGTCTTCGCGGCGGCGGAACACGTGGAGGAGACGCGCCGTCAGCTGCTGGTACCGGCGGGGCCCCCGCCGTCGTGCGCGCCGCTGACCACCGCCAGGACCGGCACCGGCTGGAAGGACTCGTCGTGGAAGGTCTCGCCCTCGATGAGCGCGGTCGTGGCTTTCCGGAGCCGGATCGGGTCCAGAGGCTTCACGATCCAGCCCTCGGCGCCTGAGCGCTTGGCGAGGAAGACGTCGGGTCGCCGGTCGAGCAGCATCAGCACCGGCACATGCGGGAGGTTGCCGTAGGACTCCTCCAGGCGGAGCTCCAGGCACACGGCCATGCCCCCCATGCTTCCCATCTGCAGGTCGACGATGACGAGGTCGGGCTCGTGCTCGTCGACGGCAGGGGCGACGGCATGGCCCGAGTCGACCTCGACGATGTCGGTGCCCGGCTCGTCCACCACCGAGACGACCTCGGCTCGCACCGACGGAGCGTCGCTGGCCACCACGATCGTGCGCACGGGGGTCAGGCTAACGGGTGCCGACCTGATGGGCGAAGAGGGGTCGGAGCCCATCCCCGGGCGACTCACCGGAACACGTGATCGGCGACGAGGCCGAGCCCGTCGATGTCGTGCACGTCCACGTCGAGGAGGGGGACCAAGGAAACCGGCGAGGGTGCCACCTGGGTGACAAGTGCGGCTAAGGCATCGTCTTCGCGCCGGTTCACGGCCTGATAGCCCCGGAGGTTGGTGATCAGGGCGTCGAGTGCACTTCCCGGAGGTGCCTCGGGGAGGGGCCCGCCGGAGCCGAAGGCGGGGTGGACGCGGTTGACGACCAGGCCCTCGACCGCGAGCCCCGACTCGTTGAGCTTGTCGGCGAACCACCCCGCTTCCTCCACCGTGTCCGAACGCGGCGAGGTCACGAGCACGAACGCGGTGGTCCGTCGGGCGAGCAGCTTGCGCATATGGTCGGCCCGGGTCCGGAACCCCTCCTCCATCCCCTCGAACGCCTGGAAGAACGCCACCGCGTCGTGCACGATCTCGGCCCCAGCCACCTTCGAGATCGTGCGGAGCAGGGCTTGTGTGGCGACCGACACCGCCCGGAGGTAGGCGCGCGTCGGCATCAGGAGGAACTGGAAGAGGCGGTGGCCGAGGAACCGAGTGAGACGGCGAGGGGCGTCGAGGAAGTCCAAGGCGTTTCTCGTGGGCGGCGTGTCCACGACCACGAGGTCGTAGTGCCCCTCCTCGGAGAGCTCGTAGAGCTTTTCGATCGCCATGTACTCCTGCGTTCCCGACAGCGCTCCGGTGAGGTTCCTGTAGATCCGGTTGGCGAGGATTCCCTCGGCCTGCTCGGGCGACGACGCATACCTGGCGATCAGTTCGTCGAATGTGCCCTTGGGGTCGAGCATGAGCGCCCACAGCTCTCCGGGCCAGTCTCCGTCGATCCGGCTGGGTGTGTTGGCCAGGGTGTCGATGCCCAGGGCGTCCGCCAGGCGCTTGGCGGGGTCGATGGTGACGACGCAGGCGCGCCGGCCGCGGCGGGCGGCCTCGAGCGCGAAGGCGGCCGACACCGTGGTCTTGCCCACCCCACCCGACCCGCAGCACACCACGATGGCGCGTTCGGCGACGAGCTCGGAGAGTCCGACGGTGGCGCTCGGCGATGGGCGCTCGGGAACCGTGGTCATGGCGCCGTCCCGCCGTCGGCCTCTTCGGTCTCTTGGACGCGCACTGCCGGCGCCGCGGCCGGGCTCTCGTCGGCCGGCGCCGTCTGCTCGCTGGGTGGGGCGCGGCCGGTGTGGCCGAGTGCGTCCCGACCGGTGTCTTCGGGCAGCCTGCGCACGCCGTCGGCCAGCTCCGCTGCCAGGAGCTCGAGCTCGTCAGGGCCGATCCCGGAGCTGAAGAGGAAGGGGGCCTGGAGCTGGGGGAGAGGCAACTCGGCGGCGAGACGAGCCCGTTGCTCCTCTTGGAGGCGGAATCGGTGGGCCCGGAATTCCGCCGCCGCCCGCAGCGCGCCGGCCTGATCCTCGGTCAGGGTGACCCCGACCTCGGAAGCCGCCTCGGCGACGTCGCGCTCGAGCCGGGGGTCGGCGGGGAGGCATGCATTGACGATCACCGGTCCCAGGGAGATGCCTATCCGGTCCTCGAGTGCGTAGGCCGCCTCGACCACTTCGTTGACCGGCATCTCCTCGGGGAGCGTCACCAGCGCCACCTGGCACCGGTCCGCATCCGACAGCAGCTCGACGACGTCGGCCGCCTGGGTCCGGACCGGGCCGGAGCGGGCGGCGTCGAGGAGCCCCTGCGCCGAGGACAGGAAGGTCATGGCGTGGCCCGTGGCGGGGGCGTCCACGAGGATCAGGTCGGCGATGCCCTGGCGCTCGAGGCTCTTGACCTTGCCGAGCACGAGGATGTCCCGGATGCCGGGAATGGCCGTCGCCACCACGTCGAGGGCTCCCGACGACACCAGACGCTTCGAGATGCGCTTCATGCCGTGGTCGGCCAGGTATTCCAGCAGAGCGTCGTCGGGGGTGATGCGGCGTGCCCGCACCGACCCGCCGCCAGCCACCGTCTGCAGGCCGGACAGGAGGGACTCGTCGTAGGAGAGGGCACCGGATCCGCCGAAGGCGGCGTGGACCCCCGACTTCCCCTCGAGCTCCACCACGAGGACCGACAGGCCGGCGTGGGCCGCCATGCGGGCCAGCGCGGCGGTGACCGTGGTCTTGCCGACCCCACCCTTGCCCGCGACCACCAGGACGCGGCTCTTGCGGCAGAAGGTGGGGACGTCCATGTGCGGGCGAGCGTATCCGTCTCGTCCGCTCCCCCGTGAAGCGCCTTCCCGACGCAGCGCAGCCTTCCCGGGACGCTCCGCGCGGCTCCCGACGCTACCGGGCTTCGGGCCGCCAATTGGAAGGAACTTCCTGGTCACACCCCTTGTCGGCTTCGGATGCACGGGACTAGCGTCAGCTGAAGGAGGGGGAGTGGCGACTCGAACTTTGGGGGAGGCTTGGCAGGCTCGGGCGGCCTGCAGGGGACCGCAGGCGGCGGTCTTCTTCCCGCCCACCCATGCCGAGCGCAAAGAAGACAAGATCGAGCGTGAACGGCGCGCCAAGGAGATCTGCGCGACCTGTGTCGTCCTTCAGGACTGCCTGGAGTACGCCATCAGGATCCGTGAGCCCCACGGCATCTGGGGCGGGCTGAACGAGAACGAGCGCAAGCAGGTGCTCCAGCGCCGCGCCGGCTGACAGGGGCACCGTCCTCGGCGGCGATCAGTGCGGTCCGAGTCGGCTCGTCCCTGCCCGGACCCCGGGGGACCCGCACACCGTCGCCGGTTGGCCGCCGGTCGCCGCGCAGATGGCCGCCGCAAGGGTGTTGGCCGCCCCCAGCACCGCCTGTGTGTCCTGCTTCGTCGGGTCCGAGAGATCGCCGGCGACCTGTGCCAAGGACTTGCCCTGGAAGACGCCGGGGGAGAATCCGATGCCGGAGCCGGACACGACGAGCCGGTTGTCCACGTCGATGAACGGGAGTGTTCCCGTTCCGGGCACGAACGGGCCGGTGTCGTAGCGCCGGAAGAGCGCCCATTCGAGGGGAGTGGGCACGTGCAGCCGGGGAAAGCCGGCCGGTGCCGTGGTGGAGAGCCGGTCACCGTATTCCTCGACGCCGGCAAGAGACACGTACCGGCTCCGGTAGGTGGCCCCGTCGAACGAGAAGGTGGGCGTCCCGGGGAAGATCTCGGCGGTCGACGACGACGTCGCCCCGAGATGCGCGAAGGACCCGAACCGGCCGAGCGCAACCACCAGGGCCCACCGCTCGGCCGCGCAGTAGGGGCAGAACTCCGCACCCACGTAGACCACGGCGGGGCGCCCCCCCACGGTCACGGCGGGCTGCCCCGACAACACCACCTGGCCCGGGTCGGCTGCTTGGGGGGCGCCGACCGCGTCGAAGACCGAGTTCGGGATCGACGTCACGGTGTGCACGACGGAGGAGGAGACCGGGGCCACCGGGGGAGGTTCGACGGTGGTCGAGCCCCGAGTGATCTTCACCACCAGGAGCACGACCACGATGAGCAGGATCAGGACCACGAACACCCATGTGACGAGGGCCATCGGGACCCGGCGGCGCGGCGGGCCCCCGGGAGTTCGATCCTGGGTGCCGTTGACCTGCGTTGTCGCCATCGTCGAGGAGCCCCGCTGTTTCGGTCGGGATGCCGGCGAGCGGAAACCGTGCCCGGACCCGGGAGCGGCCAGCCTATCTGTGGGCCTCGCGCCGGCCCCGGCGCGCCGGGAGTCCCCCCCGCACCGGCAGTCAGTCGGCGTGGAGCGGGTCGGGCCTCGGTAGCCTGGGAGGATGGCCCCGCCCGAAGAGTCTCCGGACGAGGTGGCGGGCCCGGTGGCGGCGCGAGACGCCGCCACCATCATGCTGGTGCGCGACGGCGAGTCCGGCGGAGGCCCTGCCCTCGAGGTCTGCATGCTCCAGCGCCACCTCAACTCGGACTTCGTCGGAGGTGCGTACGTCTTTCCCGGGGGAAAGGTCGACGACGAGGACCGGACTCCGGCCGCCGAGGAGGCGTGCGCGCTGCGAAGCGACGCCGAGGCCAGCGACATGCTGGGCGTGGGGTCCGGCGGCCTGGCCTTCTGGGTGGCCGCCCTGCGGGAGTGCTTCGAGGAGGCGGGTGTCCTGCTCGCCTACCAGGGGGACGGGTCCCTGGGCGAAGACACAATGGTCGATGCCCACGATCGGCAGACCCGGCACCGGCTCGCCGCGTTACGGGTGGCGCTCAACGCGGGCGAGGTGCGGTTCCTCGACGCCTGCCGCGGCGAGGGCCTGCGTCTGGCGACCGACCGGGTCCACTACTTCAGCCACTGGATCACCCCCGAGCCTGCGCCCAAGCGCTACGACACCCGTTTCTTCGTGGCGGCGCTGCCGCCGGGTCAGGTCCCCATCCACGACGACCACGAGACGGTCGACACGGTGTGGGTCCGGCCCGACGACGCCCTGGCCCGAGCCAAGGCCGGAGAGTTCGATCTCATCTTTCCCACCATGAAGAACCTCGAGGCGATCAGCCGTTTCGCCACCAGCGGCGACCTGCTCGCCGCCGCGGCCGCCGTGGAGCTCGTTCCCACCGTGCTCCCGCGGGTGGTGGTCGACCAGAGCGGCTTCCGGATCCTGCTGCCGGGTGACCCCGGTTACGACCAGGCCGTGGGCCAGGGCACCCCGGACCCCGACCGCGGGCGGGCCATGACTCCTTCGGAGGTCGGCGCCATCGTGCGCACTATCGGCGTCGACGGGCGCGCCGAGCGGCCGTAGTCGGTGCGCCCGGCGCCTCCGCTCGAGCCGGCAGGGGCGCCCGAGCCCGGCCGCCCGGTGGCGCTTTCGGCACTCGTGGTCCGGGCCACGGCTCCCAACCCGGGCATGATGACCGGTCCCGGGACCAACAGCTACCTGGTGGGGACCGACGAGCTGGTCGTCGTCGACCCCGGTCCCGACCACGCCGACCATCTCGAGGCACTGGCGGAGCTGGGGTCGGGTCGCATCCGATGGGTCGTGGTCTCCCACACCCACCCCGACCATGCGCCGGGCGGGGCCGGCCTGGCCGCCCGGACCGGCGCCGAAGTGCTCGGCTTCTCGGCGCGCGACGGCTTCGCCCCCACCCGGGACGTCGGTGACGGCTTCGAGCTGCGCGGGGCGGGGTTCACGCTCCGAGCCCTGCACACCCCGGGGCACGCCTCGAACCACCTGTGCTGGTTGCTCGTCGAGGAGGGCATGCTCTTCTCCGGGGACCACGTCATGGAGGGGTCGACGGTGGTCATCGCTCCCCCCGACGGCGACATGGCCCGGTACCTGGGGAGCCTGTGCCGCCTTCTCGCCCTGGACCCGCCGGTCGCGGTCATCGCGCCGGGGCACGGCTCGCTCATCCGGGACCCCGCCGGCGCGCTCCGAAGCATCATCGATCACCGCCTGCTTCGCGAAAAGGCGGTCCTGGACGCCCTCACGCGCCTGGGGCGCGCCACGGTCGACGAGCTCGTGCCGTCGGTCTATGCCGACGTCGACGAGGAGCGGTTCCCTGTGGCGCGCCAGTCGCTGTGGGCACACCTGCGCAAGCTCGAAGCCGAAGGGGCCGCTCGCACCGACGATCCTTCCGACATCGACGCGCCGTGGGCGTCGGGCTCGCCCCGCGCTTGCTGAGGCTACGAGGCGTCGTCCAGCGCGGCTTCGACCCTGTCGAGCAGTCGGGCCGTGCAGCCCGACACCTCGACGACCGGTGCGACGTCCTCGGCGATGCGGGTGGCCAGCTCGTCGAAGGCGAGTCCGAGGACCCCCGTCGCCAGCGCCACCGGCGTGCCGGCGTCGCCTGCGGCCGCCATGTCGGGGTGGAGCGGGACCGTCCCCACCAGCGGTACCCCGATCTCGGCCGAGAGGCGCCTGCCCCCACCCTGACCGAAGAGCGCGTAGGTGGTGCCGTGGTCGCAGGTGAACGCCGACATGTTCTCGATCACGCCCGCCACTCGGAGATGGCCTTTGCGCGCCATGTCGGCCGCCCGTGCTGCGACCTTCTGGGCGGCGATGGGAGGAGTGGTGACCACGAGCACCTCGGTGCGGGGGAGCATGCGAGCCAACCCCATCTGGATGTCCCCGGTGCCGGGGGGCATGTCGATGAGCAGGTAGTCGAGCGCTCCCCAGCGCACGTCCTCGAGGAACTGCTGGACCGCCCGGTTCAGGATCAGGCCCCGCCACATGATGGCGGACTCCTCGTCGGCGAGGAACCCCATCGACACGACCTTGAGGAGTCCGGGCCCGACGGGCTTCTGCAGGGGCACGATCTTCTTTGCCTCGGCCCGCAGCTCGCCTTGCATCCCGAGCAGGCGCGGGACCGAGAAGCCCCAGATGTCGGCGTCGAGGAGCCCGACGACGAGCCCTCGCCGGGCGAGCGCCACCGCCAGGTTGACCGTGACCGAGGACTTGCCCACCCCACCCTTCCCCGACGACACGGCCAGGACCCGGGCGGTGGCGGGGATGTCGGTCGACAGCGCCCGGTCCTCCTGGGCCCGGCGCCGGGCGCGGTCCATGAGCGCGCTGCGCTCGGCCGCGTCCATCTCCCCCATCACGACCTCGACGACCCCCACACCGGGGAGGCTGCCCACCCGGACCTCGACGTCGGCCCTCAGCTGGGTGCGCAGGGGACAGCCGGCGACGGTCAGGGCCACCTCCACCTCGACGAGCCCCCCGGGGTGGACCGACACCCGCCGCACCATGCCCAGGTCGACGATGTTGTCGCCGAGCTCGGGGTCGATCACCCCCAGCAATGCGGCACGCACGGTCTCCTCGGACGGGGGCGAAGAAGGGGCCGGCACCCCACCGATCCTACCGTTCACCTGGTCCGCAACGGTCCGACGGTCTGCGAGCGCCGGCCCACGCGGCCCGCCCAGGAGACGGGCTCGGATAAAGTAGCGGGAGAAGCACGCGGGCCACGGGGCCGTGTGGGTCGGTCGGCGAGGTCACGACCGGAGGAGGCACAGCGGTGACGACGATGAGCTCGGTCAGCATCGGCCGGAAGCCGAGCGTGATCACGCTGACAGACGGAGCCATCACCAAGGTCTCCGACCTGCTCGCCCAGGAGGGCAACGACGCCCTCGCCCTGCGAGTGGCCGTACGCCCCGGAGGTTGCTCGGGCTACAGCTACGAGATGTTCTTCGACTCCGAGCAGAGCGACGACGACGTCGTCTCCCGGCAGGGAGCTGTCAAGGTGGTCGTCGACCCGGCCAGCGCCGAGCTGCTCAAGGGCGCCACCCTCGAGTACACCGACGGGTTACAGGGCGCCGGGTTCAACATCTCGAACCCCAACGCCACCCGTACCTGTGGGTGCGGTTCGTCCTTCAGCTGACCCCGTCGCCGCCGGAACCCGCATCCGCGCTGACTCTGCGCGTCGACGGGATCGTCGTCGAGGTCCCTGACGACGGCGCATCGCTGTTGGAGGTTCTGCGCGAGCACCTCGGGATCCGTTCGCCCAAGGACGGTTGCAGTCCCCAGGGCCAGTGCGGGTGTTGCACGGTCTGGGTCGACGGCGCGCCCCGAGTGGCCTGTGTCACGCCGGCTCGACGCGTCGCCGGTCGTGACGTGACCACCCTCGAAGGGCTCGACCCCGTGACGAGAGACACGTGGGCCGATGCGTTCACTTCCGCCGGGGCGAGCCAGTGCGGCTTCTGCACACCCGGGATCATCATGCGGCTGGCCGCCCTCGGAGCGCGCCGCGCCACCCCTGACGACGAGGCCGTCGAGCGTGCTCTGCTCGCCCACCTGTGCCGCTGTACGGGGTGGCGGACCATCTTCGAGGCGGCTCGCCAGGTCTACGCATCCGAGGACCCCGGCTCCCACGCGTCGGCGACGGACGCCCCGTCTAGTCGCGACCTCCGGGCGGCGGCAGCCCGGGCGACACTCGAAGGGGGCGAGCTCCAGACAGTCGGAGCGGGCGTGGCATGTGGGGGCGGGGGCTTCGCCGAGGACACCGCACCCGCCGACGCGCTCGTGGCCGTGCCCGACGGCCGCGGCGGTTGGGCCGTGGCGTCTTCGCTCGCACAGGCCCGGGGGCGCGCCGGCCGGGTTCCGGGCCGCAACTCCACCGTTGCCCTGCGCCACCCGTTGGAGGTTCCCCCGGGTGCGTGGGAGGTCACCTTGCGCACCACGTTCGTCGAGCCCGCCTACCTCGAGCCCGACGCGTCATGGTGCGTTCCCGGCGGCGAGCCGGTCACGCCACTCGCCAACGGCGGGGCTTTCGGCGGGAAGCGGTCCTCGCCCGTGGGGGCCGTGGCCCGCCGCCTGGCCGACGAGACCGGCCGTCCCGTTCGTGTCGTGTTCTCACGGGAGGACGTCGTCCGACTCGGGCCCAAGCGCCCTCCGATGGCGGCGGGGGTGCGGGCGGATGGTTCCGGGGTGGTTCGCGTGGGACGCACCCCGGGCTCACCGGACCTGGCCCCCTGGGCGCGGGCGGCCGCGTCGGTGGCCCCGGGCCTGGTCGTGGAGGAGGTCGCGGTGGCGGGGCCGCCGGTCTCGGCCGACCTACGGGGCGCGGGCTGGGCCGAGGCGGCTGTTCTCCTCGCCGTGCTCGAGGGGACGCAGAGCGGGGCCCCGGGCCCGGGTCGTCGTCCCGTGACGGTGCGGTCGCCCGCGGGCGCTACCGCCACCGTCACCATCGCCCCCGAAGGGGACGTGGTGGTGTCGGTGTCGGCGGGCGAGCCCCTCGACGAAGTCGTCCTGCGGTCGTACGTGGTGGGTGCCGTCCACCAGGCTCTGGGTTGGGTCCGCAGCGAGGGCGTGGCGGTCGACGAGTCCGGCGCCGTGCTCGACCTGACCATCAGGTCCTTCGGGATCATCCCGGCCCGCGACATGCCGCCGGTGGAGGTCGTGGTGGAGAACGATCCCCGACCCCCGGTGCCGGTGGGGGATACCGTCTTCGCTGCTGTCGCCGCGGCGGCATGGCTGGCGGCCGGACTTCCTCGGTCGTGGCCCGTCGATCCGGGAGGTGGGACGTGAGTACTCCGGTCGGGCCGTACTCGCCGGCGGTGCGCGCCGGGCAATGGCTCGTTTGCTCCGGGCAGCTCGGCCTCGAAGAGGGTGCGGAGGGGCCCGCGCTGGCGGCGGGCGGGTTCGAGGGCCAGGCCCGACAGGCCCTGGCCAACGTGGCCTCCCTCCTGTGGGGCAGGCAGCTCGGCTGGGGTCACGTGGTGAAGACCACCGTGTTTCTCACCGACATGGCCAACTACGCCGCCTTCAACCTCGTCTACATGGAGGTGTTGGGCCAGCACCGCCCGGCCCGCTCGGTGGTGGCGGTGCAGGGGCTGCCCATGGGAGCGTTGGTCGAGGTCGAAGCGTGGGCCTACGGCG
The DNA here is from genome assembly GCA_031292675.1 of Acidimicrobiales bacterium. Classification (GTDB taxonomy): domain Bacteria; phylum Actinomycetota; class Acidimicrobiia; order Acidimicrobiales; family UBA8190; genus Chersky-840. The sequence continues at coordinate 16,348 of JARLGQ010000365.1, forward strand.
GGGACTCGGGCATCGGCTGACGACCGTGCTCGTGGTCACGGCGCCCAGGTGCCGTGACCGAACCGGTAGCCCACGGAGCGAACCGTCTCGATGAGATGCGCGTGCTCCTCGCCCAACTTGGCGCGCAGGCGCCGCACGTGGACGTCGACGGTGCGCGCCCCGCCGTAGTACTCGTAGCCCCAGACCCGGCTCAGCAGCGTCTCCCGGGTGAACACCTTGCCCGGGCGCGCCGAAAGGAAGCGCAGCAACTCGTACTCCATGTAGGTGAGGTCGAGCGCTCGGCCTGCCACCGCCGCCTGGTAGGTCTCCAGGTTGAGCACGAGAGGACCGTGCTCGATCAGCTCGGGTCGAAGTCCCCGGCCGGTACGCCAGAACAGGTGGGCGAGGCGCGCCGCGACCTCCTCGGCGCGGACCGGGAGCACGCAGAAGTCGTCGAAGTGGTCCTCCCGCAGATGGAGGTCCGACAGCTGGGCCGGTCCCACCACCAGAAGCAGCGGTCGCAGCGGCACGTCGCGGGCCCGGACCAACCGGCACAGGGCGAATGCCCCCGTGGCGTCAGGCTCCGCGCACACCACCGCCCCCGCCCAGCCGTCGTCGGGCTCGTCGGACTCGGCGTGCTCGGGCCGGGCGATGGCCTTCCAGGGGTAGCCCGCCCGTTCGATGACCAGGGCGAGCTCGGTGGGGAACGGCTCGGGATAGCACAGCAGCGGTTCCATCAGCTGTCGTGTCTCCTTGTGGGCGGAACCATGGGGCGGAGCACCCCGCTCAGAGGAGCGGGAAGTAGCGGTCGAGCTCGAACTGGCTGATGTGGGTCTTGTAGGCGCCCCACTCCGCCCGCTTGTTGCGGATGAACCACTCGAAGACGTGCTCGCCGAGCGCTTCGGCAACCAGCTCGGAGTGTTCCATCTCCGCCACGGCCTCGTTGAGGCTTCCCGGCAACGGCCGGATGCCGTCGGCGGCCAGCTCCTGGGGAGTCATGGTGAAGAGGTTGGTGGCCGCCTCGCGCGGGAGCTCGTATCCCTCCTCCACGCCCTTGAGCCCCGCCGCCAGGATCACCGCGAACGCCAGATAGGGATTGCAGGCGGTGTCGGGCGACCGGTACTCGATCCGTGTCGACTCGTGCTTGTTGCGCTTGATGACCGGGACCCGGATCAGGGCCGAGCGGTTGTTGCGGGCCCACGACACGTGGATCGGCGCTTCGTAGCCCACCACCAGACGCTTGTACGAATTCACCCACTGGTTGGTGACGGCCGTGATCTCGTGCGCGTGCCGGAGCAGGCCCGCCGTGAACCGCTTGGCCACCTCCGACAGGCCGAAGGGATCCTCGGAGTCGTAGAACGCGTTGGTGTCGCCCTCGAACAGCGAAAGGTGGGTGTGCATGCCCGACCCCTGGACGCCGGTGAGTGGCTTTGGCATGAAGCTGGCGTGCACGCCTTTTCGCTGTGCCGTCTCCTTCACCACCAACCGGACGGTCATCACCGTGTCGGCCATCGTCAGAGCATCGGTGTAGCGGAGGTCGATCTCGTGCTGGCTCGGGGCGTCCTCGTGCTGCGCGTGCTCGACGGGGATGCCCATCTCCTCCAGGGTGAGGACGCTGCGCTTGCGGAGGTCACTGGCCACGTCGGTGGCGGTCAGCTCGAAGTAGGAGCCGGTGTCGAGGGTCACCGGGGGATTGGTCGGGTCGGGGTTGGCGAAATAGAAGTACTCGATCTCGGGGGACGCGAAGAACGTGAACCCCCGCTCCCGGGCGCGGTCGAGGTTCCGGCGCAGGACGTGTCGCGGGCACCCCTCGAAGGGAGTCCCGTCCAGGTTGAAGATGTCGCAGAAGACCCGGGCGACGGGCGCCTCGTCGGGATGCCAGGGGAGGATCTGGAACGTCTTGGCGTCGGGTCGGGCGAGCACGTCGCTCTCTTGGACCCGAGAGAACCCGTCGATGGCCGATCCGTCGAACGTCATGCCCTCCTCGAGGGCGTTCTCGAGCTCGGCCGGCGTGATGGCGAAGGTCTTGGCGGTTCCGAGCACATCGGTGAACCACAGCTGGACGAAACGCACGGCTCGTTCTTCGACGGTCCTGAGCACGTATTCCTGCTGGCTGCGCATGTCGCCTCCGCTGGGGGTCACTCCCGTTCGGTTGTCGCGCCCCGGCAGGGCCGCTTCAACCGTGCTCACCAGTGTCGCAGGCCCGGGAGGGGTAGGCGGACGAGTTCATACGCCGTTTACAGACGGGCAACGCATGCGAAATCCCACCGTGGAATGCTGGCGCACGGCGATCGGCCATGCTGGGCCCGCGCGGGGGCGGCTGACTTGTGAGTGGGCGTGCCAGCCACCACCATGGTGCCGCCGTGCAGGCCCCCGGCGCGTCCCGCCGGGCTGAGAACAGATAGACCGTGGATCGGCCTGACCAGGTCGACGATCGGCCAGACCAAGGAGGAACCGTGCAGAAGCGGACCCCGGCGGAAGTGCTGCGCCTGGTGCAAGACGAGGGCATCGAGATCGTGGACGTCCGGTTCGTCGACCTGCCCGGCCTCATGCAGCACTTCTCGGTTCCGGCCCACGCGCTCACCGAGGATGTCTTCGATGAGGGCTTCGGATTCGACGGATCGTCGATCCGGGGTTTCCAAGAGATCCAGGAGTCGGACATGTTGCTCATGCCCGACCCCAACACGGCGGTGATCGACCCCTTCCGTGAGCACCGCACCCTCAACGTCAACTGCTTCGTGCGCGATCCGGTGACACTCGAGCCCTACTCGCGCGATCCCCGGTACGTGGCGACGAAGGCCGAGGCCTACCTTGCGACGACGGGGCTCGCCGACACCTGCTACTTCGGGCCCGAGGCCGAGTTCTTCATCTTCGACGACGTCCGGTACTCCCAGGACCAACGCCATGCCTTCTACCAGGTGGACTCGGTCGAAGGCCACTGGAATTCGGGGACCGACGAGGGGCCCAACCTGGGATACAAGATCCGCCCCAAAGAGGGGTACTTCCCTGTCCCCCCGGCGGACCACTTCCAGGACCTGCGGTCGGAGATGATCCTGACCATGGAGCGCCTGGGCATCGAGATCGAGGTGCAGCACCACGAGGTGGCCACGGCGGGCCAGGCCGAGATCGACATGCGCTTCGACACGCTCCTCGTGATGGCCGACAAGCTCATGCTTTACAAGTACGTGGTGAAGAACGTGGCACGCGCCGCGGGTTTCACCGCCACCTTCATGCCCAAGCCGCTGTTCCAGGACAACGGGTCGGGTATGCACTGCCACCAGTCGCTGTGGAAGGACGGCAACCCGCTCTTCTTCGGGGAAGGGTACGGAGGCCTGTCGGACATGGGGCGGTGGTACATCGGAGGCCTGCTCAAGCACGCACGGGCGGTGCTGGCCTTCGCGGCACCGACCACCAACTCGTACAAGCGGCTCGTCCCGGGGTACGAGGCGCCGGTGAACCTGGTGTACTCACAGCGCAACCGGTCGGCGGCCTGCCGAATCCCCCTGTACTCCCAGAGCCCCAAGGCCAAGCGGGTGGAGTTCCGTTGCCCGGACCCCTCCTGCAACCCGTATCTCGCCTTTTCGGCCATGCTCATGGCGGGGCTCGACGGTGTGCAGAACCGCATCGAGCCCCCGGACCCCGTGGACAAGGACCTCTACGACCTGCCCCCGGAGGAGCTGTCGAAGGTGCCCCAGGTACCGGGATCGCTCGACGAGGCCCTCGCCTCGCTCGAAGCGGACCACGACTTCCTGAAGGCCGGCGGCGTGTTCACCGACGACTTGCTCGAGACCTGGATCGAGTACAAGCGCCTGAACGAAGTGGACGCCATCCGGCTGCGCCCGCACCCGTGGGAGTTCATGCTCTACTACGACATCTAGGCCGTTTCGGAGGTCCGACTACGACCCCGACCAGGCGGTGTACGGCATCCATCAGGCCCGAGCCGCTAAGGCCAAGGCGCGGGCATTTTCACCTCATGACCTGCGCCGTTCGTGCGTATCGGACCTCCTCGGAGTCGACATCAGCGTCGTTGAGCGTTTTGTAGGGCACGCCAATGTCACGACTACGGCGAGATATGACCGACGCGGTGAGCAGGCGAA
>JARLGQ010000366.1 GCA_031292675.1 Acidimicrobiales bacterium
AAGATGGCCTTCGCCATCACCGAGCCCGACGCCGGGTCCAACAGCCACAAGATCGCCACCACCGCCACACGCGACGGGGACATCTGGCGGCTCAACGGGACGAAGTACTACATCTCGGGCGCGGACGAGTCCGAGGCGGTGCTGGTGGTGACGCGCACCGGGGTGGACGAGGACACCGGTCGGGGCCGCTTGTCGTTGTTCATCGTCGACCTCGACAGCCCCGGTCTCGACAAGACGCTCATCCCCGTCGAGATCGTGGCGCCCGAGAAGCAGTTCACCTTGTTCTTCGACAACGTCGAGGTTCCCGCCGACCGCCTGCTCGGCACCGAGGGCGACGGCTTGCGCCAGGTGTTCGTGGGACTGAACCCCGAGCGCATCATGACCGCCGCGATGGCCAACGGCATCGGGCGCTACGCGCTCGACAAGGCCGCCGCCTACGCCCGGGACCGGTCGGTGTGGGGAACGCCCATCGCCCGGCACCAGGGGATCTCGCACCCCTTGGCCAAGGCCAAGATCGAGGTCGAGCTGGCCCGGCTCATGTGCCAGAAGGCGGCGTGGGCCTGTGACAGCGGCGCCGACGCGGGCGTGGCCGGGGAAGCGGCCAACATGGCCAAGTACGCGGCGGCCGAGGCCGCGCTGGGCGCGCTCGACCAGTCCATCCAGACCCACGGCGGCAACGGGATGTCGTCGGAATTCGGGCTCGCCGACATGTGGGGCCTGACCCGCCTCATGCGCACCGCGCCGGTCAGCCGGGAGATGATCCTCAACTTCATCGGCCAGCATTCCCTGCAGCTGCCCAAGTCCTACTGAACCGGGGCGCCCCCTGGCGCCGTGGAGTCCCGTGCCGGGTGGATCCGGCGCCCCTCAGGTTGCGGGGGCGAAGCGCCTGGCGTCGTCGGCCGCGTACTTGGCGACCACGGTGTCGATGGCCGCGGCGCGCTCCACCGCGGCGGTCACCTCGGCGAGACGGCTGCCCGGCAGCGCGCACGTCATCTCGTCGGGCCGCATGCCCGTGCGGGCCCGGCTGAGCGCGCACCCCACACTGGCCACGACCTCGTCGTCCTCCTTGGCCATGGCCACGATGTGGCACTGGGGCTTGCCCTGGATCTTCAGCCCCGGCAGCGCGTCCGACAGCACCATCATCTGGCGGCCGTTGACCCGCAGGAGCACCACGTCGGGGGTGGTGGCGGCATCGGCGACCGGGCCGTAGGTGATCGTCTCGGGGCGCTCCGAGACGGCCGGGATGCCCCCCACCGCCTCGGCGTCCACCCATCCGGACTCGAGCAGGGCGGCGACGTCGTCGTTCCCGGCCACCTCCTCGAGGCCGGCCAGCCCGTGGGTGTAGCGCCCCACCGAGCAGTTGCCGTGGTCCTCGGGAGCGGTGGTGAAGCTGCGCTCGGCGGCCCGCACCCAGAAGACGCACCCGGCGGGGACCCGCCCGGCACGACCGTCGGCGGCGGGCTCGGACATGGGCTCGTCGAACGCCGGCACCCCGGCGGCGGCCTCGGGCCCGAAGGAGATGCCGATGGGCGCCACCGCCAGGTGCAGCGCCTTGCTGAGGGAGTCGGCCAGGGAACGGTGGTCGGTCATGGCCGCCATCTTCGGCGCCCGTCGGCGCGAGCACAAGCCCGCCGATGGCGGGCCGTGGCCCGGCTGCGGTGGACTACGCCAGGCGCGCCGAGGAGTCGGCCACGAAGCTGAGCCGCACCTGCCGGTCGGGGTTGTCGGGGTTGGTGTCGACCAGCACGACCCGCTGCCACGTGCCGAGGGCGGGCCGTCCCCCGAGCACGGGCACCACCAGTGACGGGGACACGAGGACCGGGAGCAGGTGGTCAGCGCCGTGGCCGGGCGCGCCGTGGTGGTGCCGGTAGCGGTCGTCGCGGGGCAGCAGGCGCTGCATCACCTCGGAGAGGTCGGCTTCGGAGCCCGACCCCGTCTCCATGACCGCCACACCGGCGGTGGCGTGCGGGACGAACACCGAGCACAGGCCGTCGCCGCGCCCCGTGCAGAACCTGTCCACATGATCGGTGATGTCGACGACCTGCCGGCTCGACGTGTCGACACCGATCAGCGTGCTGTCCACTACGCGCCGGCGGGAAGGGCTCCCTCGACCGCACCCACCAGGCCCGGGTCCTCGGGCTCGACTCCGGGCCGGAAGCGGGCCACGATCTCCCCCTCGGGCGAGACGAGGAACTTCTCGAAGTTCCACTGGATGTCGCCGGCCGCGCCCTCGGCGTCCTCCTTGGCGGTGAGCCGGTCGTAGAGGGGGTGGCGACCGGGCCCGTTCACCTCGATCTTCTCGAAGAGCGGGAAGGTGACCCCGTAGTTGACCGAGCAGAACTCGGCGATCTCGTCGGCCGTGCCCGGCTCCTGCTCGAGGAACTGGTTGCAGGGGAAGCCGAGCACGCTGAACCCCTTGGACCCGTAGGTGTCCTGGAGCTTCTGGAGCCCTGCGTACTGCGGGGTGAGGCCGCAACGCGACGCCACGTTGACGAGGAGCAGCGCCTTTCCCTTGAAGGCCGCCAGGGACGAGGGCGCACCCTGGAGCGTGTGGATGGGGACGTCGTAGAGGTCGGACACCGTTCCTCCTCGGTGGGTCGTGGCGCGGCGGTTTTCACACTACCGTCGGCGGCGTGGACACGATCCGCGCCACGGAGGCGGAGAACGGCGCCTTCCTCGTCGAGGTGGACGACGGCGCCATCACCACCTCCCACACGGTGACGGTGCCCCCCGGACTCCCCGAGGCCCTCGGATGGGCGCCCGGGCGCGAGAGCGCCCTCGTCGAGCAGTCGTTCCGGTTCCTGCTCGAGCGCGAGCCGGCCACCTCGATCCTGCGCCGGTTCAGCCTGGAGGTGATCGGGGACTATTTCCCCGAGTACCGCGCCGAGATGAAGCGGATTGCGGGCGCCGCGCCGTAGGCGTTCACGCCCGGCGCCACGCCACCAGGCCGTCCCACACGGCGTCGTCGAGCTGGAGCAGCGAGCCGAGCACCACATCGGCGCGGGTGAGGACCTGCACCAGGGTCTCGCCCCCACCGCCGGCGCCGGGAAGCTCGGACGCGGCGGTCGGATCGGCCTCGGGGACGGCCACGCACGCCATGCCCGCACCTTTGGCGGCGAGGACGCCGGCGGCGGAGTCCTCGAACACCACGCACGCCTCGGCGGCCACGCCGAGGAGCCGGGCCGTGGTCAGGAAGATGGCGGGATCGGGCTTGCCCAGCACCTCGTCCTCGGCCGAGTGCACGACGGCGAAGCGCCCGGCCAGCCCGAGACGGCGCACCACGGTGTCGATGAGCCGGCGTGGCGAGGACGACGCCAGGGCCAGGAGCGCCCCGCGACCGGTGCAGAAGTCCAGGGCGTGGGACGCGCCGGGCTTGAGCTCGACCGCCGCGTCGAGGCGCTCGGCCATGGCCTGGACGATCTCGGCCGCCACCTCGTCACGCGACGCCCCGCTCCAGGGGTAGCGCGCGTACCAGTGCCCGACGGCGTCGCCGAGGAACATCCCCTTGGTCTCGAGGCACCGCTCGACGGTCAAGGGCACGCCGTGGCGGCCGAACACGTCGATCTCGACGTCGTGCCAGAGGGGCTCGCTGTCGACGAGCAACCCGTCCATGTCGAAGATCGCCGCCTCGATCGTCACCGGCCGGGCACGGTCAATTCAGGATGTTCACCGCTCGCGACACGACGAGGGCGACGGTGAGCAGCGACGCCAAGGACTGCACCATGAAGAGGATCTTGGCCCAGGGCGTGAGCGGCATCGTGTCGGTGGGGCTGAAGGCGGTGGCGTTGGTGAACGAGGTGAAGAGGTAGTCGACGAAGGCGGGCGACCAGTTGGGCCGGGTGGCGTCGGGGGCCGTCATCTGCGGGAACAGGAAGTCGGGCTGGCGCCGCTGCACCTCGAGCCGCGCCACGGGACCTCCCCGGTCGAGCTCCCAGTACCACAGGGCGAACACGAGCACATTGGTGACCCAAATCGGCACCGACGCGTAGATGAGGTCGCGGCCGCCGTGGTTGGCATGGGTGTGCACCAGCAGCTCGTGGACGAGCTCGGCCAGCGACACCACGTTGGCGAGGTTCACGCAGGCGATCAGGGTGATGGCGACGGGGCGCAGCCGCCGCGACTCGCGGGTGAGACGCGGGCTGGCGATCAGCAGGGACGCACCCAGCACACCTTCCAGAGCCGGGACGAGCCACCGGGGCCCCAGACCCGAGATGAGCTTGTCGGGCAACACGAAGTAGAGGGCCATGGCCGAGACCACCGCCAACAACGCCGGCCAGCGGGGCTCGCTCGTGGCCCGTTCCCCCCACTCCGCCTTGTCCCGGCGGAGCTCGTCAGCACCGCTCCCGGCGGGGGGGGTCTGCTCCTCGGCCATCTCGGTCCACGGTACCCAGAGGACGTCGCGCACGGCGTGACCCTTCGAGGAGATGAACGTGGGGACCCACTGGTCCGTATCCTGAGTGAGGACCTTTCGAACAGGTCGCCTTCCGATCAAGGAGCTTCGCGATGACCTACCACGCTGACGCCGACGTCCCGCTCAGGCGGCGCGGACGGCTCGCCCCGACACGGTTCACGCGCCTGGCCCGCCCAGGGGTGGCGGTGGCGGGCCTGGCGGTGGCGGCCCTCGCCCTCGCCGCATGCGGGTCGTCGACCCCGAACAACGCCTCCGCTTCGACCACGAGCGGGAACTCGGGCGCAGCCGCCTCCGCGGGCACCACGGCGGCGGCGAACACCACCGTGAAGACGACGACGAGCTCCGGCTTCGGGACCATCCTGGTGAACAACGCGGGCATGGCCCTGTACACCTTCGACCCCGACGGCACGGGGACGACGAGCAAGTGCACGGGCACGTGCCTCGCGGCGTGGCCCGCCGTGACCGTGCCGGCCGGCACGACCCCCACCCTGGCCGCGGGTGTGCCGGGCACACTGGCCACGGCCACGCAGGCCAACGGCGCCCTCCAGGTGACCTACGACGGCAAGCTCCTCTACACCTTCTTGTCGGACTCGTCGCCGGGCCAGGTCACGGGGAACGGGGTGGCCATGTTCTCCGTGGCCAAGGTGGCGACGGCGGCGTCGGGGACCTCGGCCGGCCCGACCACGACAGTTGCGCATTCGTCGGGGGGCGGAGGGTATTGATCCGGGACGAGATCGGGACCCGGGAGCGCCATGACGTGGTGCCCGAAGTGGTGACGCCGGGCGGCCCGACAGAGCCCACGGTCGCCGACCAGGCCGCCATGGCGGGGCGATCGGACCCCGTGTCGGAGTCCGCCGACGCGGCCGGGCTGCGCGTGGCGTTCCTGGCACACGGCGGTGAGCTCTACGGGTACGCGCGGCGCTCGCTCGGCGACCCCCGTGCCGCCGAGGACGTCGTGCAGGAGACCTTCATCCGGGCGTGGCGGGCCCGGGACCGCTTCGACACCGGGCTGGGAACGTTGCGGACGTGGCTCTTCACCATCGCGCGCCGGGTGGTCATCGACCATGCCCGCGCCCGCGCCATACGCCAGACCGAGCCGTTGCAGGCCGACCTCGCCGTCGAAGACGACGTCGAGAACGCCATGGTCGGTTGGCAGGTGGAGGAGGCCTTGCGCCGCCTGCGCCCCGACCATCGCCAGGTGCTCGTGGAGACCTATTACCGGGGCCGGTCCGGGCGCGAGGTGGCCGAAGAGCTCGGGATCCCGGAGGGGACCGTCCGCAGCCGCCTCTTCTACGGGTTGCGGACTCTGCGGCTCGCGCTCGAGGAGATGGGGTGGGAACAGTGATCCCCGACCCCTGCGAGCAGTTCCGGGGCCTCATCGCCATGGAGGTCGTGGGCCAAATTTCCGTCCACGAGCGGGTCGCGCTCAGCGCGCACGTCGAAGGATGCAGCTCGTGTCGCGACGATCGCAAAGAGCTGACGGCGCTCACGACGGTCCTCGATGCCGCGGACCCGGACCACTTCAACGAGAACGAGCTCCCGTTCACGCTCCAGACCGCCGTCCTCGATCGTCTGCGTGCCGAGGAACGGGCCGAGCGGCGCGGGCGCCGCTCCCGCTACGTGGTGGGGTCGGTGGCCGCGGCCGTCGTAGCGGCGGCCGTCCTGGCGCTGACCCTGGCCTGGCCCTCGGGCCCGGTGACGAGGACGGTGGCCCTGGAAGGTCTCCCCGCGGTGCACGCCACCGCCCGGCTGACCTCGGAACCGTGGGGGACGGCGATGGACCTGCACGAGTCCGGGGAGCCGCAGGGGGAGGTCCTGTCGGTGTCCGTGCGGACCGGGTCGGGCTCGTGGTGGCAGACGGGCACCTACCGGACGGTGGGCTCGTCGCTACGGGTCACCATGGCCTGCGCCCTGAAGATGTCGACGATCAGGAGTGTCTGGGTGCGCGACCACACTGGACACGTCGTCATGTACGGCTACCTCTACGGACCACGGTCGACGGACTGAACTGAGCCGGGCCCCGGGCGCGACCCTTGGCCCGTTACGCTGCCGCTCGTGGGGCTGCACCAGGGCCAGGCACGAGCCGGAGAGAGCGGCGTCCCCCCGTCGCACTCTGGTGGTGCGGGCACCGTCGCCGAGCTCCTCCGGGCGCGCCACGACGACGACCGCCCGGGGCTCCACCACGAGTCCTCGACCTGGACGTGGCGCCAGGTCGTGACCGAGAGCGCCCGCCGCGCCGCTTTGGCGTCGGAACTGCGCCGAAGCGGCCCGTTCCACATCGGAGTCCTTCTCGACAACGTCCCGGAATACCTCTTCTGGTTGGGCGCGGCCGCGCTGGCCGGGGCGGCCGTGGTGGGGATCAACCCGACCCGGCGCGGCCCGGAACTGGCCCGCGACATCCGTTTCACCGACTGCCAGATCCTCGTGACCGACGACGGAGGGGCGAGGCTCCTCGAGGGCCTCGCCCTCGACGTCGCCGACGACCGCGTCCTGCGCGTCGAGGGCGAGGAGTACCTCGCCCGCCTCGGGGCGGCGGGCTCGAGTTCGGGCTCGGGGGCAGCAGGCTCCGAGGTCTCGCCCGAGGACCTGCTCCTCCTGCTCTTCACCTCGGGAACGACCGGTGACCCGAAGGCCGTGCGCTGCACCCAGGGGCGCCTGGCCGCCATCGCCGGCCGTGCCGCCGAGGGATACGGCTTCGAGCGCGACGACGTCTGCTACTGCCCGATGCCGCTGTTCCACGGCAACGCGGTGATGGCGCTGTGGGCACCGGCGCTGGCGACGGGCGCATCGGTGGCACTGGCGGGTCGCTTCAGCGCCTCGCGCTTTCTCGCCGACGTCCGCCATTTCGGCGCCACGCGCTTCACCTACGTCGGCAAGGCGCTGGCCTACATCCTGGCCACGCCCGAACGCGACGACGACAACGACAACCCGCTGCGCCAGGGCTTCGGCACCGAAGCATCCGCGCCGGACCGGTCCATCTTCGAACGGCGCTTCGGGTGCCGTCTCGTCGAAGGGTACGGCTCGAGCGAGGGCGGTACCGCCATCAACGTCACACCCGACACCCCCCCGGGATCGCTGGGGATCCCGATGCCCGGCGACGACGTGGCCGTGATCGATCCCGCCACCAAGCAAGAATGCGAACGGGCCCGCTTCGACGCCGGCGGGAGGCTGTGCAACCCCGGGGACGCCATCGGGGAGATCGTCAGCCGCACCGGGGCGCGGAGCTTCGAGGGCTACTACAAGAACCCCGAGGGCGACGCCGAGCGGGTCCGGGACCGCTGGTACTGGTCCGGAGACCTCGGTTACCGCGACGAGGACGGGTACTTCTACTTCGCGGGGCGAGGAGGGGACTGGCTGCGCGTCGACTCGGAGAACTTCGCCGCCGCGCCCGTCGAACGGGTCATCGAGCGCCACCCCGACGTCTCGGCGGCCGCCGTGTACGCAGTGCCCGATCCCCGCACCGGAGACCAGGTGATGACGGCCCTGGAGCTGCGCCCCGGGGCCCGCTTCGACCCCGACGCCTTTGCGGTCTTCCTCGGCTCCCAGGCGGACCTCGGGACCAAATGGCCGCCGCGCTTCGTGCGCCTGTCGCCGGGCCTCCCTCTCACCGCCACGGGAAAGGTCACCAAGGCGTCGCTCCGGGTCGAAGGCTGGCAGTGCCCCGACCCGGTCTTCTGGAGCCCCGACCGCGGCGAGCTCCGGTACCGGCCCCTCACCGACGACGACCGGCGGGCATTGCACGCCCAATTCGCGGAACACGGCCGCTCCCGGCTGCTGGGCGTGGGGGGTCCCCCCCGCTCTCGACTAGTGGTTCCCGACGTGCTCTGATCGTTGCTGGACACCAGGGAGAAAGGCCAGAACAGCATGAGTGTGATGAAGCGGTTGTCGGGGATCGTCCAAGCCAAGGCGAACAAGGCGCTCGACAAGGCCGAGAACCCTGCGGACATGCTCGACCTCTCCTACGAGAAGCAGATGGAGAACCTGACGAAGGTCCGGCGCGCCCTCGCGGACGTGGCCACCGCCAGGAAGCGCCTCGAGCTCCAGGCATCCCAGCTCCAGGCCCAGGCCCAGAAGCTCCAGGACCAGGCCAAGCAGGCGCTCGGACAGGGCCAGGAGGACCTGGCCCGCCAAGCGCTGGCCCGCAGGGCGACCCTCGCCGAGCAACTCGAGAGCCTCGGGACCCAGCACCAGCAGGTCGAGGCCCAGCAACAACAGCTCGAGACCACCGCCAGCCGGCTCCAAGCACAGGTGGACGCCTTCCGGACCAAGAAGGAGACGCTCAAGGCGAGCTACACGGCGTCCAAGGCCCAAGCGAGCATCGGCGAGGCCGTGTCGGGCATCTCGGAGTCGATGACCGACGCGGGCATGACCCTCGATCGCGCCCAGGACAAGATCGCCCAGATGCAGGCCCGGGCGGGCGCCATCGACGAGCTCCTCGACACCGGCGCGCTCCCCGACGCTCTGGGGGGCGGTGGGGACGACATCCAGAAGCAGCTCGACGCGACCTCCAAAGCGGGTCAGGTCGATGCCGAGCTGGCCGCCCTGAAGGCGCAGATCGGCAGCGGCGCCGGCGCCGATCCCAGTGCGAGCCTGCCCCCCGGTGCCGCGCCGGGCACCAACGGTGGACCCAGCGGCGGCGCGTCGGGCAACGGGGCCCCCGCACCCGATGGGGGGAACAGCTGATGATCGTCCGCATTCTCGGAGAAGCGCGCTACGACGTGCCCGAGGCCGACCTGCCCGCCATCGAGCAACTCGACGCGCAGCTCGTCGACGCCATGGACCGCGGAGACGAAGCCGCGTTCGCCGGCACCCTGGCCGACCTCATCAGCCTGGTCCGCCACACCGGCACGCTCGTCGCGCCCGACGACCTCCGGCCCTCGTCGTTGGTCGTACCGCACGAATCCGCGACCCTGGAAGAGGTGCGTTCGCTTCTGGCCGGGGAATCCTGAGGACCTTCGCTCAGGTCACGCCCTGGTGCGCCTTGGCCGACAAGTCGACGAGCTCGGAGAGCTCACCGTCGTCGAGGGCGCAATAGGCGCGGGCGATGACGCGGTTGGTGGCCACCTCGGCCTGATCCCACACGTCGCGACGCGACTCCACGTCGGGGAAGGGCTCGACCCAACCGAAGAGCTCGGTCATGAACGGGGTCTTGATGAGGACCGCCTCCCGGGGTTCGAGGCCCGAGGCCAGCACGGCAGCGCCGTGCACCGCTCCGCGCAGCTCCCGCAGCACGTTCAGCCGCTGCAACGCCAGGGCCTTGGGGTCCCGGGGCTCGGGGAGCCCCTTCCACGCCGCGAACAGCGGGGCGGCCGAAGGTGACGCGGCGTCGTTGACCCGTCCGAGCAGCTCGGCCAGGCGCACGTAGTCCACCTCGTCGGGGAGGTGTTTCGACGCCCA
>JARLGQ010000367.1 GCA_031292675.1 Acidimicrobiales bacterium
CGCCGACCCCCTCGTGACCGAGGTCGAGGCGATCCAGCGCGCCGGCCACCGTGCCGCCGCGCTCACGAGCCAGCTGCTCGCCATCGGCCACCGGCAGGTGGGCCAACCCGGGGTCGTCGACCCCGACAGCATCGTGCGGAGCATGGAGCCGATGCTCGTCAGGGTGATGGGCGAGGACGTCCAACTCGAGCTCGTCCCCCCCGACCCCGGCGGGCGCATCCTCGTCGACCCGACCGAGATCGAGCGCGCCGTATTGAACCTCGCCATCAACGCACGCGACGCCATGCCCAAAGGCGGCCGTCTCGTGATCCGGACCCGCGTGGTCGGGGCCGACCTGCCCGCGCCGCAACGCATCGTGGCCCTCGCGGTGTCCGACACCGGGACGGGCATGGACGAAGAGACCGCGGAGCACTGCTTCGAGCCCTTCTACACGACCAAGGGGATGGCCAAGGGAACGGGCTTGGGGCTGGCCGCGGTGCACGCCATGGTGACCCAGGCCGGAGGACAGGTGAGCTTGGACACCGCCCCGGGCCGGGGCACGACCATCACGCTGTGGTTCCCGGCCGTCGAGGACGACGAGGGGTTCGTGGACAAGCCCGTTCTGGAAGAGGACTCGAGCGGCGGGGACGAATTGGTGCTCGTCGTGGAAGACGAGGACGAGCTGCGCCGTCTGGCCGTGCGCGAGCTCGAGGAGCGTGGGTATCTCGTTCTGGCGGCGGCCAACGGCGTGGAGGCGTTGGCGGTGGCGCACTCGCTCGAGCGTCCCGTCGACCTGCTCGTCACCGACGTCGTCATGCCGGAGATGAGCGGCGTGGAGCTGGCCGAGTCACTCGTCGAGCTGTGGCCGGCGTTGGCCGTGCTCTTCGTGTCCGGGCATCTCGACGAGGGGGCGATGGAACGCCATCCCCTCGACCCCGACGCCGATCTTCTGCCCAAGCCCTTCACGCCGGACCAGCTCGGGCGCCGGGCCCGTCGTGCCCTCGACCTGGCCACCGCCAGCCGCAAGAGCCGCGCCGTGCCGGGGCACCTGCGGGCCGAGGCGACCGGGGCCTGAATCAGGGCTCGAAGCGCTATCCCACGCCCCGAACGGTCCGAACCCTCCGCGGGCTGTCGGGGTCGGCCTCGATCTTGCGGCGGATGCGCCGGATGTGCTCGGTGACGGTGCCGGCGTCCTGCCATTCGGAGGAGGAGTCCCACACCTGGGCGAGCAGCTGCTCACGGGTGAAGACCTGCCGTGGCGACCCCGCCAGGAAGGCCAGAAGGGCGAATTCCTTGGCCGTGGTCTCCACCAGCTGGTCCGACACCCTGATCTCACGTGCCAAGGTGTCGATGACGAGGTCGCCGAATTCGAGCGTGCCGGTCGACACGCCCGAGGTCCGGCTGGCGCCGCTGCGGCGGAGGACCGTGCCCACCCGGGCGGCCAGCTCGGCGGGGGAGAAGGGCTTCACCACGTAGTCGTCGGCCCCCAGCTTCAGGCCCAGCACCCGATCGGCCTCCAGGCCCTTGGCCGTGACCAGGATCACGGGCACGTCGCTGGTCCTACGGATGGCGGCCAGGACGTCGAAGCCGTCCTCGGTCGTGAGCATGACGTCGAGGATCACCAGGTCGGGCTGGCCGTTGCTCAGGCTGCCGATGGCCTCGGCCCCGGTCATGGCCTCGGTGACCTTGTAGCCCTCCACCTCGAGCAGGCGGCTGAGCATGCCTCTGACCTCGGGGTCGTCGTCGACCACGAGGAGCTTGCCCACGGATCGACCGGGCACGGATGCTGTGCGGACAGATTCCGCCGATCCCGTTTTCGTCACCATCGTCTTGTCTTCCCCCGCCACTACGACCACCGGCCTTACCACTCAGGGTAGTGGTACCCCCCCTCTTATGTGAAGGGTGGGAACCCACTTTCGGAACCCTATCTCCCGCCTGTGGGGCCGGCTCCGCCGCCCAAGTTGGGAGGGGGTTGATCCGCTGTAGGTCGGGGGGTGTCCTGGATCGTGCACACTCGGGACGTGGCCGCAGCGTTGAGGTCCAAGGGGGGCGCCCGGCTCACCCCCGTGGCAGGTTCCTCCAGGGAGGAGCCTCGGACTGGCCCGGCCACGGTGCTGGTGGTGGGTACCGACGACTGGGCGATCGAGCAGTCGGCCACCGAGCTCGAGGCCGGTGGGTGCCATGTCCTGCGTTGCCACGAGCCGGGTGAGCCGGCCTTCCCCTGCAACGCCCTCGTCCAGGGGCGGGTCTGTCCCCTCGACGTCGGGTTCGACGTGGTGGTGACGGTGCGGGCCCGACCCCTCAGCGAGCCCTGCCCGGCAGAGCTCGGCGTGATCTGCGCCCTGCACCGGGGCACCCCTCTGGTCGTGGCGGGTGTCGGCTCGGAGCGGCCCTTCGGACCGTGGGCGTCATTGGCGGTCGATCAAGGTGGTGACGTGGTAACCGCCTGTGAGAAGGTGGTGGGCGCGACCCCGGTCGCAATTGCGACGGGCGCTCGAGCGCATCGTCCCGAGGAGGACGTCTGCCATGCCCAGTAACGCCGCCGCGTAACGACCGAACCCGCTCATGCCCGTCAGCCGCAGCACGGCGGAGATCGATGTCTGGCTCGAGGAGCTGTGGCACCGTCGCGGGACGGATCTTCTGCTCACCGCAGGCGCCCCCCCGCTCATCCGCGTCGACGGAGACATGCGCCCGGCTTCCGGCGGAGAGATGTTCAGCCCGATCTCGGTGGAGCGGATCGTCAAGGAGGTCGTCGGCCCCGACCTCCTGGCCCGTTACGAGGCCGAGCGCGAGATCGACTTCGCCTTCAGCTGGAAGCAAAGGGCCCGACTCCGCTGCAACGCCTTCCACCAACGTGACACGTGCTCCCTCGCCCTGCGCATCATCCCCTTCGAGATCCCCGGGTTCGCGCAGCTCGGGCTCCCGCCGGCGATCGAATCCCTCGTCGAGCTCCCGATGGGGCTCGTGATCGTGACCGGTCCGACGGGCTCGGGGAAGTCCACCACCCTGGCGGCGATGATCGACTACATCAACCGCTACCGGCGGTGCCACATCGTCACGATCGAGGACCCCATCGAATACGTGCACGCCAACCACCGCTCGGCCGTCAGCCAACGCGAGGTGGGAACCGACACCCAGTCGTTCTCGCGTGCCCTGCGTTCGGTGCTGCGCGAGGACCCCGACGTGCTTCTGGTGGGCGAGATGCGCGACCAGGAGAGCATCGCCACCACGCTCACCATCGCCGAGACCGGCCACCTGGTGTTCGCCACGTTGCATACCAACGACAGCGCCCAGGCCATCGACCGTATCGTCGACATCTTCCCGTCGGACCGCCGCGAGCAGATCCAGGTCCAGCTGGCATCGACGCTCGAAGGTGTCATCTACCAACGGCTCGTCCCCCGCATCGGCGGGGGCCTGGTGGCTGCCTATGAGGTCTTGATGGCCAACCACGCCGTGCGCAATCTCGTGCGCGAGGGCAAGACCCGCCAGCTCCGCAACGTCGTGTCCACCCACCAGTCCGAGGGGATGCAGACCCTCGAGATGGGGCTCAACGACCTGATGGCCGAGGACCTCATCGACTACGAGACGGCGCTGCGGGTGAGCCTGTACCCCAAAGAGGTCGAGCCGCCCCGGCGCTATGCCTCGCCGGCCGACTTCGCCCCCGTGGACTCCCAGGGGGCGGGCAGGGGCCAGGAAAGCCCGAGGGTGACATCGTTCTGACCGCCGGGGAGGGTCCGCTTCCTCCGGTTCCGTGGAGACCCCGGAAGAGACACGGGGAGCCCATTGTCTGTGGGGCTAATACCACGGAGAATGGTGATAGAAGGACGGAGATGGTTGGGGTAGCCGGAAAGAGGCCGTGCAGGGGGCTGCCGGGTCGCCACGCGCCCCTCGGAGCGCGCCGGCTGCATGGCTCGCGCCGGCCTCCCCGCCAGGGTGAGGAGGGCTTCACCCTCATCGAGCTCCTGATCGTGCTCGTCATCCTCCCGCTCGTCGTGGGGGCGATCGCCATCGTGCTGATCACCACGCTCAAGAACCAACAGGGCATCGAGGGCAAGGTGACGGACGCGAGCGCCGCCGCCACGGCGTCGGCCTACTACGTCCGCGACGTCGAGAGCGCAGCCAGCGTGACCACGGCGGCAAGCCCCAGTGCCCCCCAGCAGTGCAGCGCAGCCGGCCTGTCCGGGACGCCCAAGCTCCTTCTCGGTCTGCAGCTCCAGGGTGTGTCGACCGTGGTGTCGTACTACACATTGACCCCGTCATCGGGCGGGCCCACGGAGTTGGTGCGCTTGTACTGTCCCAACGGGTCGTCGACACCGCAGAGCCGGGTGGTCCTCTCCGACAACGTGAGCACCACGAACCCCCCCACGCCCGTCGTGAACTGCATCACACCTACTCCCACCAGCATCCCGACGGGAGTGACGTGCAGTCCCGGTACCGGCTGGACCCTCACCTACATGGTGTCGACGGTCACGCTCAACGTCACCCAGGGATGCTCGACGTCCGGCTCCTCCTGCGCGCCGTTCCAGTACGCGCTGACCGGTGCTCCGGTGTCGGGGATCCCGGTTCCCCCCATCGTCCAACCCAACGGCGTGCTGACCCTGCTCGGGACGGGAACGGACATCCAGTTCACCAACCTCAGCTCAGGGGACAGCATCTGTACCGGCGGTTCGATCCTCATGGGACTTAACTACAATGCCAGCGTTCCCGCCGTCAGCTCGGGCGCTCTCACTAGCAACGACAGTGTGAAGGCAGGGACGACCACCTCATGCGGCAGCCCTCTGACCAACGGAGTCGAGGTTTACAACTGCCTCAACAACGCCTCGAACGGCCAGACCTGCCCGACGAGCGGAACCCACGATTCAGTGACGGGAAGTGTGAGCGTCAACCCGCTCCCGGTCTCCACCAGCACGCCGGTTACCGATCCCCTTGCCACCTGGGCCTCGCAGAATCCAGTGGCGAACATCTCGTCACCGAGCGGGTCGTGCTCGGGTACATCGACCCTGACGTGCACGCCCGGCCTGTACGCAAGCGGGCTCAATGTCCCGAGTAACCGCACCGTCAATTTCCAGTCCGGCAACTACCAGTTCGGGACCAATGCCAGCTGCCAGAGCTCGCTGTGCATCGGTAGCAACGACACCGTGAATTTCGGCTCCGGCCACTACACCTACACCGACGGACTCAATGTGTCGGGCTCGGGGAGCGCGCTGTGCGGAGGCGGCACCGTCACCAGCGCCTGCCCGACCCCCCCGTCGGGCGGGGTCTTCTTCTACGTCTCGGGGGGCTCGACCGACCTGGGGAATGTCAACTTCGCCAACAACATCCAGTTGGCGCCCATCTCGACGACATCGGACCCCTATCACGGGGTCCTGTTGTGGCAGAACGGCACCGACAACAACCCCGTGTTCCTGGCCAGCGCCGCTTCGTCGCTGAACACCTATGGCGGCGAGATCTACATCCCCAACGCCACGATCAGCCTCTATGGGTTCGGCAACAACATCAGCACGGGGAACATCGTGGCCAACAGCATGCTGTTCGACTTCTGCTTCAACCTCAGCGTCGCGATCCAATAGTCGGCCCGAAGATGGCTCGTGTGAACAGCGGTCGTGCTCGTGCCAGAGGGAAGAAGGCCGCGCCCGGCAACCAGGGCCCGTCGGACCCGGGTTCGTGGCTCCCTCGCCGCGCACAACCCTCTGAGGCCGGCGACACCCTCGTGGAGATCCTGGTCGCCATCGTCATCATCGCCCTCACGGTGACAGCGCTGCTCGGCGCTCTCGTCACGGCCATCACGAGCTCGACCACGGAGCAGAGTCTCTCCACCGTGGACTCCGTCCTGAACAGCTTCGCCCAGAGCGCGCAGTTCGAGATCCAGCAGGCCAACGTGTTCACCAACTGCACCACCACCCCGTACCGGTTCATCAGCTCGCCGTCTCCGTCCTCGGGACCGGCAGGGGCGTCGGCGACCGTCTTCGTCACGGGTTTCACCGCCGGTCACAACCTGACTGCGACGGTCGGCCCGGCCCCGGCCACCATTACCCACGGCTCCCAGACCGACGGCAATGGTGATGCCGCTGTGACCTTCACCGTGCCCAACGGCCTGAGCGGGCCACAGACCGTGTCGGTGAGCGACGGGACCGCCACCCCTTCGCCCACCGCCTTCTCCGTGGGGGGCACCGTCAAAGGGACGACGCCGGTGGGCTACTCGATCTCCGTCGACAACCCGGTCCAGCAATGGGACGCGCAGAGCACCAGTTGGGTGAACACCACCTCGGGCAACTGCCCGAACAGCGGCTCGCAGCAGATCACCGTCGTGGCTCGCGCCCCGGATGGTTCCGCCGGTTCGCTGAGCTTCGTCGCCCTCGGGCCGGCGACGACCACCGTCTTGGTGTCAGCCAGCTCGTCTTCGACGACACCCACGTACGGCGACACCCTGACGTTCACCGCCAAGGTGGTCCCGCCCAACAGCACGACCCCGGCGCCGACCGGGATGATCCAGTGGACCTTTTCACAGAGCCCGGGGTCGCCGTCGTGTGCCAACTCGTCCCTGTCCACGGTCAGTGGGACAAACACGTCTCAGGCGACGTGCACGGTGAGCGGTGCGCAGGTGGGGACCTACACAGTGTCCGCCGGCTACCCCGCTCCGAGCACCTTGGGCAATTACGGGCCCGGGAGTGGCACGGGGACGATCACCGTCGGCAAAGCCGGGTCGTCGACCACCGTGACGGAGGTCTCGTCACCGTCGCCCGCCCAGCCCGGCTCGAAGCTGACGTTCACCGCCACCGTCGGGGCCAATCCCGCTGTGGCCAGCGACCTGAAGCCGACGGGCACGGTGGTGTGGTCGATCACCGCACCGTCGGGGCCCAATCCCACCTGCGCCAATTCCCAGATGACCAACCCCAACAACCTGACCGGGCCCAACACCGCAACGTGCTTGGTGTCGAACGCCGTGGCCGGCACCTACTCGGCGGCGGCGTCGTACGGAGGAGACGGCAACTACACCAACAGCCAAGGAACGACGACGACGGGTGTGACCAAGGCGACTCCGACGCTCAGTTTCACGACCACGAAGAACCCCCAGCCAGGATCGAACTTCCAGGTGAAGATCACGGTCAACGGCAACGGCGGGATCACGCCGACTGGAACGGTGACGTGGACGATCGCGCCACCAGCAGGACCTCCACCCACCTGTACGCCGCCCTCCAACTTGGACAGCTCAGGCAGTGCCACGTGTACGGTGACGAACGCGCTGAAGGGCACCTACACGGTGAGCGTGGCGTACTCGGGTGACTCCGCGTACACGCCGGCCAACGGCTCCACTCCGGTCGTGGTCGCCCTCGCCCCAGCGGGCTCCGACATCCAGAGTGTGGGCAACCCCCAGGACAACAAGCCAGACAGTGGGGACCAGATCATCTTCACCTACAACCAGGCCATGTCGGTCAATACGATCCAAAACGGATGGAACGGTACCCAGGAGACCGTGACAGCCGAGTTCACCCGCCAGGGGAACCAGACTCAGTTGGCCATTTTGTGCTCCGGCTTCCGGTGCAACGCCATCAACCTCGGAACGGTGATGCTCGGAGACACCTCGGGGACGCGCTACGTGAATGGCTTTGGCACCATCGACCTGAATGCCACCATGACCATGTCAACCAACGCCGGCGGGCAGACCGTGGTGACCGTTACGCTCACGCAGTCGAGCGGCTCACTGTCGGCGGTGAACGGCATCACCACGCTGACCTGGACGCCTAGCGGAAACGTCACCAACACCGCCGGCGTTGCCTGCGCCACTACGGCAGTTCCCGAGTCGGGCGCGCCCAAGAGGAATTTCTGACATGGCCCGACGTCGGACAACTCTGCGAGAGGACGGGGCCGTCCTCGTGCTGGCGCTCGTGTTCATGATCGTGATCGCGTTGGTGCTGCTGGGGGTGGTGACGCTGTCGGGGAACGACCTGCTGAACACGTCGCACCTGCTCGACCAGCAGTCACTCGAGTACCGCAGCAGCGGTGCCATGCAGGTGGCGATCCAGACCGTTCGCTACACCGACACAACCTTCCCCAACGCGCCCAACCCCCCCAGCCCGTGTCTGTCGTCCAACGCGCCGATCCAGATCGGGCAGAACTCGCCCCCCGTCTATGTGGACTGCACGACGGTCCCGCACAGCCAGTTGCCTGCCAACACCGGTGTGTCCCGTGAGGTGAACTTCTATGCCTGTGGAACGTCGTCGACGAGCTGCACCTCGAGCAACTACACCGTGTGGGCGACGGTGGACTTCGTGGACGGGCCGACTTGCGCGTCGGGATCGATCGGCGCCTGCGGCTCGTCCGAGAGCATCAAGAGCTGGCTCGTCCACAACGCCAACAACTGACTCCGTGCTCGTCCCCGGTTCTCGATAGCACGCCTGCGCCGGTACGGTGATGTCCATGTCCATGTCCACCTCGAGACCGGGGTCGCGGCGGGGGTCGCACCTTCCCTACCGGACCCTGGCCGGTGTCGTGCCCTGTCCCAAGGGCTGGTTGATGGCGTCGGCCAAGCTCCAGGGCATCACCATGGCTCCCGAGCAACCCCAGATCGTGCCGACGTTCCTCGAGGTGCTCGACTACAAGCCGGCGTTCCAGGTCGTGGCGCTCTTCTCGCCGGTCGGACTCCTCGATGACCCCGAGTCCCACGGCCGGACCTGCGATCGCATGGCACGGGCCCTGCTGGGCCGCCCTCGCAGCGGGGCGGTCCTCTCGGCCCCGGTGCGCGCTTCGCTGAAATGCGACTCCTACCCCGAAGCCAGAGCGGCGAACGGCGGACGGCTGAGCGCCGTCGGTTGGCGCATGCTGAAGCGGACGGCGGAGGTGCACGAGCAGATGGCGCCCTACTGGCAGCGGACCATCCACGAGGTGCACCCCGAGTTGAGCTTCTTCCAGCTCAACGGGGACAGGCCCGTCCGCTTTCCCAAGCACACGAGAGCGGGCCAGGACGAGCGGCGAGCCTTGCTCGACGGGCGCATGCCCGGCGTCGAACGGATCATCAACGAAAAGATCCGGGGCGCGACCCCCGCCCACCTCCTCGATGCGGCCGCTTGTCTGTGGACGGCTCGGCGCATCGTGTCCCGCGGTGTGGTCCACCTTCCCGAGTACCCGGAGTGGGACGGCGAAGGCCTCCGGATGGAGTTCGTCCAGTAGCCACCGGACACCGTTTCGGCGGTGTCAGTGTTCAGGCGGGGATGGCGACGGTAGAGGCCGCCTCACGAGCGCGAGGCTCGAGGGCGCCGAGGTCGTGATCTTCACGGGACGACTGTCGAGTTGTCGCTGGCCATGCCAATACCACCATCGCCACCATGACTCCGGTCATCTCGAACCAGTAGACCCACATGTCGGGTCGGTAGTACGTCAGCACCGTCAGGCCGGCACCCCCTGCGACCGCGCCCATGAAACGAAGCCCCCCGAGGTTCGACGCCACCACCAACGCCAGCACGATGACCGGCATGACGTAGTACGGGTCCATCACGGACTCGAACAGGCAACGGAGTGCCAGCACGACGGCCGCCAGCCACACGATGCGGCGGGGATCCGAGCGGTACCGCACACCGAACGCCCCCACTACCACGGCGAGCAAGAGGCCGATGACGCGCCCGGGTCCGGCGGCCACGGCGCCGTGGCCGAGTTTCGGCGCCAGCAGGATCCACGGGGTGGCATGGTCGACTTTGGGGAAGTTGGGCTGATCGAACAACGCATGCACCGTGGCGTGGAAATTGGGGATGATCACGGAGAGGAGCAAGAAGGCAGGCAGGATGGCGATTCGCGCCAGCAGGGGGGCGGTCTTGCGTCGACCGACCACGGCGACGAACAACGGGATCAGGGCTATGGCATAGAGCTGCATGGCCAGGGCGCCCCCCAGCAGCCACCCGGCTGCACCCAGCCGCCGGTTCAACAGCGCCACCACGGCGTACATGGCCAGCCCGAGTGCCAGGACGTCTTCGGGGTGGCCCCACACGGCGATCGTGGGCCATGCCGCAGCTCCGGTCCCGAGGGCCAGGGCGCGACGCGCCCAGACGGCCGTACCGAGCCGGCGAGCCAGGGCGTCAGCGGCGAAGATCGGCAGGGTCGCGCAGGCGAGGAACGAGGGGCCGACGAGGAGCCAGGCGGTCGGCTTGGGCGGTCCGGGCAGGCCCGGCGCGGTCTCCGACAGGTGGAGGTGGGACGAAAGCGCCACGACCGGCGCCAGCAGGACGTGGAACCCGGGCAAGGTGACGAGGCCCGTCCCCGCGTTGTAGATGAAGGAGAAGCCTCCCCAGTCGACCCAGTGGGCGGCGCGGACCGTGGCCCACGTGTCGCCGGGAACGACCCAGTACCACCCATGGTGCCGGACCACCGCCGCCCACCACAGCGTGTAGGCCATGCCCGCGAGGACGACCATCGCGCTGATCGTCACCAGCCAGGCGATGTCGGCCTTGGTACGGGTTCGGAGATCGGGCATGGTGGTCAAACTCTCTCGGTGTCAACCGGCCGACACGCGACCGGCCGGAGAACCGAACAGTCGGTCCCCCGGCACCGGGCTCACATCGCCGAGCTGGTCGGCATCAGCCACTCACAGGGCGTTGCACGGATCCGGCGACCCGTCGTATGGCGCCGCCGCGGGGGTCCCGTTCGGACCGGCCACTTGGACCGCGCCAGCGGCGTCGAGCGAGATGCTGTAGTTCGCGGACGACGGCGCCTCCTTCAGCCACGGGCCCACAGTCTCGGTGACCCCGTTGACCGTGGCGACCGTCGAGGACGTGAGGGCACCGATGCTCCCCGGGTATGTCGTGAGCTGCGCCTTGTACGCCTCCATTGCCGTCTCCACGCTCTTTGCGTCGGCGTTGCACGAGGACGCGATGGCGTTCGAGTTGGTGCTGCCCACGGCGAAGACCACGATGGCGGCCAGGATGGCCAGAATGATGATGACGATGAGGAGCTCGATCAGGGTGAATCCACCTTGATCCCGCTTCGCCACCATCCTCTGGAGGATGTTGGGTGTAGATGCTTCATTCATGTCGTTAGTTCCCTTCGTGTGAGTTCTTTGGTGTCGGGGTGGGAGGCACGATGACGTGACTGTCTTTTGGTGCGTCCCTTGACGATGTCGGCGTAACGCCCCGTTGTCGCATCGTTCGAATCGCGTCAACCTCCTACGGTGCTCTGGCGGTTCGGTCGAGTTGGCCCGTTCATGTGATGTGCACCTGCCGGTAGATCCCGTACATGGCCGAGACAAGGGCGATGGCGACGAATCCCACGATGACGCCGACAAAGAGAATCACTGCCGGCTCGAACAGGCTCGTGAAGTGCTTCAGCTTGTAATCCAGCTCGCGGTCGAAGTAGTGGGCTGCGGAGTTGAGCTGGTCGTCGAGCGTTCCGGTGCTCTCGCCGACGAGGAACATGCGACGGGCCGCGATCGGGAAGAGCTCGGTCTGAGCGAGAGGAGTCGCCAACCCCTCGCCTCGCAACATGCTTTCGCGAGCAGTGCTGAGTCCCCGCCGGAAGACGCCGTTGGTCGTGGCGTTTCCGGTCACCTGGAGGGCTTCGGGAAGGGGCACGCCGGCCCCGATCATGGAGCACAGGATGCGGCAGAACCGCTCCAGGATCGCGGTACGGATGACGTCGCCAAGCACCGGGACGTGAAGAACGATCACGTCCCTGACCTCACGGCCGCGTCGGGTGGACGTGCTGAGTATCGCAGCGAGGACGATGAGGACCACGATTCCGGCGAAGACGAACCAGTCTGTCACGAAGAAATTGGCGATCGAGATCAGAATGCGCGTCGGGAGGGGCAGCTTCGCGTGGAGCGAGTGAAAGAACGTCTTGAACCGGGGAAGGACGAATGCCGTGATGACGACGATGGCCACGATCGACAGAAGGAGGACGATCGCCGGGTAGATCAGTGCGGAGGTGATCTTGCGGCGAGCCTCGGTGTCCCGCTCGATGTAGTCGGCGAGCTGATCGAGGACCGTGTCGAGGTTCCCTGTGAGCTCAGCTGACCGGAGGATCCCGAGGTAGTAGGGCGGGAATGCCTCGGGATGTGCGTCCGCCGCGCTGGCGAAGGTCTCCCCGGCGCGCAGCGCTTCGGACATCTCGGCCAGGATCCGCTGGAAGCCCTTGTTGCCGACCTCCTCCGACAGCACCTCGAGTGCCTCGAGTACGGGGATGCCGGCTTTCATGAAGACTGCGAGTTGTCGCGAGAAATGCATCAGCTCCCGGCGCGGGACCTTTTCGCGGGTGATCTCGAATTGGAGAATGCCTTTCTTCTCGGTGACGTCGATCGGCGCCAGGTTGCGCTCGACCAACGCCCGACGGGCCATGCTGGCGGTGACGGCGTTCTCGATACCCGTGACGGTCGATCCTTCGGGGGTGATCGCCCTGAACTTGAACTTGGCCATGGCTATCCGCCCGCCTCAGGCCGTGTAGATGGAGCGGACGACTTCGGAAATGGTCGTCACGTCGTCGGAGATGAGGAGGATCGCTTCGTCGCGCAGCGTCCGCATCCCCTGGGAGACCGCCATGCGTTGCAGCTCCTCCTGGGTGGCCCAACCGACGATCAGCCGTTTGATCTCGGGTGTGATCCGCATCAGCTCGAATACGCCGATCCGGTCCCGGTAGCCGGTTCCGGCGCAGAAGTTGCAGCCTTCACCGTGGAAGAACTGCGTCTTGGGGAGGCCTCCGCTCTCGGTGTAGAAGGCGAGCTCCTCGTCTTTGGGCTCGTACGGGGCCTTGCACGTCTGGCACATTCTCCGCACCAGGCGTTGGCTCACCACCGCCAACACCGAGGATGCGACGAGGAAGGACTCGATACCCATGTCCAAGAAGCGGTGCAAGGCCGCTGCCGAGTCTGTCGCATGCAGTGAGGAGAGCACGAGGTGACCGGTGAGCGCCGACTGCACGGCGATGCGGGCGGTCTCCACGTCGCGGATCTCGCCGACCAGGATCACGTCGGGGTCCTGGCGCAGGATGGAACGGAGTCCGTTGGCGAAGCTGATGCCGGCCTGCTCGTTCGTCTGGATCTGGTTGATCGAGGGGAACACGTACTCGACGGGGTCCTCGATGGTCATGATGTTGCGGCTGGGATCATCGATCTCGGTCAAGGCCGCATACAACGTCGTCGTCTTGCCACTGCCGGTCGGGCCCGCGCACAGCACCATCCCGAACGGGGCACGGATCATGCGCGTGAACACCTCGTGGGTGTCTGTCGGCATGCCGAGGTCGGCCATCCGGAACACGGATCGGCTCTTGTCGAGGACCCGAAGCACGCAGCTCTCGCCCCAGATTGTCGCCACCGTCGACACCCGGATGTCGATCTCGCGGCCGTCGACAGACATCGTGATCTGCCCGTCCTGTGGTCGGCGCCGCTCGACGATGTTCATCTCGGCCATGATCTTCAGACGGCTCACGAGGGCCGGCGCCATCGCGGTAGGGAGCTCGACTGCGTCGTGCAGCGCCCCGTCGATGCGGAACCTGACCCGGAGCTGCTGGCCCTGTGGCTCGATGTGGATGTCCGACGCCCGGTCGCGCATCGCCTGGGTGATGAGCAGGTTCACGACCTGGACGACCGGCGCGTCCGCAGCGTTGACCGTCTGGACCGCAGCGTCCAAGGGTCGTTGCGGGCCGTCGCTGGACTCCTCGAAGGCTCGAACGTGCTCCCGGATGTTGCCCAAGGCCCGGTATGCCGTGTCGATCGCCCGTTGCACGTCTGATTTCGGGGCGATGACCAGCCGGACGACCCTCCCACAGGAGTTGGCGAGGATCTTCGCCAACTCCGGCGTGGGGTCCGCCACCGCGATCGTGATCCCGCTCTCGTCGACCACGATGGGGACCGCCAGGTGGGCTCTGGCCACGCTTTCCGACAACACCTCGGTGGCGTCGGGCGAGGGCGCCTGCTGGGACAGGTCGACCATGGGGACGAGGAGCTGGGTGGAGAGGGCTTTGGCGAGGTCGCGCTCGCTGATCGCTCCCAGCTCCACCAGGGTCGTTCCGATCCGCTTCCCGGAAGCAGACTGCTGGATGAGGGCGTCGGCCAGCTGCTCGTGGTTGATCAGCCGAGACGACACGAGCAGCTCGCCCAGCTGACTTCGAGCAACAGTGTGTGCACCCGTCCGAGCGGGGGGTTCGGCGGTGACAGCGTCACTCCCCGGCACAGCGTCAGCACCATTGGGCTCTTTGCGCAACTTCATGCCCACTCCCATCAAGGGGTTCCCGGATTCAAGTTGGGCGCCGAGGGTCCCAACCACAGCCACGGGAATTACGACCGGCCCAACGCCCCAGGCTCACAGTACCCGAGGTGAGAAGCCCCTCTGACCAGGGAGTCTGGGCCAAACGTGGTGCACTTCGCGGCACCCTGCGAGCTCCGCGCCAGAGCCCGAGGACAGTCACGTTCAGAATCCTGGCGCGCCCGTCACACCCACCCCCCTATGGACGCTCAACATTTGCTCAACTGGCGGCCGGCGTGTCGAGAAAGCAGACGAGTCGGCACGCGCGGCGGGTGCTGATCGGGCCACCCGCCCGGGTCAGGACAGGTAGGCCGCTTCCTGCTGCCAGGTGAGATCCACAGCGGGGCTGCCCGACGTCTCCACGAGGAGCTCGGTCATGCTGGGGTCACCGCCGTATCCCACCCCGTCCCACGCCGTTCCCATCACACACAAGGTGCACGACAACCTCAGGAGGATGTTCTCCCGGTGGCCCCAGCATCCCGTCTGGTTCGACGGGGTGCAGTCGACGTTGGCAGAGCCCGTTCCGTCGTCGTACATCCAGAAGTACAGGGCTTCCAGCGGGTTTCCCACCGCTCCGGCCCAGTTCGACCCCCACTGGGTGTACGGGAAGCCCCCGGGGGGTTCCGGGTCGGTGTTCCGGGCGGCGCCCTGGGCCGCGGCCTGGTCGAGGCTCGTGGCCATGGCCGCCAACGGCGCCAGGCCCCGGGCGGTCCGTTCCAGGTCCGTGGCGACGAAGATCTGCTGCTCCGGGGACAGCTGGGCCCAATTGGACGGCAGCACCATGGGGGGGAGCCCCTCGTGGCTCCGGCCGTTGGCGATCGCCTGCAGGGTCGCGCCGAGACAACCCGAGGAGTCGTCGTACCCGGTACCCGAGCAACTCGAGAGGAAGTCGGGCTGGGGGGCGATGTTGGCGGGCAGCACCCCCACCGCGTCGACGGACGGGGCCGTGGACGCCGGGGCGGGAGGGGTTGTCGGGGTCGGGACCACGGAGGGAACCGAGGTCGGGGTCGACGGGGTGGGCGGCTGGGTGGTGGGCGGGATGTCGGGCAGCGTCGTCGTCGTGGGGGAGGAGGTGCTGTGGTGCGGCGCGCGGCGGGTGGCGCCGAACGACGTGGCCAGATGGCCGGCTGACGGCCCGGCACCGGCGGCGACACCGGGGTGGACAAGGGTCAGGACCAGGATCACGACCTCACCGATGGCGAGGAGGCAGCCGAATCCGAGCCAGCTCGGTCCTGCTTTGCCGTCCCCCGCAGTCTGCGGCCCTGAGGCTGCACCTGTCATCCCGGAGGTATCGGCACCCCACGGACGAGGCCTGAGTCACGGCCGGACGGGCGCCGATCTGGACGCCGGTGCTCATTTTCCCAGCCCAAAGGCCCTTCTCAGCGCCGGAGCGCTCGGTCACAGCCCCACCGTCCGCTCAATTCACCTACCCGGACGGGGCCCGACCACCAGGTCTGCGTACTCGGGATGTCGCTCGAGATAGGCAGCGACGAACGGACAAACGGGATCGACCTTCAGACCTCTGGACCTGGCATCCTCGAGCGCGGCCGACGCCAGCCGCGTCCCCACTCCGTGGCCCTCGAAACTGCCGTCGACCTCGGTGTGGACGAGCACCACCACCCCTGGTTCGATCCGATAGGTCACGAATCCGGCCAGCTCGTCACCGGCGTAGGCCTCGTACCTGCTCCGGTCGGAGTTGTCGACGACCCTCACAGACGATTCGGACTCTGGCATCGGGTCTCCTCTCGGCGGCAGCGGCTTCGTTCTACCCTGACGTCGACACAGTGGTGACGCGTCACGCTTTGGGGCACAATTGGAAGCGCGGATCCCGAACGCGCGGATGGAAAGACCTGGTCCTGGACCGACGACGTAACGATGTAGGAGCTCCCGTGCTCGATGAGACCGCGCATCAGAGTTTGATCGCCGCCATCGACGTGGCCATCAGCAGGTGCGTGGACGCGTTCAACATTGCGTCCGAGGGTGGCGAGGAAGGACTCGCAGAGAGCGCCCGCGTCCAGGTGACCGAGCTCAAGTCGTTCAGGGACGCGGCGTCGGCTCTGCCTACCCGGCGGGGCCGGTGGCAGTTCGGCCGGTCACCTCGCGGTGACGCCCGGTCCCGTTGACCGACGCACCTGCGCCGGGGCCGGTCATCTCCCGGGTCGTACTGATCACGGGTGCGTCGGCCGGCATCGGTCGTGCCTGCGCGGACCGGCTGCACGAGGCGGGGTGGACGGTCGTCGGGGCGAGCCGGCGGGGGACAACTTCGGGAGCTTGGTCGGGTCTGGTCATGGACGTCGACAGCGACGAGTCGGTGCGAGACGGCGTGGCCGAGGTGCTGACGCGACACGGTCGCATCGATGCCGTTGTGGCGTCGGCCGGGTGGGGCGTCGCTGGTGCGGTCGAGCACACGACCATCGACGAGGCCAAGGCCCAGGTGGAGACGAATTTCTGGGGTGCCACGCGAGTCGTCCAGGGCGTGCTGCCCGCCATGCGGACCCAAGGCGGTGGGCGCATCGTCCTCATCAGCTCGATCGGGGGCGTGGTCGCCATCCCCTTTCAGGCGTTCTACAGCGCCAGCAAGTTCGCGCTCGAAGGATTGGGGGAGGCACTCGCCTACGAAGTGGCCCCCTTCGGGATCGACGTCACGCTGGTCGAGCCGGGCAATATCCGGACCGACTTCACCGCCAACCGGAAGATGGCTGCCGCGTCGACAGGTGACGATGTGTACAAGGGCGCCCTCGATACGGCCGTGGGCGTGATGGAGCGGGACGAGGCGAACGGAGCAGCTCCCGATGTTGTGGCCGCGGCGGTTCACAACATCCTCGATGCCCGACGCCCACCCCGCCGGGTATCGGTGGGCAAGGCGGGCGAGCGCATCGGCATCCTCGCCAAGCGACTGCTTCCCCATCGAATCTTCGAGGCGGCCGCCAAGGGCAGTCTGGGCGTGAAGTAACCAGGCTGCCCGCGCCGGGAGGGTCGGCCTCCTTCGTGGTTCAGTCGTCGAGAAGAGCGTCGATCGTTCCGTTGGCGGCATCGGCGGCGTGGCCCAGATGGGGAAGGCCATATCGATCCTCGATCGAGCGCAAGATGCCGAACGTGTCGACAGGTGCGGGGTCTTGTCGGGGGTTCGACTTGAGCGCGTCGGACACCACGATCGTGGCGACACGTCCGCCGGAACCTCCGTTGAGGCCCGATGAATCCGAGCCCAGGGCCTCGTCCCACTCGATGACGATCTGTCCGCCGTCTCTGTACCAGGAGGTCGCTTGCACCCCTGGGATGAAGCGCGCCAGGAACGCCTCGGTGTCGGACAATTGCTGCGCGGCCGTGTTGTCCGGCACCCCGGTGTGGCCGTCGTCGGTCAAATTCGGCGTGTACCACACGAAGTCCGGAGGGCTCGCGGTGTCGAGGGCACCTGTCAAGGTCGAGGCATCGGCGACGGTGATCTTGGTGCGGGGAAAGTACTCCCACGGGTCGTGCCTCACGGCGTACAGGCCCGAGTCGTCGGTCGGGTCGGGGGGCAGGTTCTCGGCGTACGCCTCTTCGCTGTAGCCCGCCGCGGCGAGCTGGTCCGCCAAGGTGGGCACGTTGGGGAAGTTGCCCGCGGAAGGCGGCTGGTCCTGCGTCACGCCCTGGTTCGAGCCCGACACGATCGCCAGGTAATTCGGGAGACTCGGGTGGGCCAACGCGTAGGACCTGGTTGCCGATCCGTAGTCGGTCGCCAAACTGGTCACATAGGGCAGGGCGGCGTTGCCGATGATGTCGAGGGCTCCTTCGTTCTCCATCATCACCACCATGACGTGGGGAGCAGGTGAGCGGCGGGCCGAAGCGGGGCTGCTCGAGGAGCTCGAACTACCGGAGCGAGGCGGGCTGCCCGAGCTGCTCGGAGTGCTGGTGGCGTGGCCCCCCGAGGGTGTTCCTGATGCCGCACAACCTGTCAACAGAGCACTCGGACCCGCCAGCGTCATGGCGGTGAGGACAAGACTCCATCCACGGCCGACCGGGAGCCGGGACCCTTTCGGCACTTCCCTCGCCATCCGGATCAGCCGAAGTCCGTCTTGAACTCCGCCAGGGCCTTGGGGAAGGTGCCGTCGAGGAGGTTGTTGCGGTAGGTGGCCGAGGAGTCATAGGAGAAGACGTTGGCGAAGGCCACTTGGTTGTTCACGAACCAGTAGGCCATCTC
>JARLGQ010000368.1 GCA_031292675.1 Acidimicrobiales bacterium
GGGCTGGCGGGATTCCGATCATCGACTGCTGGCCGTCCTCGGCCGGATCACCGATCGGGATCGTCAGCTGTGTCGTCTGCTCGAGGACCACCGGGTGCTCACCACCGCACAGGTGGCCGACGTGGGTTTCACCGGGGTACGTCGAGCCCGGACACGGCTGGCAGAGCTCTACGCCCTCGACGTGCTCGACCGCTTCCGACCCCGGACCGCAGCGAACCTCGCCTCGTACCACTGGGTGCTCGGGCCCCTCGGCGCCGCTCTGGTCGCGGCGGAGGCCGGCGTGGAGGTGGCCGAACTCGACTGGCGGCGGGGCCTGGTCCACGACCTCGCCTCCAGCCAGCGCCTCGCCCATCTGGTTGGGGTCAACGGCTTCTTCACCGCCCTGGTGCGCTCGGCCCGCACCCGATCGGACTGTCAGTTGGAGCAGTGGTGGTCCGAGCGGCGCTGTCGGCGCGAGTGGGGTGAAGTCGTGCGCCCCGACGGCTATGGCGTCTGGTGCGAGGACGGCGCCTCGACGCCCTTTCTCCTCGAACACGGCAACGGCACCGAACGCCTGGGCCGCCTGGCCACCAAGCTCGAGGGCTATGCCCAGCTCGCGGCGGCGGCGGGTCACCCCAACTGGGTGCTCTTCACCTTCCCTACCCCACGCCGGGAACTCGAGGCGCGCCGGGTCCTCGCTCACGAGCGCGTTCCGGTGGCCACGACCGCCCGCACACCGGGGTTCACCCCCGACAAGGCGCTGTGGCTTCCGATCGGAGACCCCGGCCCTCGCCGCAGCCTCCTCCACCTTGCTGGCTTCCCGTTCGACCGGGGGCGACCGGCCCGATCGTCGCGTGAGGTTGTTTCTTGACACGAGTTGGAACCTCGCGAGCCCTGCTGAAGGCCAGGTCTCTCCTACCAGGGCTCGTGTGCGCCGCGAAGCGAGTGCCCGGGTCGTTTGTGGGGTCGTCTCAGGGGTCGTCTCAGGGGTCGTCTCAGGGGTCGCGCTTTCATACGACCCCCCATTCCGATCTGAAGATGCCGGTCAGGCCTCGATCGAGGGGTCGTCGCTGCAGGCGGACTTAGTAGGGAGAAAGGGTGATCGGTGCAGTGAGCAGAGCTAGTGGCCGCAACAGCGGCCGGTCAGCTCTCGGTGGCTCATAAACGCGAGGTCGCGTGCCCTCCGCCTTTCCCTTACAGTGAGTGCCGGATTCGCTCAAGGAGGCCGAACAATGGAACAGAACCATTGTGAGCTGGCGCGAAGAGCTGGGCATCCGATTACGCGTGCAGTGGCGCTTGTTGTGGGAGCGTGCTTCGCTCTTTGTCTGGTAGCGACTCCTGCGGGTGCGCGTGCCGGCAACCCCAATAAGAATCCGGTCGGCGGTTATGCCGCATTCGACCTGTCGAACCCGCTCGTCCTCACGTCGAGCAGCGCCGACGTCGTTGTTCCCTCCGCCACCTGCAAGAAAAAGGGCGCGATCGGTTTCGGCGTCGAGCTCGTGAAAGCCGAGACCGCTGCGTACCTGACGCGGGCCGACGTAGGGGTCGACTGCATCGCGCACAAGCAGGTGGAGTACGCTGTCTATGCCTATCTCGACGGCACCGCCGAACCCAGTGAGATCGCGTCGATACACGCCGGGGACACCGTAGAGACAGCGGTCACTTGCGACGGTTCCGGAACTTCCGTGTCGGTCCACGATGTGAACACGGGGTTCACCTACGCCGAATCGTCGGCCTCGACGGCGGCGTGCGATGCCACGCAGATTGGCGGGGCCGGGGTCTGTGCCAACGCATCGTGCTCGAAGCAGGAGTACCTACCGGAGTTCGGGGCGGTTGCCTTCTCCGATGCACTTGTCAACGGCGAAGCTCTGGGTGGATTCGATCCCGTCGTCGAACAGTATTTTGAGGGGAACAAGAACCAATTCGGCCCCGGCCCACTTGAGGGCGGGACCGCCTTCACGCTCGACAAGACATGATCCTCCTAAAGAGATGCGGGCATCAGATCTCCCCGGACAACGGGTGCAGAGTGTTGTTCTGACTGGCATTTAGGTCCCATGCGTGTTCACGGCAGGGGGGCGGTATTCGGGGCATTCGATTATGTGCGGCATCACCTTGTCAGAAGCCCAGAGCTGAACATTCGCTGTCGAGTTGTCTTATGAAGTTCGGGTCATTCCCAGGATATGCATTTGCCACACTCTTGAATGCGGCATTGTCGGATCGCCTCAACTCTGCAACGAAGCTCGGTTGCACCGCAACAAGGTTGTACTTGCCCATACTCCGCACCGTCTTACAGATTGCAGATGACGACGATGAGTTTGACGAGCAGCCAGCAGCGACAACGCAGATCACCAACCCACCGAATACGATCCGACGAACGTCCCGCACTACGGGAACCCTAAATGCCTATGTCGCAACGTGCAACGAGGCTGAAGTGAGAATGCCGGGGCCAGGATGCCCTGGCTGACAGGTGATGGCCCAGCCACCGACGGGGGCGCCCCTGCACGGTATCCCCGCCCATGAGAAGGGCCGGTGTCAAGAGAGAGTGCAGTTGGACGTAGCTCCTGGTAGATGAGTCGCGCCGATCCGCAGACGGGGTCAC
>JARLGQ010000369.1 GCA_031292675.1 Acidimicrobiales bacterium
GACGCCGGTCAGGATCGTGACCGCGAAGGCGGCGGTGATGGTGGCCCGGAGCACGAACGCGCCGGCCCGTCGTGCCAACCGGCGCCGGGAGCCCCGGGCGCACGTGTCGGGGGTGCGGTCACCGCCGCGTGCGGGGGCGATGCTCGCCTGGGTCCGGTCCACCTCGGCGTCGCAGCCTAGGTCAGCGCGACCCCCGACCCCGGGAAGGGCACGGGCCCCGGCTACAGGCCGAACCGGGCGTCGTGCACGGCGTCGACCGCGGCGGGAGGCCCCCCCACCTCGACGTGTGCGGCGGCGGCGCGCCCCGAGAGGAAGAGCACGATCTCTCCCGGGGTCCCGGTGAGCGTGGCGGTGGAAGCGCCGGGACGGGCGTGGATCACATCCCCGTCGGGCGTGACGAGGTCGAGGCCCAGGTCTTTGAGCGGCCGCGTCATGAACTTGGCGCTGCGACGCAGCGACTTCCACAAGGCGGACTCCACGGAGACGAGGTCCTCGCTCGGCCGCGGCGTGGTGTCACCCCCGCCGCGCCGGACGTCCTCGTGGTGCACGAAGTACTCGGTCAGGTTCATCACCTTGTCGAAGGGTGCGAGCAACGGAGGCGGCCCGCGCCGGACGAGGGCCACGAGCTCGGTGTAGGGATGCGTCTGCTTGGTGCGCGCCAGGATCCGCGCCGTCAACCGGGCGGCCGCACCCCCCATGACGAGCCCCGGGCCCGACAGCGGCTTGCGCTCCCGGATGACGAGGTGCGCGGCGAGGTCGTAGGTGGCCCATCCCTCGCACCGTGTGGGGGCGTCGGGCCCGACCTTCACGAAGAGATCGCAGAGCGCGGCACGCTCGGCGCGGTGCGGTGGGAGGGTCGCCATCGCGGCGGACCCTACGACCACGACGGTGAGCGGTCAACGCCGCACTACCCTCGACGCCCGTGATCCCCGATCGCTTCCAGCCCCTGGTGCAGGCCACCGCGGACCTGGCCCGTCGTTTCGACGAGGCCGGGCACCGCCTGTACGTGGTGGGGGGCTCGGTGCGCGACGCCTTCGCCGGCGACGCCGCGCCGGGGGAGCAGGACGTCGACCTCACCACCGACGCCCTGCCCGACGAGGTCGAGCGCCTCGTGAAGGGATGGGCGGACGCGGTGTGGGTCCAGGGCAAGCGCTTCGGCACCGTGGGGCTCAAGAAGGGCGGCCGGGTCTTCGAGATCACCACGCACCGCGCCGAGGTGTACGTCCCCGACTCGCGCAAGCCCGAGGTCTCTTTCGGCGACTCGGTCGAAGTCGACCTGTCGCGGCGCGACTTCACCGTGAACGCCATGGCGCTGCGGCTCCCGGACCTCGAGCTCGTAGACCCCTTCGACGGTCTCGCCGATCTCGCCGCGCACCGGCTGCGCACGCCGCTGGCTCCCGAGCGCTCCTTCGCCGACGACCCGCTGCGGATGTTGCGGGCGGCGCGTTTCATGGCGGGCTTCGGCCTCGAGCCCGTTCCCGAGATCCCCGCCGCGGTGACGGCCATGCACGACCGACTGTCGATCGTGTCCGCCGAACGGATCCGCGACGAGCTCGACAAGCTCCTGGTGGTGGACAAGCCCTCGCCGGGGTTGTGGTTCGTGGTCGAGACGGGCCTGGCCGCGGAATTCCTCCCCGAGCTGCCCGGTCTCGCTCTGGAGCAGGACCCCATCCACCGGCACAAGGACGTCCTGGCCCACACCCTGGCGGTGGTGGACAAGACGGGCCCCGACCGCCTGCTGCGCCTGGCCGCGCTCCTGCACGACGTCGGCAAGCCCCGCACGCGCGCCTTCGGGCCCGGGGGGGTGACGTTCCATCACCACGAGGTTGTCGGTGCCCGCATGACGCGGGACCGGCTCACGGCGCTGCGGTACCCGCACGACGACGTCCAGGTCGTCACCAAGCTCGTCGAGCTGCACCTCCGCTTCCACACTTACCGGCTGGGGTGGACCGATCGCGCCGTGCGCCGCTACGTGCGTGACGCGGGGCCGCTGCTCGACAGGCTGAACGAGCTGACGCGGTCGGACTGCACCACGCGCAATGCGGCGCGCGCCCGGGCCCTGGAGCGCCGCATGGACGAGCTCGAGCGCCGTATCGAGGAGCTGCGCGCCCAGGAGGAGCTGGACTCGGTGCGGCCCGAGCTCGACGGCCGCCAGGTCATGGAGCACCTCGGGGTCCCGCCGGGCCCGGTGGTGGGCGAGGCGCTCGAGCTCCTCCTGGAGCTACGGCTCGACGAAGGGCCCCTGGGCGAGGAGGAGGCCTACCGGCGCCTCGACGAGTGGTGGGAGAAACGTCAGTCGGCGGGGTAAGGAGGTGAGGCCTCGCCGGCGGCGAAGGCCTCGACCAGGTGGTACGCCTCGTCGTCGTGGTACTGCACCGGCGGCGACTTCATGAAGTAGGCCGAGGGCCCCACGAGCGGTCCACCCACGCCCCGGTCGAGGGCGAGCTTGGCGCACCGCACGGCGTCGATGATCACGCCGGCCGAGTTGGGCGAGTCCCACACCTCGAGCTTGAGCTCGAGATTGATGGGCACGTCGCCGAAGTTCCGGCCCTCCATGCGGATGTAGGCCCACTTGCGGTCGTTGAGCCAGGGGACGTGGTCCGAAGGCCCGATGTGGACGTCTTCGGCGTCGAGGACGTAGTTCTCCACCTGGCTGGTCACGGCCTGGGTCTTGGAGATCTTCTTGGACTCGAGGCGCTGGCGCTCGAGCATGTTCATGAAGTCCATGTTGCCGCCGAAGTTGAGCTGGTAGGTCCGGTCGAGGGCGAGGCCCCGGTCCTCGAACAGTCGGGTGAGGACCCGGTGGACGATGGTGGAGCCCACCTGGCTCTTGATGTCGTCACCGATGATGGGCACGCCCGCGTCGCGGAACTTGCGTGCCCACACCGGGTCACTGGCGATGAACACGGGGATGGCGTTCACGAAGGCGACGCCCGCGTCGAGACAGGCCTGCGCGTAGTGGCGCTGGGCCTCTTCGGAGCCGACGGGCAGGTAGCTCACGAGCACCTCGGCGCGGGCGTCGCGCAGCGCCTGGGCCACGTCGACGGGCTCGGCGGGTGACTCTTCCACGCTGTCGCGGTAGTACGTGCCCAGACCGTCGAAGGTGGGGCCCCGCTGCACGGTCACGTCGAGATGTCCCACGGTGGCGAACTTGATGGTGTTGTTGTGTCCGCCGAGGATGGCCTTGGACAGGTCCACGCCCACCTTGGTGGCGTCGACGTCGAAGGCGGCGACGAACTCCACGTCGCGCACGTGGTAGCCACCCAGGCTGACGTGCATCAACCCGGGTACGTCGTCGTCGGGGTTTGCGTCCTTGTAGTACTCCACACCCTGGACAAGCGAGCTGGCGCAGTTCCCCACACCCGCGATCGCGACCCGTACCGTGCTCATCTCGTGTCTCCCTCTTCCTGAACTGTCCGAACTGTCTGAACCGTCTTGTTGCCCACGATCACCGGCGTGCCCGCCGACGCGCCGTCCCTGGCCCGCTCGGCCTCGATCAACCGGTCGAGCCAGGCGATGTCGCGCTCGGTGGACTCGGTGGTGTGCTCCATGAGCGATCGTGCATAGGTGTCGAGCCGGCCCTCGGCGGCTGCCGCGGCGGCACGTGCCTCGGCCAGGCGCTGGAACAGCTGGCCGCGCCGGCGCTCGAGCAGCCGCAGGCGGGCGTGGGGGGGCAGGTAGCGGGCAAAGGCCAGGCGCAGGCTGAAGTTGCGGGCGTCGTCGTTGCCCCCGGCCTGCTCGCTGTGGAGGAGCTCGGCGAACTGGCGGCGCCCCTCGTCGGTGATGCAGTACACCTTGCGGCTCCGCCGCCCCAGGCCCGTGCCCGAGCGCCGGGCCCGGAGGGCGGCCCGTTCGCCGCTCAGGGATCCCGTCATCGGGACCGACGGCGTGGCACTGCGGCCCGGATCCTCGATGGCCCGCACCGCTCCCGACCGCTCCAGGCGGGACAGCGCTGGGTACAGGGACCCGAACGACACGTTGGACAGCTGTCCCAGCTCGTCGCGGAGGCGCTTGCGGATCTCGTAGCCGTGCATGGCCTGGCCCTCGAGCAGCCCGAGGATGGCGAGCTCCAGCATCAGCGGGCCCCGCCGGCCGGGGGACTCGTGGGCGCGGAGGCGGGGGCTCCAGGCACGGTTGAGCGGTTCGATTTCATCGTTAGATGTATCGTATCGATACATCGATCTGAATTCAACTCAATCAGGCCGGCGTCCCCAGGGCCGGGAGGAGTTGGACGGGTGGAGCCGGGCGGGTGCGTCCGACGGGCCGGGGCCGGGCGGGGGTGGAAGAGACCGGTGCCGGAGTCGCCCGGCCGTGCCGCCGGCCAGTCCGGTCGTTGCCCCGCCAGGGGTCGCAGCGGAGCGAGGCGGGCAAGAGTTGCGCCCGCGGGCCAAGAGCAAACCGAATTCCCGGGCGTTGCGCGTCGCGCCGACGGTACCCTTGTGGGCGATGAGCTTCGGGCCGTCGGCCTTGCGAGGGTTCCCCGTCACCGGCACCGGTGGTCGCGTGGAGTACCGCCTCGCCCGCAACGCCGTGGTGAGCGAATTTCGGAAGGGCCGTCTGTCGCGCCTCGACGTATGCGACGCGCACCCCGAGCTGCTGAGGGCGGCGCGTAATGTCGGGGTGGCGCTGGCCGAGAGCTGCCCGATCTGCGAGGAGACCGAGGTCGTGCACGTGACCTATGTCTTCGGGTCCCGGCTCCCGAAGAACGGGCGCTGCCCCACCAACCCTACCGAGCTCGCCCGCCTGTGCCGGCGGCCCGACGAGGTGGCCTGTTACGTGGTCGAGGTGTGCCCGAATTGCTCGTGGAACCACCTCGCCCGGATGTACCCGGCCGGCGGTC
This sequence comes from Acidimicrobiales bacterium, assembly GCA_031292675.1. Taxonomy (GTDB): domain Bacteria; phylum Actinomycetota; class Acidimicrobiia; order Acidimicrobiales; family UBA8190; genus Chersky-840. Next base: position 4,841 of record JARLGQ010000369.1, read on the forward strand.
GCCACCGTGTGACGGCATCACGGGCACGGCGGGGCAACGGCTGACCGCACGCGTCGAGACAGCCCCGCCGCCCGGCGCGCCCACTTCCGGCGCACCGTGGTGCAGCATTGACCGGTTCGACGAAGTAGTGAGGGGACCCCAACTCCATGAGTCAAGTGCAACCAGGCGATCGAGGGTCGGGCCGGGGGTCCGACCCTCAGGGCGGTAAGGCGTCCCCGACCAAGCGCCCGCCGGCCAAGGCCTCGGTCAAGGCCACGCCCAAGGGGCGGACCCCCGCCACCGCGTCGAAAGGCCGTCCCCCCGGGGGCGGCGGCAAGGGTCGTCCGCCCACCTCCGGCGGTGGCAAGGGTCGCGCTCCTCGGCAGAACATGAAGATCACGGCGCCGCCCCCGCGCCGTTTCTCGCCCTCGACCATGGCCTTCGCGTCGATCGGCGTGGTCGTGGTCATCGTCCTGGTCTTCGTGTTCGCCAAGGTGCTGACCTCGAGCCCCACGGCGAGCAAGACCCGGTTGATCCCGGACCCGACACCGGCGTCGGCGTCGGTGGTGGCAGCCGTCACCGGCGTCCCCCAATCGGTGCTGAACGCGGTCGGGACCGGTCAGAACGTGTCGGCACCACACGTGCTCAAGGACCAGCCCAAGCTGACCTCGGGCACCAAGCCCGAGATGTTGTACATCGGCGGCGAGTTCTGCCCGTTCTGCGGGGGGGAGCGCTGGTCGATGGTGGTGGCGCTGAGTCGTTTCGGCACGTGGTCGGGCCTCAAGGAGACCACCTCGTCGCCGTGGGACAGCGATCCGGAAACCGCCACCTTCAGTTTCCGTGACTCCTCCTTGGCGAGCAATTACCTCGCCTTCGTCGGGATCGAGCACGAGACGAACGACAACTTCGGCTCCGGCACACGCGCCCTGTTCCAGCCGTTGACCACGGCCCAGAGCAACCTGTGGTCCAAGTACTCGGCCCAATTCGGCCAGAACACCGGCTATCCCTTCGTCGACATCGGGAACAAGGTGTTCGTCATCGGCCCGAGTTACGACCCCGGCGTCCTGGCCGGGCTCGACCAGGCGCAGATCGCGTCCAAACTGACCAATCCCCAGGACCCCGTGACCCAGGCCGTCGTGGGCACCGCCAATTACCTGATCGCCGGCATCTGCTCGGAAACAGGGAACCAGCCGGCGTCGGTGTGCTCGGCGCCCGGGACGCACGCCGCGTCCGTCGCCCTCAAATTGAGCTGACCGGAGGCTCTCCCATGTCCGACGTTCGCACGCAGGCCGACCAGGACGTCGAGGAGGACTACGCCGAGGTGCCCGTAATCCCCCGGTGGCGGCCGATCGTCGCCTTGGCGTTGTCGCTCGTGGGGTTCGGCATCTCGATGTACCTGACCATCGACCACTTCCAGGGCATCGTGCCGATCTGCTCGTCGAAGGGTTTCGTGAACTGCGAGCTGGTGACCACGAGCAAGTACTCCTACATCCTCGGGATACCGGTGTCGCTGCTGGGGCTCCTCTTCTTCACCGCCATGGTGGGGATCAACTGGCCCCCGCTGTGGCGGGCCCGGTCGCCGTGGGTGGCCCGGGCGCGCCTCGCCCTGGCCGTGAGCGGGGTCTGCTTCGTCCTCTACCTGCTCGCCGCCGAGCTCTTCAGCATCAAGGCCATCTGCCTGTGGTGCACCGGTGTCCACATCACGACCTTCTTGCTGTTCGTCCTGGTGATGGCGTCCTTCCCGCTCATGTCGGGTCGGGCTGGCCAGTACCAGGAGTGGGACGAGGACCTCGACGAAGCCTGATGGCCCGCGGTCCGGTGCAACCGGACCGGCCCCGGTGGGGTTGAGTGGGTGTGGTGGCCCTGCGCATTGACACGACCGTGCTCGACGGGCTGGCCGACGACCTCGACGCCGGCTTCGCCGCCTTCGTGCGGGCCCACTCCGGCTCCGTCTACAGCACCGCCCTCCGTCTGAGCGGGTCCCGAGCCGAAGCCGACGACCTCGCCCAGGAGACCTTCGTGCGTGCCTATGGCGCCCTGCGCCGCTTCGACGCCGAGCGGGTGCGGGCGCTGGAGTCCCGGCCGTGGCTCCTCACCATCACGCTGAATCTGTGGCGCAACCGCCTGCGCCACGCGGCGCGACGGCCGCGAGAGGTCCGCGCCGAGCGCGGCGCGGACGCCCCGGACACCAGGCCCGGCCCCGAGGCGGCCGCCGAGGAGAGCGAATCGTCGCGTGCCCTGGTGGCGCTCCTGGGGCAGCTCTCCGAACACCAGCGGGTGCCGGTCGTCCTCAGGCACGTGGTGGGCCTGTCCTACGTGGAGATCGCGTCGACCGTGGGCTGCCCGGTCGGCACGGCCAAGGCCAACGTGGCGCGGGGCGTCGAGAGGCTGCGGGCCCTGGCCCGCGACACACCGGCTCCGGCGCCCCCCTCGTGGTCCCGCACCCGCCGCCCCCGTCACCCCGTGCATGGCAAGGAGACCCCATGACCGCCAATCCGTCCCGCCGACCCACGACCGCTCCCGGTCCCCGGACCAGGCCGACCGGCCCGCGCCCCGGCGCGTACGTCGCGGTGGGGCCCGCCGCCCTGCGCGCCCTGCGCGTGGAGGCTCCCGCCGGTTTCGCCGACGCGGTGATGGACCGCCTCGGACTGCACGTCACCGACCGGTTCGTGACGGTGAAGAGCCCCGCCGGTGACCTGTTCGTGGCCTTCAACGACAGCGGCATCAGCGCCGTGATGCCCGCCGCGCTGTTCGGCGACGACCCCGGGCGCTTCGCGGCGGAGCATCAAGCCGAGACCGGAC
>JARLGQ010000370.1 GCA_031292675.1 Acidimicrobiales bacterium
CAGCACGACCTCCGGAGCCAGTTCCGCGACCAAAGCGACCGCCTCTTCACCGTCGGAGGCGGACCCGACTACCTCGATCCCGGGCATGGTCTCCAACAATGTGACCAGACCCTCGCGAACAACCGTCTGATCGTCGACGACGACGACTTTCACACCGGCACCGCCACTTGCACGGTCCAACCGAGTGCGCTCGGCTCGGCAATGACCTGGCCACCCAACAGTTCGATCCGTTCGCGCATGCCTTGCAGACCGAATCCACCGCCGGTCGTCTTCAAGTCGCTCCCGGTGTCGACGTCAGGGCAGAGACCGTTGGTGACCCTGAGAGTCGTCGACTGCGGCTCGAAGTCGAGATGGATCGAGACCCGCGACCCGGGCGCGTGCTTCCGGGCATTTGTCACCGCTTCTTGGGCAGCGCGATAGAGGGCCAATCCGGCATCGGCTGCGAGTGGACGTGGCGCACCGGTCACGGCCAGCTCAGTGCCGTCGCGGGCGGCCAACGACGCCAGCTGCTCGGCGAGAGCCACCGGCTCGTCGCGCAGAGCGTGCACCGCCTGGCGCGTCTCCTCCAAACCCTGGACGGCGAGCCGGCGGGCATGTTGGACGAGTTGACGAGCCCTCGTGATGTCACCGCCGTTCTCCATGAGGGCGTCGGCCGCGTCCAACTGGACCGACAGGGCCCCCAGGGAGTGCGCAAGTACGTCGTGGACCTCGCGTCCTATGCGGTTGCGCTCGGCCAGCGCGGCTGCTCGATCCCGCTCGGCGTCGGCCCGGACCCGCTCGGCCAGTAGCTCTTCGGCCTGAAATGTCCGCTCCGCGTATTGGCGCCGACTGGCGCCCACCATGAGCCCGACGACCACCGAGACAGCGCCCTCGGCGACAAGGACGGCGGGAGCGGCGAGCGCGAATGTGGCCACCGTCAGGGCGCAGACTCCGATCACGCCCACGCCCAGCGCCGGTGCTCCCTCGAAGGCGATCCCGGCACCGAGCCCGGCGACGGCCATGAAGGTGATGGCAAGGGGCGCCAACGCCGCCAGGCCACCGCCGGACAGAGCGAGAAGCGCAAGGAGACACCACGTCGTGCGGCTTGGGGCTCGGAGCCGACGGTTGGCCATCCAGCCCAACCAGCCGATCCCGGCTCCGACCGTCAGCACCGCCTGCAGCGGGTGGTCGACGCCCACGCCCTTCGGTGGCGACTGATGTGCGGTGGCCCAGAGGAGGCCGGCGAGTGCTGCGAGGCGAGCGGCGCTGAGCATGCGCTCTGTCCTCGTCCCAAGCTGGACGCGGAGTTCGGATGCCAGCCCCACGGACACGATGATCTCACCTAGCCGCTGGTGCCCGCTCTGACGAGTCAGGCCGCTGCCGGGGACCGGAGGAGTCCGCCACGCTCGATGACGGCACCCGTACGGCGGGTCTTGAGGTAGAGGACTCCGGTACGGCTCGCCACCTCGGCCATCGCCATCAGGACGAACGCCGCACCCCAGGCCGCCCCCGAGGTGATGTGGTGGAGAGCGCTGAACCGCGCTACGGCCGCCTGCCCGCCGTGCCCCACCCACAGGGCGAAGCTCATGCGGGCCCCGATGCCGACCACCCACAGGACGGCCGCCACCAGGCCCGCCTTGGCGAAAGCGCTAGCCCCGTCACGGCGGACCGTGGTCATCAGCCCTGCCCCGGCCCCCAGGACGGCGCCCACGGAGGCGAATCCGATGATCAGCACGAGGTCGTCGCCCGCGGTGGGGATGGCGTGGAGGAACTGTGCGGCCACGAAGACCGTGGCCACCAGCGGGAACACCAGACGGGCCCGGGTCACCTTGTGGCCCCGGATCTGGAGGATGACCAAGGCGATGAGGGCAATGTTCATGAGGTAATCGGTGGTTGTCATGTGGTCAGTGTCTGCCATCGCAGTCCGGCTGGCGTCAGCCCCAGGGTGGATCCCGGGGTGGATCACTTCTCCACCCGGGGGCAGCTGCCGACTCGGCCCGGCCGGCTCGAGGTGGTCGCGCAGCAGACCGGGTGTGGCTCGGAGTCGCGGTTCTTGGGGGATGGCACTGTGGGGGACATGCCAACGGCTCGAAGGGTCCCGAGGACAGCAGACGCTCCCGGTCGCCCGTGAGCGGGAGCGGACCCCGGGGCGCGCCTTTCGTCGCAGCCCGACTGTGTTCGCAGCTACTCGCCGGAGCGCCGGCCGCGTCGGCCGAGAAGGTCGTCGAGCGTCTCCTGGCCGTCCAGGCTCAGGACGCGCGCGGGGCCCGGCTGGCGATACGCAGCCGCTCGAGCGGTCTCAGCGCCTCCGACGTCGACCGTGCCTTGAGCCGGGACCGCTCCCTCGTCGTCACCTGGCTCAACCGAGGCACTCTCCACCTCGTGCGCAGCGAGGACTACTGGTGGCTCCACCGACTTACTGTCTCACGCTCCAAGGTCGGGAGCGAGCGCCGGCTGCGACAGGAGGGCGTCGATGCCCGGCAGGCGGTGCGCGGCGTGGAGCTCATCGCCAAGGCGGTGACCGACGACGGCCCGCAGACCCGCGAGCAGCTCCGTCAACGCCTCGAGACGGCCGGGGTCCCGACGGCAGGTCAGGCCCTGGTTCATCTTCTCGGCGTTGCAAGCGCGCAGCAAGCGGTGCTGCGCGGGCCCATGATCGGCGCCGAACACGCCTTCGTCGCTGTGGAGCACTGGCTGGGGCCAGCCCCACCGGTGTTGGATCGCGGGGAGGTCCTGGCCACGTTGGTGCGTCGCTACTTGTCCGGACACGCGCCGGCCGGACCGGAGGACCTCGCAAAATGGGCCGGGATCCGCTTGGGTGATGCCCGTGCAGGTTTCGCCGCCCTCGACGACGAACTCGCGCACGTGGGCGAGGGGCTCCTGGCGCCGGCCGCGCTCGCCGACGCGCCGCTGCCGGCACCGCGACTGCTCGGTCCCTTCGACCCGCTGCTGCACGGCTGGGTGTCGCGCCGGCCCTTCGTCGGTCGCCACGCCGAAGTCGTCACCACCAATGGGATCTTCCGGCCCGTCGCACTCGTCGGTGGCCGGGTGGTGGCTACTTGGGGCCTCTCCGGGGGGCGGCTGACTGTCGTACCTCTGGAGCAGCTTTCCTCTCGGGCCCGGCGGGCCCTTGAGGAGGACGGCGTCGACGTCCTGCGCTTTCTCGGGTTACCTCAGAGTCTGCTGCATTTCGACTGACGGACGAGACTCCGACGACGGACAGGAAACCCATCACGTCCCTGGCCCGACAATCAGGAGCACTCGCGCCGGTCCGAGCTCTCCGCGTCGGCGGGCGTCCACCTCACCGGGCAATGGGCAGGGGAGTGGGACCCTCAGCCGATCTATGGCAGGATCACGCAGGTCGCTGTATGTAATCGTTTCACGGGGGAGAGATGGAGCTCAAAGTCGTCGGTGCCGGAGTCGGCCGGACCGGAACGCACTCGCTCAAGATCGCACTAGAGCAGATCCTCGGTGCGCCCTGCCACCACATGCTTGAGATCCTCGGAGATCCAAGCCAGGCTCCGGCCTGGACCGAGGCGATCGAAGGACGCACCGTCGACTGGGCAGTGATGCTGACGCGCTATCAGGCGATCGTGGACTGGCCGGGTGCTTCATTCTGGCGTGAGCTATCGCAGGCAAACCCCGACGCGCTCGTGCTGCTGTCGGTCCGTGACCCCGCAGAGTGGTATCGCAGTGCTTCGAATACCATCTTCCTGTCGTTCGACCGTGTGCCTCCCGAGCTTGCACCTTGGATGGTCGCGGTGCGCAGACTTCTGCGAGACCGGTTCAGCGATCGGTTCGACGACCCGACGGCGATGATGGATGCCTACGTTCGCCACAACGACGCCGTTCGTAGCGAGGTACCGAAGGGCCGGCTGCTCGAGTGGAGTCTCGGGGACGGATGGGAACCGATCTGCGAGAGGCTCGAGTTGCCGGTACCCGCTGGGCCTTTCCCCGTGACCAACTCGACAGACGAGTTTCGAGAGATGGTCGGTATGCCGCCGCTCGTGTGAAGGACTCCTGTTCGATCGGCATTCGATTTGGGCCTGCAGCGGGGCGATATGCCGAGGTGACGACAGCGTGGCCCACACGCGGTTCAGGTGTCGGCACCTTCTGGGCCGATCCAGCCCCGGGTACTCCACTGCTTCTGGGTTTCCTCCATGTTCTCGAGCCGCCGGTTGAGCGTGCTCAAATGATCGCCCAGCTCGTGGATCGCATCTGCCAGGTCGGTGACTACCTCCGCGGTCGGAGTTGTGCGCCCTGTCCTGTACTTGCTCAGAGTCTCTTTGAGGTTCTGGAGCTTCTGTTCGGTGGTCTGGTTGGCATGGTGTTCTGGTGGCATGGTGGTGCAGCCTAATGACCTCCTGGCCCGCGAGGACTGGCGCTTTCGCACCGACCGGGCCGGCCCACCTGAACGTGATGCTCTTCACGGCTCGCCCACCTGACCGCGTCACGGCGCTCGTCCCCTACTGGGATCGACGGCATTCGCGCACAGCTCAGCGCTCGGGATGGAGCGCCGAGAGGAACACCACGGTAGGAAGGTAAGGGCGCATGATCGGGCGAACCGCGTCCGTGGCGCGCTGTCTGACTTCTTTGGCGCGTTCGGGGCCGATCCGGTCCAGCCACATGGTGAACTGGGCTTGGCCGAAGCGGTATTCGACCAGCTGCTCGGGTTCGGTGACGCCGACATCGACGGTGCGCTCTTCGACGGCGACGTCGATCAGACCTGCTTCCTCCGCCGTCCTCCCCATGTCTCGGGCCGTCCCGAGAATGGGGGTGGCCTTGGTCTTGATCTCGAGGTACCACTCCGGGGTCTGCCAGCCCTCGCCGCGGGCGGTGTCGTCGACGCAGTCGCGGGACTCGCTGTGGGCGGCGTTGGCGAACACGGCGGCCAGGACCGCCCCACCGGGGCGGGTAACCCGGATGAGCTCGGCCAACCCGGCAGCGGGTTCGAAGAGGTGGTTCAACACGAAGGCGGCGACGCAGTCGTCCACGGCGCAATCGACGAGGGGCAGCGCGCAGATGTCGGCGACCGCGGCCGGCGGTCTTGCCGCCGCGTTCCAGGCCAACATGTCCCAGGAGAAGTCCACGCCGACAGGTCGGGCGCCCTGCTCGGAGAGTGCCGCGCTGGCCACCCCGGTGCCGGCGCCGGCGTCGAGGACGACACGGCCTGCCAGCGGGTGAGGGCTCGTGGCCACAATGTGGCGGGCAATAGGGCCGTAGACGAGCGTGGCTCCCGCCGCCCAGCGCCGCCCCGCTCCGGCGTAGTTGTCGAGGGTCATGCCCGGCGTGGGGGTATGTCGAGCTCCTGTCGCGCCACGCCCTCGAGAACCTCACGTTCCCACCAGTGCAGCTCGTCGTCGTCGCTCAGAGCCTTCTCCCAGCCGAACGTGGACATCATGCCGATCCGGCACAGGTCAAGTTGGGTGTCGAACCATCCGGCGGTGGCGACGCCGTGACGCTCGAGGGCGTCACGGAAGCGGGAAATGGTCGCTTCCTTGGTTTCCGGCAACCTGACACGGTTGAGGGCCAGGTACCAGCACAGATCCCAACATGGCGGCCCCGAGCCGGGGAAAGCCCAGTCGATGAGGATGGTCCGGCCGTCGGGGTGGGTGCCCAGGTTGCCCATCTTCCAGTCGCCGTGGAGGAACGTGACCGGAGTTGCTGCCAGCGCCACGGTGAGGATCTCGGGGTTGTCCTGGACGGTACGGGCGACGTGGGCCAGCGCCGGGGCCCGCTCGGGCAGCCTCCGCCAGCCGGCGTCGGCGGCGACGATGGCCGTGGGTGGGTCGGCCACCGAGAGTTCGCGCGCCACGTTGGCGGAATCGAAGAAGCGCAGACGCTCGGCCATGGTGGTCAGCCCGCCCACAGTGTCCTGCCATCCCCAGAACGCGGCTGAGAGCTGGGCCAGATGGTCGACGAACCCCTGGTGCTGCGCCTCGGGTACGACGGTGTCGCCTTCTGGTACCAGGTGCGCGCCCACGTCGTGCATCAACATGCTGAGCTGAGCGTCGTCGCCCTCGCCCGAGACTTCCATCGCAACCACGGTGTGGTCGATACACGGGGGCACCTGGTCCATGACCCCAGCCCGCCAGACGAGGTACGGCCGGTGGACGCGGTCGCCGATGGCCCGCATGATCCAATCCGACGCCGGACTCAGACGTTTCAGGAAGTAACCCTCCCCGTCGAGAGTGACACGCTCGAACGACGAGAGGCTGCGCGCGTCGCCTGGGCTCACCACCTCACGCGAGGAGGCTCGATCCAACAGTTCGCTGACAGGAGTGACGGACATCGATGTGTGCTCCTCCCAACCGGCGACTTGACTAAACCACACTTGTGGCTCATGTCGCAGGCCGTCGCCGACAAACGCAGAAACAGCAGTTCACGCCGACCCCACGCAAGGGGTCCGGCCCGTTGTGGATGCGCCTCGAGACGAGAATCTGATCGGTGAAGAAAGGAAACCGCCGGCTCGAAGACAGGCGGTTTCCTTCTTCGAGGGGTGGCAGAGAGTCAAAGACTCATCGCCACCTCCAACGGTGGGTTCATGAACGCTCCGGGCTTCATTTTCATGAACACCCATCCTTGGGTGTTCATGAAATGCCCAGGCCACGGCCCATTTGGTACAGCGGGGGAGTCTCCACAGGTTAAGGACCCGAGTCTCCACAATGACCTGGTCCGAGCCCGTGAAAGGAACTCTCGGCACCTCGCGGCGTCTCAGGCTGTCTGAGGTGTGGGTGAGGGTTGATCCGGTCAGGCGGAGGACGTCCGGCAAATCGGATCCGGACGACGTCGAGGATCGGGCCGCGTATATCGGATGGATTGGGGTGTTCTTGCCCGCCGCGACATCCGGCATGTACGAGCGTCCTCAGCCAGCGGATGGGGTAACCGGGAGCGGGTGATC
>JARLGQ010000048.1 GCA_031292675.1 Acidimicrobiales bacterium
CCAATGACGTCAAGGGGTTGTTTCGGTTCTCCTGATGGCTATTCGGGCCAACTCCCCTGCACCCGTAACGCTTCTGACAACAGTCATCGACGGCAAGTGTAGGAGTAATCACTCTTCGTGCTTCCCGAGCCTGAGTGTTGAACTCATCGCCGAATACGTGCGAAAGCGCCATCGGATCACCCGGGGACGGTGATCCCCCAATGGGTTTGATCGGAAACAGCGGCTTCTTTACATTCTGAAATCGGCCTTGCCAGGATGAGGCCGATGGGCCCCTAGAAGACACCGTCCGCAACGTGCCTCATTCATAGTTGGGGTGGGCGGCGAACCTAGGTTCTAGCGTCTCAGGAGTTCGGCCGGTCGGCTCTCGACGTGCCTGCCGCCTTCGGGTTGGCTTTGAACGAAGGGCTGGTCGGTCGGGCTCCTGGCCGCGACGTGGCTCAAAACAGGCAAGCACCCGTTCTCATGGGGATTGCCCGCCGTGGCTCCCCAACGAATGAAGGGAGAACACGATGGTGGTCATAGGCATCGACCCTCACAAGGGGCGTCACACACTGCGGTGGCGATCGACCGGCTAACACCCTGAAACCGGCGCTTCGGTGAGGTCACTCCCGGGCCCAGGACAACGCTATGCCTTTCGGCCGGTCCGCGCTCAGGCGCGCCCAGGAACCAGGGACTTGACGCAAACAGGCCGACCCCGTAGGGGTCAGACCGGGCCCGTGCCAGACGGACACCGTCCGCTATCACGCAGCAGATCGTCGTCGATCATCTGTATAGGCACACATCGGAGATGCTTCGGAACCGTCATAACCGCCCGGTGCGCTGACGGGATGATGTCGGCCTAAATGCTAGTAAGATGATCTCAGCGTCCACAGGACGAGGGGGGTTCACCAGTGCGTGAAATGAGAGTTGGAGATCGGGTCCAAGCGATGCGTGGCGGGACCGGGACTGGGACTGCGATCGAGTTGCGCGCCGGTAAGGTGCTCGTGTCGTACTACACAAGTGGAGAGCAGGTGTGGTTCGACCTGGCAGAGGTCGTGAACGCCAGCATCAACCCTATGAAGCAGTCCGACCGATTAGGCGGAGTTTTCGACCGTCGTTGAAAAGACTTCGGGTCAATATCGCTTGTGACCTGCCTCTTCCGTGCTCGCGACAGGCAGCACTTCAAGCCAAGATCCCTCCAGACAGCGTGCCGAAAGCCCCTGTCTTTGCTGGGGCGACCTTGCCAGGCTGGCGCCAAAAGGAAAGCGAGAAGAGAGATCATCATGGTTTCACCTGAAGCGTCCCTTCTGGGCGCTCGTATCGATGAGGATCATCTCCCGGAAACCAATGGGCGGATGGCTGTTTGCCGACGCTGCGGAGCCGAGACGCAAGGTCCCGAGGGGCATCATCACGTGCCGAACGAACGACTACTGGCTCGTTCGAGCGATTGGCTAGATGCGCAATCACGAACGCGCCACATCGACCGGGCAAGAGACTCGCTCAATCGGTGAATCTCGCACCCTGACCTGGTGCGAGGTCTGTCGGACGCTTTATGGCCCACGCCTACCCCGACGTGACCAGGACCTGCTTGAGGATTTCGAACTCTTCCAGGCACTGACCGGCTCCGATGGCGACACAACTCAGAGGGTCGCGCGCCAAGACAATCAGCATGCCCGTCTCCTCGTGCAGGCGGGCACCAAGCCCGTGGAGCAGCGCCCCGCCACCGGTGAGCACGATCCCTGTCTCCATGATGTCAGCAGCGAGCTCGGGTGGCGTCTTGTCGAGCGTTGCCTTCACGGCGTCGACGATGGCTGACACGGGCTCGGCGATTGCCTTGCGGATCTCGTGGGTCGACACCACGAGGACCTTGGGAAGGCCGCTCACCAGATCGCGGCCCCTGATCTCGGCGTGCAGTTCTTCCTCGAGGGGGAAGGCCGAGCCGAGGGCGATCTTGATCTCCTCGGCGGTTCGTTCGCCCAGGGCGAGGCTGTGTTCCTTCTTGACGTAGGAGATGATGGCTTCGTCGAGCTCGTCTCCCCCGACGCGCACCGATTGGCTCGTGACGACGCCACCCAACGAGATGACGGCGACCTCGGTGGTGCCACCGCCGATGTCGACGACCATGTTCCCTGTCGGCTCGTGCACCGGCAGGCCGGCGCCGATGGCGGCGGCCATCGGTTCCTCGATGATGTAGGCCTTGCGGGCACCCGCGTTCAGGGCAGCCTCCATGACAGCACGTTGCTCCACCCCAGTGATGCCCGAGGGAACGCAGATGATCATGCGCGGTTTGGCGAAGCGACGCTGGTGCACGCGCTGGATGAAGTAGCGGAGCATCTTCTCGCAGATCTCGAAATCGGCGATGACCCCGTCCTTGAGCGGACGGATGGCCTGGATGTGGCTCGGCGTACGACCGATCATGCGCTTGGCCTCGGCGCCGACCGCGAGCGGGCGGCCATCCTTGACGTTGACCGCCACGACCGAAGGCTCGTTCAGGATGATGCCGCGACCGCGCACGTACACGAGCGTGTTCGCCGTGCCCAGGTCAACCGCCATGTCGCGGCCGAGCAGAAAGAACCGGTTGTCCGCCATGGGCGTCGATCCACCTCAGGATCAGCCCGGATGCGGTCGCCGAAGGAGGCGAGCCTCCTTCGGGGCTGGAGTCATCCCGAGACTACCTTGTCCATCAAGTACCTGATCCGCGCCGAGTGCTCGGGTTCCAGAGATGTCCCACGGGCCCCGCCGCCACGTCACCCACTCTTCGAATTGGGGGGTTCGTGCCGAGGCGTTCGGCCGGCGGCGACCGGATGTGAGGCTCTGAGGTTTCCGAGAGGTTCGGAGCACTGAGGCGTGGCAACCGGTACACTGAGTACAGCGAACAGCCCGGATTTCACGCGAGCTGTGCGTCGTTGCCGGTTACCACAAGGTCTCCCGCAAGTGCCCCCAAGCGTGGAGAAACGAGGCAACACCATGGCCGCAGGTACTGTGAAGTGGTTCAATGCCACTAAGGGTTTCGGGTTCATCACCCCTGACGACGGCACTCCCGACGTTTTCGCACACTTCTCGTCTATCGAAGGTTCGGGCTATCGCGAGCTGATCGAAGGAGAGAAGGTCGACTACGAGTCCGAGCAAGGGCTCAAGGGCCTTCAGGCCAGGCGCGTCCGATCGCTCTAAGGCGATCAACGCCAGGTCCCGCCAGGAAAGAGCGCCAGGCGTCAATGCCTGACGACGTGGACCGCGACGAGCAGGCCTTGCTTCTTCGCGATCAGGGCCGTTCCTTCGCCGCGATCGCCCGGGTCCTGAATCTCGCCGACGCCATCGAAGCCAATGCGGTCTTTAACCGAGCGTTGAAGCGCCACACTCTCGCTGAGCACGCGACACTGCGCAGCTGGGAAATGACGAGACTCGACACCCCCAACGAGCACCTGCGCGAACGCGAGGACGTGAACTGGGAGAAGCGCGCCCGCCCATCGCCTGGAATTCAGCGCCTCCGAAATACCTTTGTCCGTCGCATGAATGACTAGCCCTGGATACGTTTCAGCAGTGGCCGGGGCACCGTTTGCTGAACGGTTAGAGCCTTGACGGGATCAGAAGGGCAGCCAATACCGGTCGGCGCCTGTGAGGAACCGCTGACCGCCGCGGGCGTGATCACGATCGACCGCCCACGCTTCATGCACGCGTTTGTGACCGCACCTCACGTGCCGATCCTTCTCGGCCCCGTCCGGCGGCGACACAAGCAGTATTCGCGGCGAGAGATGATTGCGGACGGTCCAGCCGGTTAGGGCCTCCCCAGAGGGGCGCACTACTCCCGGCATTCTCGCCCGGTCGGAGAGCGTCGCTTGGCGGTCCGATCAGGGTGATATGTGCGCTCATCAGGGTGGCTAGGCTCACACAAGGGCTCCGCCCTGATCCGTGCACTAACGCTCACCCCAGTGATCATCCTGGGACTCAGGAACTTCGCAGACTTACGTGTCGTCTAATCCCGTCGTGATGAACAATGCACTGCCGATGTGGTCGATAAGAGCAGCTTTTTGCTCGGTTACCATGACCATTGTCGTGGCTGCCTGCGGGCAAACTGCGACTACGGAGCCACCTTCAACGACCGCGACCTCACCCACTACGACCATCGCCGTTGACCAGGGTGCCACCCCGTCCGGCTGGGTGCCGGTGGCGTTCGACGACATCCAAGTCTCAGTACCGTCAACATGGGACATCGCCTTCGGCTGTCCCACGGGCATGGGAAACGTCTATCTGGGCAGTAGACCGACGATGTATTGTCAGAACGAGCCCGTCGGAACAGACGTCGTCGTCCTCAGCAATGCCAGAACCTCCAGTTCTCCCTATGGAGAACCAGCCGTCCTCAACCATTTTGCCATTCAATGGCTCGACCCCGATCACACCATCATGCAAGTCCCATCACTGAACGCTTCGGTGAGTGCCACCGGTCCATTGGCAGCCGAGGTCCTCCACACCGTGACGTACTCCCCAAGGGCCGTGGCGCTCGCCAGTGGAACGTCCCCCACCGTGCCGAGCGGCTGGCACCGGGTGTCCTTCGGCGGTCTGAGCGCGGCCGTTCCGAGGAGTTGGGCTATCGAGCAACGAAAGGACTGGCCCCTTGGCTGTTCCCCCATCGACACCACTCTCAACGAACCGGGGGTGCTCCTCAGTGCCGGGGCTGAGGAGGTCGCGCCCTCTTGCCCGGCCCTCGCGTCGTCCTTTCAAGGCGTCACGACCCCTATCGACGGCCTCGTCATCGACCCAGGACCCGACGGACCCATCCCCTCCGGCGCATCGTTCGGACCGTGCAAGCGCATCCACGAGCTTCGGGTGTGTCCAACCACGAGCGATCCTTCCAGTGTTCTGGTCCTGTCCGTTCACCTTCCCAGCGGGACTCGTCCGATCGCCGTTGAGATCGGGCTAACGGGCTCCGGACTGAGCGCTCGGACCATCATCGACTCCTTACGGGCCGAGTGACGGAGGCACCTCCTGCTGAGAGAGTCGCTCCGGGCACACATGATCGACGCTATGAGCACGGGCCTCCCTCCCTGCTCACTCGGAGTAAGACTCCGTTACGAGCTGGAACCTGACGGTCCGCTCAAGGTCCTCTGGGGACCATGACCTGACGAGCTCAGGAAGGAGGCCCATCGCCATGTTCGTCGGAATGGACGTGCACCGCAACCGCACCCAGGTCTGCGTCTTGGACAGAAAGGGAAACGAGGTCCGCAACAGAAACGTCGCCAACGATCGCCAGTCGCTCAGAAAGGAGCTGGCGGGACTGCGACGAGGCACGCCGGTCGCCTTCGAGGCCGCCTACGGCACGGGATGGATCGCCGAGCTGCTCGGCGACCTGGGCTTTGAGGCTCACCTCGCCCATCCGGCGGGTTGTCGGGCC
>JARLGQ010000371.1 GCA_031292675.1 Acidimicrobiales bacterium
AGACCCACCTCACCCGAAGTAGCCCGCATTCTCGGCATCCCCAACCTGCTCGACGGCATCGTCGCCCACGGGCAACAGATCGACGCGCACGGCACCCTCATCGCCGTGGACACCGACGCCTTGGCACCGGGCACTCCGATCCTGTGGAGCATCCGACCTGAGCGCATTTCTGTATCCCCATGGGCAGAGCCCGGGGGATTATCCGACGGTGTGTCCGAGGTGGTCCTGACCGGCACGCTCAACGACATCGCAGACGTCGGCACATCGCTCGATCTTTTGATCGCCATCGACGAAAAAGTCGAGCTCGAAGCCCGCACGCCTCATAGGGTCGACCTCGAGGTGGGGGAGCGGTGCCGCGTCGGTCTCCCGGCCGAGGCCATCACCCTTTGGCCGGCGCTCCCGCCGGTGAGCCACGTCGCCAGGGTGACACGAACAGCTCGTCCTGGGCAGGCGTGACCGTCAGGTTCGCCCCGAGCGACACCTCTCCTCTTCAGAGTTGGGCCGGGATCTCGACTCCCACGTTGGTGGCCTTCACCACGGCATCGGCCACCACGCCGGGGGCCAGTTCGAGCTCGTCGGCCGCCTCGCGAGTGATGAGGGCCACAAATCGGTGCGGCCCGGCCTGGATCTCGACCTGGGCGGCAACCTTGTCCTTCACCACTCGGGTCACGATCCCGAGGAACCGATTACGGGCCGACTGCCCTCGGGGATGGGCCGGGGTCCGGTCGCCGGCGATGTCGATCGCAAACTGGGCCAGATCGGCGCCATCGACATAACGTCGGCCCCCGGCTCCCACCGTCGCCTTGATCCGCCCGGCGTCGACCCATCTCCGCACCGTGTCCGGGCTCACCCCTAGCAGCTCGGCGGCCTGGCCGATTCGGTACTCCACCACACACAGAGGGTAACTCGGAACCCGTTCTCTGTCCCGGTACAGGTCTGTGTCTCGGTACTTGTTTATGTCTCGGTACTTGGCCGTGCCGGCCGGCGTCGTACCCGGCCCCGGTGGCTGGCCCGGAGAGCCTGGGACAGCGCAACCTCTTCGATTACCACTTCGGGCGGGCGTGGCCCGGCCATGGGGTGAGCCTGGGAACGGAGTGAGGGGACGAAGGCAGGGAGCACAAAGCAGATGCGAGTTCCTCCCGCAGCGGGAGGTTCTGCCCAGATACGGCCCCCTTGGGCGTCGATCAGACCTCTGGCGATCGCCAGACCCAGACCGGCACTCCCGTCGGCCGGCGATCGGGCGACATCAGCCCGGAAGAATGGCTCGAAGACCCTCTCCATCGACTCCGAGGCGATCCCGGTCCCAGTGTCCTCGACGGACACGAAGACGGCGTCGGCCCCCTGGGTAAGGGACAGAACGACCTTCCCTCCCGCAGGCGTGTATCGAAACGCATTGGTGACGAGGTTGGTGAGCACGCGCTCCACCTTGTCCGGCGCGCAGTACGCGACGATCGGCTCATCATGTTTGACGACGTCGAGTCGAATGCCACGAGCTCTTGCCTCGAGGTCGAATCGTCGCGCGCACGACCGCGCCAGAGCCACCATGTCGACCCCGCTCAACTCGATGGTGGTGGCACCAGAGTCGATGCAGGCCAACTCAAAGAGATCGTCGACCAAGGAGCCGAGCAGTCGTACTTGACCCTGCAGGGCCTGCATGTAGTGGTCGGAGTCGATGACGCCGTCATCGATGGCCTCCAACATGGCCTGCAACGACGTGATCGGCGCGCGGAGGTCGTGGCTCGCCCAGGCGATGAGCTCTCGACGACCGTCGAACACCTTCTCGAGGTGCTCTGCCATGGCGTTGAACGATCGAGCCAGCTCAGCGATCTCTGCAGGCCCTTGGACGGGCGCCCTCTCGTCTAACTCGCCTTCGGCGAGCCGAACCGACGCTTCGCGCACGCGTTGGAGCGGGCCGATGATGTTGCGAGTCAAAACGAGGGCCAAGGCGAGGCTGACCGTGCCTGCTGCAATCGAGACGGCGACGACCTCGGCTTCTCCGCCCATGTGCAACATCACCGCCCCCGAAAGGAGCACCGCCCCGAGGGGTAGGGCTACGGCCAGGAGCGCCAAACCCGCCAGCTGGAGGCGAACCGACGACAGCGTCCGCAGCAGCGCGCCGGCAACCACACCGACGGCCAGGGTTGTCCCTGCCACGATCAGTGCATTGACGATCATGGCTCGAAGCGGTAGCCGACGCCCCACACCGTCGTGATGATTCGGGGCTTGGATGGGTCTTGCTCGATCTTCTCCCGGAGCCGCCGGACATGCACCGTCACCGTGCTCGTGCCCAGCTCGGGCGCCTCCTCATATCCCCACACCTGGGCCATGAGCTGCTCGCGTGAGAAGACGACGCGGGGGTAGCTCGCCAGACACCACAACAGCTCGAATTCCTTCGCCGTCAGCCCGACGGTTCGGCCCATGGCCGTCACCTCGCGGGTTTGGGCATCGATGGTCAACCCTCCGGTGGTCAGCCGCGAGTGCGCCGCGGGGTGATCCCGGTGGGACCGTCGAAGGATCGTCTTGACCCTCACCATCAGTTCGCGTGGGGAGAAGGGCTTGACCACGTAGTCGTCAGCGCCGAGCTCGAGTCCCGTGATGCGGTCTTGTTCCTCACCCCGGGCCGTGAGAAGGATGACCGGCACCTCACTTGAGTCCCGGATCCACCTGCACAGATCGAGGCCGTTCACATCCGGAAGCATTACGTCGAGGATGACCAGACACGGTGCGTGCTCCTGGATCATCTCCCGGGCTTGGGCGGCGTCAGCGGCCTGACGAGCGACGAACCCCTCGTGGTCGAGGTAGCGGACGACGACGTCCCGCACCAAAGCCTCGTCATCGACCACTAGGACGCTCTGCACCGAGCCCATGGTAATGCGGTCTGCTCTAGCACCAAGTCTCGGGGAATGTCCACGAGGGGTCGGCCCGCGACCCACGACGGTCGGGCTCCCTCCGGGTTCCCGTCAGACTGGGTCGTGCCCAGCCGACGGTGGGAAAAGCAGCTCACCGTCGCTACCGGGAGCCATCCCGGGGATGAGAGAAGTTTGGCGATTCGTAAGAAAGTTGTCAGGTTCGTCCCCAAGGGCAGCGCTACTGTCGCGCCGTGCCCGAGAACCGCCCCGCGGCACGGCGAAGACGACCACCCCGGCGCGCTGAGCTCGTGCCCGATCTCCGACGTCGGGCGGTCGCGGCACGAGCCAAGGTCTCCACCGCGGTGGCGAAGGGATCGGCCGGCGCCGAGCGCGCGACCCAAGACATCGGCCGGCGATTCTCCAGTCCGCTCCACGACGAGTGGGTGGCCTCGGTGCTCGGCGTCTGTCTCGGTGTGGCCTTCGGCGTGTGCTTCCTCACCGGGCTTGTCGACTACCTGGCACAACACCCACCCCATTGGTTTCACCTTCCCACCCGGCCCATCAACTTCTTCCGCGTGACCCAGGGTGTTCATGTCATCACCGGGATCGCAGCCATCCCTCTGTTGCTGGCCAAGCTGTGGACCGTCTGGCCCAAGCTGTTCTCGTGGCCCCCGGTGCACAACGTCGCCCATGCTCTCGAGCGGCTCAGCCTGGTCGCCCTCGTAGGTGGTTCGCTGTTCCAACTCCTTACCGGCGTGGCGAACATCGCGTACTGGTACTCACCCATGCCCTTCTTCTTCCCCACGGCACACTTCTGGACTGCCTGGATCGTTATCGGTGCCCTCGTCATCCACGTCGGCACCAAAGGGGTCATCGCCCGCCACGCCCTGGGTCGCGGGGCGTACGGTGATGAGGGTGACGCCGCGCCGGAGGCCATCACCGACGTGGCGGCGATCACGGACGTCACCACCAGGGCGGGGCCGGCGCCCGCCTCTTCGGGCCGAGGCGGGCTCTCACGCCGAGGCTTCGTGGCCACCGTCTTGGGGAGTGCCGCCGTCCTTGTGGTTACAGTTGCGGGCGAGACCGTGACACCCTTTCGGCGATTGGCGTTGCTCGCACCGCGCAATCCCGTCGTGGGCCCCCAGCACCTTCCCGTCAATCAAAGCGCCATCGAAGCCGGGGTCACGTCTTCGGCGATCGATCCGGCTTATCGGTTGGAGGTCACGGGAAACTGTCGCACGCCGCGCACCTTCACCGTGGCCGAACTGCGCGCCTTGCCCCAGCGCGCCGCAGGATTGCCGATCACCTGTGTCGAAGGTTGGAGCGCGGCGGCCTCCTGGCGAGGGATCTCGTTGCCATATTTGCTCTCGCTCGTCGGCGCAAGGCCCCGTGCCAGGATCCGTGTGGAGTCACTCGAGGCCTCTGACCGGCTGTATTCAAGCTCCATCATCGACCCTCAGCACGCCGCGGACCCCGACACCCTTCTCGCACTCGAGCTCAACGGTGCGCCCCTCGATCTCGACCACGGGTACCCGGTACGCCTGATCGCGCCGGACCGGCCCGGAGTCCTCCAGACGAAATGGATCACAAAGGTGGTCGTACTGTGACCGGATCCGGAGCGTTACCGCCGGAGTCCAGCGGGGACGAGCACGAACCTGGGCTTGGGGGTGACTCCGACGAGGTCCTCACGCCGGACGCGCCCGACGAGATCGTCGTACCCGCTGCCGTCGTCGGCCCTGCGTCGATGCCGGACGAGGGCTCCGAGATGTCCATCGTGCCGCCCGAGACCGACATGGTCGCCGAGCCGGCGGCATCCCCTGATGCAGAGGGCGCGCCCCGGAAGGTGGTGGAGCGTGCCCAGGATCCCGGGCCACTCTTCTGGCTGGCGCTCGCGGTGGGGTGGGGAATCATCGGCTTCGGGATCCACGGCATGGTCTCGAACTGGTCAGGAGCCAACCCCCCGGTCGTGCTGCGAAGCGCCATCGGGCTCAACGTGGTGAACGACGCCCTGGTCGCCCCGGCGTTGGTGGCCGTGGCCTTTGCCTGTCGAAGGCTCCTGCCCCGGTGGTCGCTGCTGTCGGTGCAAGTGGGTCTGATCGTCTCGGCCGCTGTGATCCTCTACTCCTACCCGCTCGTGGGGAGTTGGGGGAAGTCCTCACGGGCGGGGCCGAGCCTGCTCCCGTGGAACTATGCCCACAACCTGGAGATCGTGCTCGGCGTGGTATGGACGGCCTGCGCGGGGTTGGCGACGTGGTCCTGGAACCGGGCACGATTGCGGAGTTGAGGTCGACACCGGTTCGCAATCCGCTCGGACTTCGACTTGTAAGGGTCAGCGTGGTGGCGGCGGCGCTGGTTCCTGTGGCGCTGTACGTCGTCATCGCACTGCGCCAACTCGGCTATCCCTACGAGCTCGAGTGGATGGAGGGCGGTTCGGTCGAGATCGTGGGTCGAGTCCTGCGCGCTCAGGCCATCTACGTCGCACCTTCGCTCCACTACGTCCCCTACACCTACCCGCCCCTGTACTTCTGGCTCTCGGCTCTCGTCGCTCATGTCACCGGACTGAGCTTCTTGCCCCTTCGGCTCGTGTCCTTCACCTCCTCCCTGGGGTGCTTCGCTGTCTTGTTCTGGCTCGTCCGGCGCGAGACCGGGGACGCGGTGGCCGGCTTGGTGGCGGCAGGGCTCTTCGCCGCCACCTACCAAGTCGGCGGGGCGTGGCTCGATATCGGGCGCGTCGACTCGTTGTGGCTCTTGTTCCTCCTCCTTGCCGTCGCCCTGGCGCGGCAGGCCGAGACGTGGAAGGGGGGCGTCCTGGTCGGGTTGGTGCTGTCTGCCGCCTTGTTGACCAAGCAGTCGACTCTCCTGGCCGCCGCGCCTCTGGTTGCCTACTTGGTGGTGGTGCGGAGGCGGGTCGGGGTGGTGGCCTTGGGGGCATGGGCGGTCGTGGTGGTGGGATCGACGCTGGTGCTCGACGCTCTCAGTCACGGATGGTACGACTACTACGTCTTCACCGAGCTGCTGCATCAGGGCACCGAAGCGTCGATCTGGTGGCGCTTCGTGCCCGGTGACCTCATCGGTCGGGTGGGATGGATGCTCGGTCTCGGAGTCCTGGGCCTCATCGTGTACCGGCGCCGAAGCGGCACGACCACACCGTGGGGATTCTGGCTGGCGGTGACGGCCGGCTTCGTGGGGGTGTCGTGGGTCTCGCGCGCCCATGTGGGTGGGGGCCAGGACGTCCTCATCCCCGCCTTCGCCGCACTGTCAGCTCTGGGCGGCCTCGGCTATGAGGCCGTCCGACGACGCGTCGCCACCCACGCCACGGGGATCGAAATTCTCCTCTTAGCGGTGCTCATCGTCCAGCTGGCGTGGATCGGTGGGCACCCCGCCCATCTGGTGCCCACGCCCGCCGATCAGCGAGCCGGCCAACGCTTCGTCGCCATGGTCGAGTCCACTCCCGGCCAGGTCATCGTCCTAGACCATCCTTGGTACGACACCCTGGCGGGGAAACCATCCTGGGCCCAGGACGAGGCCATCCACGACGTGCTCCGAGCGGGCCCGAGCCAGGCCAGGACAGACCTGCTCAGGAGCATCGGCCAGGAGTTGGCAGCACCCGAGGTGACTGCCGTCTACACAGACAGCACCAGCATCGATCCCGCCCTCGGCGATGCGCTCCAGCGATACTTCCGTTTGAGCAGGCAACCGGTCTTCTCCTGCTTCCAGTGCTTCTTCCCGGTGACCGACGTGGCGTTCCGTCCCTACCTGCACTACGTGCGGCGTTGACTCGCCGATCGGTCGATACGGGCGAACCAGCGCCCACCGGCCGCCCACGACTCCTCGACCCGAAAGCCGGTGGCCGCCGCCAGCGGTACCGCATCGTCGATGGAGACGACCGACCACGAAAACCACGGTCCGGCACCCCCCGAGGTCTCGATCCGCACCCTGAGCGATTCGCTCGGCACGCCCGGTTCCTCCATCTCCACGAGGACACGACCGTCGGGACTGAGTAGCTCGCCCACTCGGCGCAACAAGGTCACGGCGTCCCCCCCGATCCCCACACTGCCGTCGAGCAGGAGCGCCGAGCGCCACCGTCCGTGTCTCGGAAGATGGTCGAAGACCGAGCGCTGCAGCACCGGAGCCCCCCATCCCCGGGCCAGCGCGATGGCGGTGGGGGAGATGTCGACCCCGAGGGCGTCGACGCCACGATCTCGGAGCTCCCGGACCAAGCGACCGGGACCGCAACCGACATCGAGGACCGGGCCCGTGGCCCGGTCGAGGAGTGCCTGGTCCACCTCATCGGCTGCGGCCATCCACCGTCGGACGTCGATCTCGAGGGCGCGCCCGTCGTGGACGCGCAGCCTCGATGTGGCGACAAGAGTCTCAGCCACGGCGGCCCAAGAGGTCCCGGTCGAACGCGTCGCCCCCGGAGGCCGCCGTCGTCTGCGACATGGAGGCCTCCCTGGCCATGGGCTCGAGGACGGCGGCGAAGCGTGTCGCCGGTGCCAACTGGGCGACGGCGACCGCGTCGTCGATCTCGTCGACGTCCCGAAGACCGTCGAGCAAGCGGCACGAGACACCCAGGGCACGGAGGCGCTCGAGCTGTGCCGCGCCGGTGCGGCTCGTGCTCATCGGAACTCCGTCGAACATCCCCGCAACGGGACGGCGGACGCCGATGGCCCAGTACCCACCGTCCTCGGCCGGTCCGAGGACGGCCCGGGGGCGTTCGTCGGCGGGACCCCGCACCAGGGGCGCCACGGCCCGATCCAGATCGGGACCCTGAACCTGGGGCGTGTCCATTCCGATCACCAGCACCGGGTGCGGGTTCCGGTCCCACGCATCGTTGATGGCCCCCGCCAGGCGGGCCCCGAAACCGCCCGGACGCTGCGTCACCACGTCGAAGCCGGGGAGGAGCCACGATCCGGGAGGACCCTCCAGCGCCAGCACCCGATGCACGGCGTGGCTGGCACTCACCGCCTCCATGGTGTCGAGCAAGGCGGCTGTGGCTAGTGCGGCGGCTTGGCCGTGGGTCAGGGGTGGGCACAGTCGTGTTTTGACCTCGCCCGGGACCGGTGCCTTCGCCATGACCACAACCTGGAAGTCACCCCAGGCCGCCGCTTCAACGAGCCGGGTCGTCATCGCAGCAGAGCCGCCATGTCGCCGACCGCCTGGAGGGTCCCTCTCACCGTCCCTGTGACTTTCGAACGCCCTGTGCGGGGCCGGTACGGAACAGGGACCTCGTCGACACGCCAGCCCAGCTGATGGGCTCGGAGGACCATTTCGAGGGGCCATCCCGAGCGTCGGTCGGCCAGGCCGAGCCTGAGCAATGCGGCGCGACCCGCCGCTCGCATCGGTCCGAGGTCCGAAAGGGACAAGGTGGTCCTGCGGCGCACCTCGGCCATGAGGAGTCGGTTGGCCAGGCGGGCGTGGCCCGGCCAGGCTCCCCGCTCGGCCCGTCGGGCGCCCAGCATGAGGTCGACCTCACCACCAGCCACAGGCTCGCTGACACGGGGAAGGTCGACGGGGTCGAGCGAGCCGTCGGCGTCCATGAAACAGACCACGTCATCCTCGGCGGCGGTCAAACCGGCCCAGCACGCGGAGCCGAACCCGCGCACCGGTTCCGTGACGACCCGGGCCCCCAGTCGGGCGGCGACGGCGCCCGAGCCGTCGGTCGAGCCGTTGTCCACCACGATGGGGCTGAAGTCGCCCGGCATGCGACCCAGCACCCAAGGCAGCGCCTCCGCCTCGTCGAGCACCGGCAAGATCACCTCGGGCATGGAGGCAAGGTATCGAGGGGGGCCCAGGTCGTGTCGTGTGAATCGATTACAAATCAATAACGTTCCCCTCGAAGCCGGCCCGGTGCCCGGGCACGGGGCCGTGGCGGCGTTAACCTCGATGCGTGCGCGGTCTTCGGGGTATCGCCGCCGACCGCAGCGATGACGGGCGCGAAACGAGCACGAAATCGTGAGGGTCCTCGTGACGGGGGGCTCGGGCTTTGTCGGATCGCACGTGGTCGACGTCCTCGGAGAAGCGGGTCACGATGTCGTGGTGCTCGACCGTCGGCCCCCGCCGTTCGAGAACCGCCGGGCGACTTATCTCCTCGGCGATGTGGCCGAACCTGACAGTTGGACTCGCGCCCTCCCCGGCATTGACGCCATCAGTCACCAGGCGGCCAGGGTGGGACTCGGGCGCCATTTCGCCGGTGTCACCGACTACGTCCAAGACAACGATGTCGGCACCGCGGTCATGCTTCGGGCTCTGGACGAGGCCGGCTTCAGAGGGCCATTGGTCTTGGCCGGAAGCATGGTCGTCTACGGGGAGGGGGCCTATCGCTGCCCCGGGTGCGGCCCGGTTCACCCCGGGCCGAGATCGGTGGACCGGTTGGCAGCCGGGACGTTCGAGCCGCCCTGTCCGTCGTGTGCTGGTGACCTCGTCTCTGTGGCGGTGGGTGAAGAAGCCCCCGTGGATCCGCGCAACGTCTATGCGGCGACCAAGGTGCATCAAGAGCACCTGTGTGCCGCCTACGGGCGCGCCTCGGGGTCGCCGGTGATCTCGTTGCGTTATCACAATGTGTTCGGCCCTCGCAGTCCGATCGATACCCCATACTCGGGCGTGGCCAGTCTCTTCGTGAGCGCGTTGCGGAACGGACAGCCGCCCCGCGTCTTCGAGGACGGGGGACAACGGAGGGACTTCGTCCACGTGCGAGACGTGGCTCGGGCCAACCTCGCCGCGCTCGAGGCCCAGCCGGGTGTGACAGGCCCGTTCAACATCGCCAGCGGCCACCCCCACACCATCGCCGAGCTGGCCCACGCGCTCGCCCACGCCCTCGGCCCATCCGGACCGGGACCCACGGTGACCGGCGAATGGCGATTGGGTGATGTGCGCCACATCGTGGCCTCTCCCGACAAGGCGGCACGAGAACTCGGGTTCGTGGCCCGAGTGCCCTTCGAAGAGGGCATCGCCGAGCTGGCGGGCCTGTCCTCAAGTGCGGACTGATCCATGGCCCCCTCCCGCCATTGAGACCCCGTCGCTGATGTTCGCTTCCGTTGGTCGATTCTCCGTCCGATACCGGTGGGCCGTGGTGTTGGGCTGGCTCGGAGTCACCGCCGCTGCCGTCATCGTTCTCCCCTCGCTCGGTAGCGTCATTCGCAACGACAACACGGCGTTTCTCCCTCGCACCGCACCCAGCGTCGAGGCCGCCGACTTGGCCGCGCCGTTCCTCCTCGGAGGGCAGCTCTCGGGGACCATCGTTGCGGCTCATCAAGACGGACCTCTTACCACTGCCGATCAGCGTGCCGTCGGGCGCATCGAAGTCCAAGCTCGACAGACACCCGACGTGGTCTCGGTGCGCGACGCGGCGGTTTCGGTCGACGGCGAGGTCCGAACCGCATTGGTGGAGTTCTCGTCTCGCACCGAAGGAGGCGGGCGGGCGGGAGCGGTCGCCGTGGCCCGCGTCCGCTCGGAGTTTGGTGCCCCGCCACCCGATCTGACCGTCTACCTGACCGGGCCGTTGCCGGAACTGGTCGACCAGCAACATGCGGCCACTCAAACGGCCACTGAGGTCGAGCTCATCTCGATCGTGTTCATCCTGGCGCTCCTGGGAGTTGCGTTTCGCTCCTTCCTCGCCCCGTTGGTGACCCTGGCGCCCGCCGGTCTGGCCCTTGCTTTGGCCAGCCCCGTGATCGCGGAGTCGGCGAAACTGGGCACCCAGATCTCTTCGTTGATGCAGCTGCTCTTGACCGCGCTCGTCCTCGGGGCGGGGACCGATTACTCGCTGTTTCTCGTCTTCAGGTATCGGGAGAACCTCCGAAAGGGTCTCGGGCCGCGGCAGGCGCTCGAGACCGCCGTCGAGCGCGTCGGCGAGTCGATCACGTTCTCGGCCGCCACCGTCATCGCCGCCCTCTTGAGCCTGGTGCTTGCCAGCTTCGGGTTGTACCGCAGCGTCGGGCCAGGACTCGCCATTGGCATCGTCATCGTGCTCATGATCGACCTGACGTTCTTCCCCGCTCTGCTCGCCATCCTCGGTCGGAGTGTCTTCTTCCCCTCTGTGCTTCGACCTGACGGGCCCATGCGCGGACGCTGGGGAAGGGTGGCGGTCCGCGTCATTCGTCACCCGGTCATTGCTCTTGCCACCGGAGCGACTGCCTTGTCGGGTCTGGCCCTCTGCTTGGTGTCCTACGCGCCATCAGGGTTCAATCCCGGCGGATACATCACCGGTTCGGACTCCCAGCTCGGCGAAGCGGCCCTCGAGGCCCACTTTGGGGCGGCCGTACTTGCCAGCACCGACGTGGTCGTCGCGATGCCCAGCCCGGTGTGGGAGAACCCCGCGGTCATCGCCCAAGGTGAAGACTTGCTCGAGTCAACAGGACTGTTCACGTCGCTCTCCGATGCATTGTCGGCGAGCGGGTTGCACATCAGACCCAACGGCCTCGCCTATGCGTATCGGCATCTCGGTCCACCGGCTGATCTTCCTCCGCTCCCACCACAGGGGTCCAGGGTCCCGACAGACTTCTACAACGCGTACCGGGCCACCGCTCAGTTCATCAGCTCCGACGGACGGATCCTCCTCTATCGGGTGTCGTTACGGGCCGGGACCCCGGGGAGCACGGCAGCACTCCAGGCGATCCCGGCCGTTCGCGCTGCTGTCTCCGACGTGGCGTCACAGATGGGGGCAACCGCAAACGGGGTTGCGGGTCAAGCCGCGGGGGCGGCGGATGTGAGCACGATCTCGGGTTCGGACATCGTCCGCATCGTGCCAGTGGTGCTTGTCGTCTTGACTCTCCTGCTCGCCCTGGTGCTTCGGTCCCTGGTGGCGCCGCTCTACCTGGTGGCCAGCGTCTTGCTGTCGTACCTGGCTTCCCTGGGATTTGCCGTGTTGGCCTTCGTCGTGATCGGGCGCCAGCTCGGCATCAATTTCACGCTTCCCTTCTTCATGTTCGTGTTCATCATGGCCTTGGGAGAGGACTACAACATCCTGGTAATGACGCGGATCCGAGAAGAGGCGGCGCGGGCCCCTTTGCCCACGGCAGTGGCCACGGCCGTGGGGAACACCGGTACAACGGTGACCTCAGCCGGCCTGGTGCTGGCGGGGACCTTCGGCGTCCTCGCCGTCACGACGTCGGGCCAGATCCGCCAGATCGGAACTGGTCTGGCCTTCGGGATCCTGCTCGACACCTTTGTGGTGCGCACGCTCTTGGTCCCGTCTGCCGTGGTCTTGATGGGACGCTGGAACTGGTGGCCGTCGCGCCGGTTCCACGAGTCCGATCCCGTCGTTGGCTATGGGAGGTAACAAGTCTCGGTCGAGTTGCGGTGGCGCACGAGCAGGATTCCGGGCCATGCTGCGTGAAGCAGTACACCAGATCGTGACGCTGCCGAATCCGGAGAGTTAGGAGGGAAGGTGCGAGTCGGCATCATTTCGGGTTCGGGCACCTACGAGTGGCCCGTCTTGGAAGACCCCGCTCAGGTGCTCAGTCGTACCCTCTACGGTGATGTCAGGCTTACCACAGGGCGGGTGGCGGGAATCGAGGTAGTGCACCTCTCCCGTCATGGGCGGGACCACTTCCGCCTGTCGAACCACGTCGATCACAGGGCCAACATCACCGCGTTGCTGGATGCTGGGGTGGATTGCCTGATTTCGACCACGGTCTGTGGCGCCGTGGACCGGTCGGTGGAACTGGGTTCGATCGTCGTCTTCGACGACCTCTATTTCCCGAGCAACCGACTACCGGACGGCAGCCTGTGCACCTGGTTTTCCCAACCAGGCGGAGTGGGGCGAGGCCATTGGATCTTCGATCGACCATTCAGCACCGAATTGCGTGACGCCCTTATCGAGGCCGCCCAGGCAATCGGAGTCAGCCGGTCCACGGGCTGTTATGGCCACGTCGATGGCCCTCGTTTCAACACCCGGTCCGAGATCGCCGCCTTGGCCACGTTCGGCGTCACGGCAGTGAGCCAGACCGCTGGTCCTGAGGTCGTGCTCGCTGGAGAAGCGGGGCTTCCTATGGCACTTGTCGGTTACGCCACTGACTACGCAAATGGTGTCGGCGACCAAGCTGACCCCGTAGAGGCGTTGCTCGCAAGAATCGAGGAGAGTACGGGAGTATTCTCTGCTCTCGTCCTCATGTTGATGTCCCGGCTGGGCCACCCCGGACCCTCGGGTGTGGTCCACCGATTTGGCTAGCCACATACCTAACACTCGGCACGTTGCCGCAACAGCGAGGGCGTGGTCGAGGTCTGCCAGAGATCCTCGATGCTTACAAATGATAGTGAGCCGAAGACGCGATGGCGGAACGTCTTCGCCGAGCCACTTCGCACGGCGGTCCATGGACGTCTCGTTGTCGCCAAGGCTGGTGGCATGGACAATGAGCCACATAAGGCAGGCTGCTCCTTCGACTGCATCCGGTCCGGGGCCGGGGACACGGCGCTTGCGACTCTAGGATTGGATCGGCGAGATTCGACACATCCAGGCACCGTCATCGACCACTGTAAATGTCTGTGATGCCCTGGAAACAATGGGTTCTGCCGAGCCACGCAGTCTCTCGCACACTTACTAATCAGGTTGGGTGCTGTTGCGCCGACAAGCCGGCCTATCAAGATGCGATCAGCGCTGTCGAACCGATATCCTCGCTATGTCGGACCGTCAAGGTCCGCAGGAGGGCGGAGAATCGAAATGGACGGCGACGTCTGGGATTTCAGCGGCTTGCGGGCGTTGTTCATCAACTGCACTTTGAAGCGTTCACCCGAGATATCGAATACGCAGGCCCTCGTTGACGCCAGTCAATCCATCATGGAACGTCACGGGGTCAGGGCAGAATCCATACGCCTGATCGACCACCAAGTGGCCACCGGGATCTACCCTGACATGAGCGAGCACGGGTGGGCTAGTGACGAATGGCCTGAGCTCCAGGATAAGGTCTTCGCCTCCGAGATCCTTGTGCTGGCTGGCCCCATATGGCTGGGCGACAACAGCTCCGTCATGAAGCAGTGCATCGAGAGGCTTTACGCCACCTCACATATCTTGAATCCCGACGGACAGTACGCTTATTACGGACGCGTGGCGGGCTGCCTCATCACCGGTAACGAAGATGGCATTAAGCACTGCGCCATGAACGTCCTCTACAGCCTCCAACACCTCGGCTATACGATCCCACCCCAAGCCGATGCCGGCTGGATTGGCGAAGCCGGTCCCGGACCGTCATACCTCGATCCAGGCTCGGGTGGGCCGGAGAACGACTTTACCAACCGCAACACCACGTTCATGACGTGGAATCTGATGCACTTGGCGAAGCTTTTGCGCGACGCCGGCGGCATTCCCGCCTACGGAAATGTACGTACCGCATGGGACGATGGTCAACGATTCGATTGGGAGAACCCGGAATACCGCCGTTGACCAATCGGGGATGGGCGATGATGCGCACGCGCCGCGCGGTCCACCTCTGGGAGTGGGCGGCCGAAGGCGCGGGAACATCGTTTGCCCTGGATCTGGCGCAATCGGCCTCGTGGTCGCGTCTGGCGCGGAATCCTGGCCGCTAAGGACCTCTCTTTGGGTTTCTTACCGTCCCACGAGCCCCGGCCGGTCGCCCCAGTGGGCTCTCTTATCACCCTGGGCTGATGTGGCACCCTGTGTCTGTGGTGGGTGCACTGGGCAACATCGAAGATGTGGCAGACCTCCTCGGCGTCGCGCCACCCGAGGCCGAACGGTTAATCCGTGAGGCAGGCTTCTCAAAGCCAGTTGGCGAGTTCCGCGGCAGTATCTCGTGGCGCCTGGACGACGTCGAACGCTGGGCCCAGCGAGTCGGGCACGTCGGCCCTGAACAGCGGTGACATCCGACCGGTACCGTATGAATAAGCATGGCTCTGATGGTGGCGAACTCCTGATCAGCACCGATCGGTACCGGCATATCCCGGTTACGCCGTCGTACAGGTTGCCCAGACCTCGATGAACGATCCACGATTGATCTCGTCGATGAGAAAACCTGCTCCCGCAACCGTTCTGACGAAGACTTCATTGTCCCAGATCGTGTACCAGCGGCGTCCATCGGGTTCATCCAGCCAACCTGTTTGACCCACCGTGTTGACGCAGACGTAAAGCTTGCCTTGCGGGCGCAGAAGCGAGGCAAACTGCCGCAACACGTCAGACGCGTCGTCGTCGGTGAGATGCACGAGGGAGGCGCTCGCCCAGATCCCGTCGAAAAGACCTTGGGAAAAGAGTCGCTGGACCTGACGAAGGTCGGCCTGCGACGTGGGTGCGTGCGCCGTCGCCTTTGCCACGAACACAGGGTTGAGATCGACTCCCTGAGCGACATGACCGAAGGACACGAATCGGGCCAGATCTCGACCGGGGCCGCAGCCAGCATCAAGGATCAGAGAGGGGACCGGGAGCGATGTGGCAAACCGCTCAACACGGTCGAGCATCTTCAGGGCATGGCTTGCTTCGTACTCGTCAGCGTGCTCGCTGTAGGCGGCAACCGAAATGACGACGGGGTCCTCGCCAGCGGAATCCGATGCCATGGAACTCATTGTCCCTCCGGCGGGCAGATCGTCCCGAATGCAGGGGATAGGGCACCCCCAAGAGACCGTCACGTTTAGGCCTTGGGAATATCATATGACCCTGATTCGCTATCGGAGGCCCCGTCGATGACCTCGGACCGCTTGCACATGCCGGCTTGTTCTCGGGGCAGTGCGAGGCGTGACCAGCCTGAGGTGCTCGGGATCGTTTCGAGCCAAGATTAGCGAGTGCGCTCCGGCGAACCAGGCAGCGCATTACGCACGACGAGGGCGCCAGCCCGTTGGCTATGACAGGATGTCAAAGTCAAGGTCCGAGACCTCGAGGAAGGGTTCCATGAAAGTAGTGATGCGGAATGCCCATTCCCGGCGCATGCGCGAGCCGCGAACTCGACGGAACGTGGTGTGGTCCGTCGTTGTGTTCTGTGCCGCGGCTGCCATGGGATCCCTGGCCTTGGGCGCCACGAGCGCGGCCGCCGCCCCCGTGTCAGTTCACGTCCGCCAAGCGGCACAGAACCCGGCGACGTCGACCGACGAACAGGAAGCTGTCGCGAGCTACCAAGCCCTCCAGTCGAACCTCTATGAGCCTTCGGTTCAGCTCTACCAAGGGTTGCCTTCGAACAGTTGTGACCCCTACTCGTGTCTGTGGCCGTTCACGAACGCGATGGCCGGCACCGAGTTCCTCTATGCGAGCCCGGGTGGGTCGAGCTACGCCTCCGATGTGGGCGCGAGGCTCAACGGGCTGCTCGCGTACACTGATCTCAAGGAGATCAGTCCCAACGGTGGGCGCCAGCCTCAAGCGTTCGAATCTGCAGTCGCCCCACCGGAGGGTCCCGGGGGCAACACCTACTACGACGACAACGCATGGTCCGCCTTAGACCTCCTCGACGGCTACCAGCTCACTGAGAACCCCACTGATCTCACGCTGGCCCAAGACACGTTCAACTTCATCGTGAGCGGCTGGGATACGAGTAGGACCGACGGTTGTCCGGGCGGGGTGTTCTGGGAGGACGTAGCGGGAAGCCAGCGAAATACGACGGCGAACGCCGGCGGCGCCGAGGTTGGTTTGGAGCTCTACCAGCTGACCAAGGACGCCGCGGACCTGTCGTGGGCGACAAAGATGTACCAGTGGGTCGACAAGTGCCTCTCTTCACCGAGCGGTCTCTACTACGACCATGTCAACCCCGGTGGGAGCGTGAACACAACCATCTGGAGCTACAACCAGGGCACGATGGTCGGTGCCGGAGTTCTCCTCTACCAAATCACGGACAAGACGAGCTACCTGACCGCGGCCGAGACCACCGCAGCGGCCGCAGTGTCGTACTTCGGAACCGGGACAACGCTGCAGAACCAGGGTCCGGCGTTCAATGCAATTTATTTTCGCAACTTGTTCGTGCTCGGCCAGACACAACCCAACAGCGCCTACAGCACTGAGGCTCAGGCCTACGCCACTTACATGTGGACCCAGCGCGCGTCGAGCGGATTGTTCCTTCAGAACGGACAGACCAACGGGGTGAATGGGACGGCGCCGATGGTTGAGATCTACTCTCTGCTCGCCGGGAGCATCGCTCGGCCATAGGCCAAGCCGCTGATCCATGAAGGGGATCGGTCCCGTTCCTCCAGATACCGCCCCGCATTAGGCACCAACAAGGTCGCCTGTCGAAGGGCGATATTCCTGACCGGAGCGATCTTGCGCGCATTGCCGGGATTGGGCGGCCAAGCCCGGAGGTCAGGATCAGGCGGACCACACGCAACGTTCTGACTCGGCGATACAGGGCCGTCTACGGGCATCCTGGGGATCGAGCTTTAGGTCGCGGTGGGCGAGGCCCTGAATCGTTCTGGGCGCCTACCGAGGGGAAGTCCAAGCCCGCGAGCTCACCGTCAGGCGTCAATCAAAATGCCTGGTCAAGGCCCAGAGGCTTCCAATCTCTTCCCTGATGTCTTGGTTCGAGAGTTGTCCGCTCACCTCCACTCGCGATTTCGACAGATCGCTTTCGTGAAGCTTTCTTTGACCGGCGGATACCCCGAACAGATTTGAGAGGTCTGTCGCGAGCGCCGTCGTCGATCTGTCGCCGCTGGGCATACCTACGATGTGACCGAGGAACAGACTGGGTATTCCGTCCGATGCTCGCCGATTGGGCAGCGGGGGAGTCGTGAGGTCCACCGGGAAACCGGGCGATGTTTGGAGGGCTCGGTGCCGCCTGCGGTGCACGGTAGCCGACACGTCCGCTTGTCTGAGGCCAGGAATGCGGCACCCGGTAGCGGGGTATGAGCGGTCAGCGCGGGTGACCGGGCCCACTCCGGGCACCGCACAGATCCGGCACTTCCGAGTGGTGGAAAATCCGCAATGACCGAGCCCGCGAGTTGTCTCAGGGAAGGGATTCGAGCAAGACGTTCGCCCTTCGCTCCAGTGCGCCATAACCGTACTCATGGGCGGCGGCGAGTGCCTCTTTGACCATCTGCTTGGCCCTTTGCGCATCACCGGCCTCAGCCCGATCGACCAGCAGGTCGGCGTAGTAGAGCTTGGTACGGGCTATGGACTCGTGAGCGCCTAGGCGATTATGAGTCGATAGGGCATTCACAAAGAACGACTCCGACTCTTGATGATGGCCGAGAAGGTGCGCCAGTCGGCCCAAGGGCAGGGAGAGTGCTCCTTGCATCGTGCCCTGATTGAATACGATCAAATCCGCCAACGGGCACAGCTCGCCGTAGAGTAGCCGGGCCGCCTCCCGGTGTTCGAGCTCCACCGCATTGTCGGCGCACAAGGTCATCGCCGTTGTCCAAGAGACATCACGGGGAAAGTCAGCGAACCCGTTGGCCACATCGGGCTCGAAGAGTTCCCGGGCCTCGTCGAAGCGGCCTAATGCACAGTACATCCAGACCACGACCGCCCGAAGAGCGGCGATCGCTGGATTGTCCGCTGCGGCTTGCACGAAGAATTCGGCGATCTCCTCCAGCCGTCCCTGCTGGCGGCGAGTCTCCCAGAGTATGGCTCCGTAGACCCCTAGGGCCGCGGGGGCACCGATACGAGTTCCGATCTCCAGCGATTCATTGATGGCTGCTTCGGCGCCAGCCAGATCACCAGACAGTGTGAGCCGCCAGGACCGAGCAATCAGCTGTTGCCATTGGTAGTAGGGGAGGCCGGTCTGGCCGACCAACGCTTCCATCTCGTCCAACCGACGGTCGGTCTCGGCTAGGTCACCAACCTCCATGCACGCATGAACCCTGTTGAAGCGGGCTTGGATGCGCGCCACCGGATTGCCCAAGCGGTCAGCTAGCGCAACCGCTTCGTCGGTTTCGACCAGCCGATCTGCTAATGACTCCGGCTGGGTCTGGGACGGATAGCAGTGGTTGATCACCCGCAATGCAGTGGCTTGGTCGGAAAGACAGTTGGCAATGGACATCGCTTCCGAGGCCAGGTCTCGTCGGGCCTCCCAGTCGCGGGCATCGGTCACCTCGGCCATCGCTGTCAACAGAAGGGCCTTGGAGGACATGTCGCTTTCGCCCAGGATGTGCAGCGCTGCTTGCAAGACCGCAATCTGCTCGTTGTCAGCTTCTGAGGTGCTCATGAGTTCCCGGGAACCTCCCAACGCTGCTGCCACCAAGAGATCGGTGTCGCCCAGGGTCTGGGCCATTCCCGCGGCTTCGCGCAGGGTCGGGCGGTATTCGGGCTGGCCGGCCTGGCGCTGAGCGGTGCCGAGCCCGACCAAAAGAGCACAGCGCTCCGGCTCGTCGACGAGCACCTGGCGGGTGAGGAGGTCCAGGGCCTGGGAGTACCAGGTGATGGCGTCGAGGGGCGCGTAGGCGGCCAGGGCGGCGTCACCGGCCCGGCGGGCGTAGTAGAGGGCTTTGGTGGCATCACTCGGTCGGGTGGCCGCCATCCAGTGCCGGGCCAACTCGACCAAGTGCTCGTCCTCGGTACCCACACTCTCGAACGCCTCGGCCACCCGCTGGTGGGCTCGCTGGCGACGAGTGGCACCGAGGTCCTGATAGAGCGTGTGCTGGATGAGGGCGTGGACGAAGCGGTAACGCCCCGCTTTGTCGTCGGACTCGCTCACGAGTCCCGCCCCGATGGCTCCTTCGAGGATGTCCAGGAGGGTCTCTTCGTCGGTGTCGAGGAGACCCAACAGCACCTCTAGGTCGAAGTCACGCCCGATCACCGCCGCCAGGGACAGGGCCTGTTCGGTTGCTTCGCCGAGACGAGCGACCCGATGGGCCACGACCTCGCGCACGCTGGTGGGCAGGCCCAGGTCCTCGAGATTCGTCGACAGCACCCAGCGACCGTCGTCGCCTTGGAAGAAGGCTCCGGTCTCGGCCAGGTGCCGGATGACCTCCACTACGAAGAAGGGGTTGCCGCCCGTCTCCCGGCGCAGCGCATGGGCGAGGCCCACGCCCTCGTCGGGCATGTCGTGTCCGGCCGCCGCTTCGAGCAGGTCGATGATCTCGATGTCTTCGAGACCCAGGAGATCGAGGCGCTCGACACATGCTTCCCGACGCAGATCGGCCAGAGTACCGGTGAGGGCATGGGATCGGGACAGGTCGCTTTCTCTGAAGGTCCCCACCACCAGCACCGCCATGGGGATGGCCGAGGTCACGAGGTGGCGCAGCAGTTGCAGGCTGGCGGCGTCCACCCAATGCAGGTCATCGAGGACGACGACGAGCGGTGTTCGTGTGGAAGCGAGGCCAAGGAGACGGGCGGCGCCTTCGAGGATCAGGAACCGATCGGTGTCGGCGTCAGATCCCGATCCCGG
The DNA here is from genome assembly GCA_031292675.1 of Acidimicrobiales bacterium. Classification (GTDB taxonomy): domain Bacteria; phylum Actinomycetota; class Acidimicrobiia; order Acidimicrobiales; family UBA8190; genus Chersky-840. The sequence continues at coordinate 20,096 of JARLGQ010000371.1, forward strand.
TGGGTCCACCGACAGCCGACGGGCCAAGCCGGGCACCAGACGGGCCAGCGCCAATCCGTTGAGCTCGGCGAACTCCCTCAACAGCGCTTCGTCTACCTGGTCGATCAACTGCGACAGGGCCGGGATCCACGGTTGGTAGGGGACAGCGAGGTCTTCTTCGCAGTTGCCATAGAGGACGTTCGCTCCCCGGGCGTGGGCGGTGCGGGCCGCCTGGGCCACCAGCGTGGTCTTGCCGATGCCGGGCTCACCGGAGATCAGGACCACCTGGAGTCGGTTCTCGCTGGCACTGGTCTTCTGGGTGTCGCTCAGCCGGGTGAGTTCTTCGGCTCGCCCGAAGAAGGCGAAGAGACTCTCAGCCGACGCGCTTACCAACCGAGCGGGCAGTGGGAACTGGCCACCCTCTGCTTCGATGGCTTGGGCCGGCTCCCAGACGACTTCGACACTGGGCACCGGATCGGGCAGGCCCTTGAGCTCCAGGTCGCCCACCGAGACGAACTCCTGGGTGGCGTGGCGCCCGGCCATGGCCTTCACCATGTCAGTCGCCAGGATCTGGCCGCCTTTGGCCTGGGCGCACAGCCGGGATGCCTCGATGACCGGGTCACCGAAGTAGTCACCGTCCTCTTCGGTGGCTTCGCCCGTGGACATCCCGATGCGCACTGAGAGAAGCGCCCCGTCGTCCCGGCGGTTGTGGCGCTCGATGGCTTGTTGCATACCCACGCCACATGCCAGCGCCCGGCTCAGGCTGGTGAAGGCCACCATGAGCCCGTCCCCGAGGTTTTTCACCTCGGTGCCCCCGGCGCTCTGGATGGCTCCGCGCAGAAGGCCAAAGTGCGCTTGGCGCAGCTCGTCGGTCGCTTGGGGACCCAGACGCGACGACAACTCGGTGGACCCCACCAGGTCCGTGAACAGCACCGTCACTGTCTGGGTCGTCGCCACTTTCCGCCTCACGCCCGCAACGTGGTGATGGCAGGTAGCGAAAGCCTAGGTCAAACGGGTCGAGTGAACCCAAAGTCCTTTCGCCGAGGTCCCCGGCGCTGCCAAGGGCCGTCGCCGTATCACTTGACCTCCAAGCCATCCGGGATGTGAAGATCCCGCCCCGGCTCTGGCTCAACGCGAGTCTCCGCGCAAATAGCGCATCTCGGGGTTCCCGTGCGCCAGACCGGCTCCGATGGGCGCCCGAGTTCTAGTGACCTCGACCGACCCCAATCCGGCGCCGGGATCGGTACATCTGGTCGGCGTCGACTGACAACGCTCGTGGTACTAGCCTCGACGTCTAAGAGCACTTGGGGGTTTGTCATGGACAAGCACCGATGGAAAAGGGGATTTCGGTTCTCGGCTCTCGTTATCGGAGGCTCACTGCTGGCTATGGCATTGTCCGCCTGTGACTTTCTCCCGGTGACTGTGAACTCGGTGATCGGGACCTATGAGCCGTACAACCCCATGTTTGGTAACGAGGGAATACCTGCTGAGGAAGTTGATTTCACAGTCGGCGGTTCGCCCTCTGGCGAGCTTGTATGCCTGGTCGTAGTGTTGAATGATTCGGGACAGCGTGTGGGAAGCACCATCATGACGACGGGGCCGCAGAGCGGCGACGCCGCTTCGGTGAACGAGTCCATTCCCGTGGACATCACAGGCAACATCTTCGACGGCTCCGCGGCAAATGCAGTTGTGCACTGCGGAACAAGGGCGGTCGGTCCCACGCGCGTTTGACCGGTATTCGAGAGGATACCGTGCCTCCACCGGGACCGGAACTAGTCGCCCTGGACCGAGTGATCCCGACTGGGGGATCATCTTGCTCGGTGCGCCGAGCGTCGTGGGTCATCGTTGCGGTCGGGCTTGGTCTTGTCCTCGCAGCCTGTGGTGGAGGACTACCGCGTGCCGGACACTATGGAAATCCTGGCTACCGATACATCATCGCCTTCGCCAAGCCACCGACCAAGCGAGTTGTCGCGGTGACGACGCTCACGGACACGCCGTATGGACCGGCGATCGCCCGCCGGACCATCTGGTCTGGCGGAAACGCCGACGTGTTGGTCGACCAGTTGACGACACCCGTTCCACCAGCCCGAGTCGATGGCCTCCTGCGCAGCTACTTGCCGACTTCCACAGGCGGCCGGATCGTTACCCGCTTCGGCTTTCCAGCGGCGATTGAAAGTGTCCCCTGCTTCACGCCTGCTGGATCATGCCCCGGCAACATCGCTTTCCTCACCCGATGCGCCCACTCGGCTGCCCTTCTCCCTCTGTCACCGCC